>PWTK01000002.1 GCA_003563895.1 Syntrophomonadaceae bacterium
ATGCAGCTTGGCCACCTCCCTGACCTCGATGTCGTTCTGCCGCAACACCCGGGCCGTACCGCGGGGGGAGACAATGGAAAAACCCAAATCGACCAGTTTTTTGGCCAGAAAAACCACCGGCCTTTTGTCCTGGTTGCGCACGCTCAGAAACACTGTCCCGGACGGGGGGAGGATCTGCCCCGCCGCCAGCTGGGACTTGGCGTACGCCAAGCCGAACCCGTAATCGATCCCCATCACTTCACCGGTGGATTTCATCTCCGGGCCCAGCACGGCATCGACACCGGGAAAGCGGTTGAAGGGGAATACCGCTTCTTTTACTGCCACGTGGTCCAGCTGGACCTCGCCGGCAAAACCGAGTTCCTCCAGGCTTTTTCCCAGCATGACCTTGGTGGCCAGCTTGACCAGGGGAACACCGATGGCCTTACTCACGTAGGGGATGGTGCGGGAGGCCCTGGGGTTCACCTCCAGCACATACACGATGTCGTTTCTCACGGCGTACTGGACGTTCATGAGGCCTTTCACGTTCAATTCCCTTGCCAGCGCCCGGGTTGTCTCCTTCAGCTGCTCCACCACATCGTCCATTACGCTGTAAACGGGCATCACGCAGGCGCTGTCGCCGGAGTGGACCCCCGCTTCCTCGATATGCTCCATGATGCCCCCGATCATCACCCGTTCGCCATCGGATACGGCATCGATGTCGACCTCGATGGCGTCTTCCAGAAATTTTTCCACCAGCACGGGGTGCTCGTTAAAGGGAATGCCCGCGCTCGCCATGTAGATGTGCAGCTCTTCTTCGCTGTAGCAGATCTGCATGGCCCGGCCGCCCAGCACGTAGGAGGGGCGTACCATGACGGGATAGCCGATGCGGTTGGCGGCTTCCCGCACTTCTTCCGGGGAAAGGGCCGTTTCGCTGTCGGGCCGGACCAGGTTCAGCTTCTGCAGCAGGGCGCTGAAACGCTTCCGGTCTTCGGCGCGGTCAATGCTGTCGGGGCTGGTGCCGATAATGGAAACCCCGCTTTTTTCCAGCGGCAGGGCGAGGTTCAGCGGGGTCTGTCCCCCGAACTGGATGATGACCCCGTCCGGCTGCTCCCGCTCCACGACATTGAGCACGTCCTCGCGGGTTAAGGGCTCGAAGTAGAGCCGGGTGGAGGTGTCGTAATCGGTGCTGACCGTTTCCGGGTTGCTGTTGATCATGATGCTCTCCCAGCCTTCTTCCTGCAGGGCGTAAGAAGCGTGCACGCAGCAGTAGTCGAACTCGATCCCCTGGCCGATGCGGTTCGGCCCACCGCCCAGGACCAGCACCTTTTTGCGGTTCGCCGCACGGCTCTCATCCCGCCCGTCCCGCTGGCAGGTGGAGTAAAAATAGGGGCGCTCGGCGCGGTATTCCCCGGCGCAGGTGTCTACTTCCTTGAAAACGGCCTGCACCCCCTTCTCTTTCCGCAAGGCGTGGATGGTTTCTTCCCGGCAGTCCAAAAGGTGGGCCAGCTGCCGGTCTGAAAACCCCGCCTCCTTGGCTTCTTGCAGCAGTTCGGGCGGCATGCCCCCCAATCCTGCGCCGTCCCCACCGGCATTATTGCGATAAGCGGTGACGGTTTTCTCGATGGAGAGTATTTCCTGGAACTGATACAGGAACCAGCGGTCGATACCGGTCAGCTCGTGGATTTGCTCCAGTGTAAAGCCCTTTTGGAAGGCGCAGCGGATATAGAAGAGGCGCTGGTCGTTGGGGATGCTCAGCTTCTCGGTTATGAACTGCCGTGTGAGTTTGGCCGGATCGGGATCTTTTCCGTCCGCCCCGAACCCGGCCCGGCCGTCCTCCATGGAGCGCAGGCCTTTCTGCAGGGCCTCTCTGAAATTGCAGCCGATGGCCATGACCTCGCCCACCGCCTTCATGGACGTGGTGAGAACGGGTTCGGCCTCGGGGAACTTCTCAAAGTTGAAGCGGGGGATTTTCAAAACGCAGTAATCCACCGCGGGCTCAAAAAAGCAGCTGGTGGTGCCGGTGATGGGATTGGTGATTTCGTCCAGGGTATAGCCCAGGGCCAGCTTCGCCGAAACCCAGGCGATGGGATACCCGGTAGCCTTGGAAGCAAGTGCCGAGCTGCGGGAAAGGCGGGGGTTCACCTCGATGATGCATACCTCGTCCGAAAGGGGGTTCAGGGCGAGCTGGATGTTCGCCCCACCCGCCTGGACGCCGACCTTGCGGATGATCTTCTTGCACAGGGCGGCCAGCCGGTCGTATTCGGGACGGGAGAGGGTCTGGGCCGGCGCCACGACGATGCTGTCCCCCGTATGGACGCCCATGGGGTCCACGTTCTCCATGGAGGTAACGATGATCACATTGTCCGCGGCGTCGCGTACCACTTCAAACTCGATCTCCTTCCAGCCGATGAGGGATTTCTCCACGAGCACCTGCCCCACGGGGCTGACTTCCAGGGCCGAGGCGGCCTGGCGGGTGAGCTCCTCGATGTTGTAAGCCACGCCGCCGCCGCTGCCGCCCAGCGTGTAAGCAGGGCGCAGGATAATGGGGTGGCCGATCTCCGCGGCCGCGGCTTCCGCCTCCTTTACGCTGCAGGCGATATAGCTCTGGGGCACGCGGACCCCGATTTCGTTCATCGCCTCCCGGAACAGGCCCCGGTCTTCGGCGCGGGAGATGGCAGAGACATCTGCACCGAGAACTTCTACCCCGTGGCTTGAGAGAAAGCCCTCGCGTTCCAAGAAAACCACCAGGTTCAGCGCCGTCTGGCCTCCGAGGTTCGGCAGCACGGCGTCGGGTTTTTCCCGCTGGATGACTTTTTTCAACACTTCGACCGTGAGGGGCTCCATATAGGTGGCATCGGCCATTTCGGGATCGGTCATGATGGTCGCCGGATTGGAGTTGACCAGGACGATCTTATACCCCTCTTCCCGGAGCGCCTTGCAGGCCTGGGAACCGGAATAATCGAATTCGCAGGCCTGGCCTATCACGATAGGCCCGGAACCGATGATCAGTATCTTTTTCAGGTCGCCTCTTTTCGGCATTTTTTCACATCCTGCCGCCGTGTAATCGTTGTGGGGGAAAGTTCCATCGCCTTTCCTCCGGCCCTCCGCTTTGCTCCGGTAACATCCGAACCGCCCCCCATGACTGCGCTGGCTGCAATATTTCGCTGTAGGGTTACGTAGATCATTATATCATGCCTGAAAAAAGCTGCAATCGGGCGCGCCAAAAAATTTCGGGCGCTTCATTGCAGAACGCAATGCCTGGGGAAATAAGGCCGTGAGCGCTGGTTTTTCCCCCTTTCAGGGCCAAAATAGCGGGGCTCTTTTTTCTATTTGTATTTCCCGCCGTCTTATTTTCGACAGCTTTTCTTTGCCATCACAAGCTTTTTCAGGTAAAATAATATGTGGCTTGAAAAAACCCTGTCGTTCTTCAGCCAACTGTTTTCAGCTTTCATGGAACCGGTGGGCTGAGTATTTACGCGTTCTTCAAACCATTCCCTGGATAAAGAGGTGGGAAAAGATCTATGCGCAGTAGCGGACTCTGCCTGGGCGCGGCAACCCTTGGATTGGTAACGGTAGAAAAGAATGGAGATAACATCAGCATTGCCGAAGCATTAACCAAACCCCACGAAGGCAACCCCCGCGAACTGCTCCTGCAGCTGCTCAGTCAGGAAGAAGAGATGCGCCTTTGCGCAACCGGCCGCAAGTTCAGGTACCTGCTGGACCTTCCCAGCATCGCTGAACCCGAAGCGGTGGAGCTGGCCTGCCAGCACGTTCTCGGGAAAATCCCGGCCGATGGACCGGTGGACGGCGTGGTCAGCGCCGGCAGCGAAACCTTTATCCTTTACGAACTGGATGAAAAGGGACAGGTGGGCAGTGTACATACCGGCAATAAATGTGCCTCGGGCAGCGGGGAGTTCTTCCTGCAGCAGATAAAGAGAATGGGGCTCACCCCCGCTGAAGCGCTGGGAGCCTCCGTCGGGGAAGAACCCTACCCCGTGGCAGGGCGATGTTCGGTCTTCTGCAAGAGCGACTGCACCCACGCGCTCAACAA
>PWTK01000113.1 GCA_003563895.1 Syntrophomonadaceae bacterium
GGAGTGGTTGCGGTGGTGCGACGTATTTGTGTGCCCTAACTGCGCCATGCCGGTGGTTGGCGTATGGGCGACGGCCGTGGCGGAGGGTTGGCCGTTAGGCCGGTTAAATGGATACCCCCTAAGGATGAAAATCGATTGCTGTCTGGCGACGGACCTTTGAGCGACATGTTCTATTTTCAGAGCAGCCTTGTTGGGCAATCCGATTTTTCGCGCCTCAAGGCAAAAATTTTTCGGGATCCACGGGCGCGCCGTTCTGATGGACCTCGTAGTGCAGGTGCGGCCCCGTGCTGAATCCCGTGCTGCCGATGCAGCCGATCTCCTCCCCCTTTTCCACATGGTCGCCTTCTTCGACGTGAAAGGCGGACAGGTGGGCATACAAGGTGCTGTAACTGTAGCCATGCTCTATGATGATCACATTCCCCAGGCCTCTCCTGTAGGCGGCCTCTGTAACTTCCCCCCGCGCAGCGGCGAAGACCGGATCGCCCATCGGGGCAGCTATGTCCAGGCCATAGTGAAACTCCCTCCTCCCCGTTATGGGGTGGGTTCGCAGCCCGTAAGTGGAAGACACACGCCCCTGTGCCGGCCAAATGGACGGCGTGGCTTCCAACTCACACCGGTATTCCTCCGCCTCCTTAATTAATCGCTGCAGCGCTTCCTTCTGTTCCGGCAGCACTGACTGCAGCAGCACAATGTTTCCCGCCGTCTCTCCTACTTGCTCATTCCCCCCGCGGCTTTCCAGAAGGGTTCGCTTCAGATCCGCCGGTGCGCCCTCTTCTCCACCGGTTGGGGGCGTTTTTTCACCCAGAAAGGCGCCCAGCGTTTCAATTTCTTCCGGGTCTGTGTCATCAATGATCTCTGTGATTTTGACACCCAGCTTGTGCAGCCCGGAAACGCGCTCTTTTAAGTCTGCGGTTTCCCGGGCCAACAGGTCGACCTCTTCATTCAGTTTCCGGTTTTCCGCCCCGAGCTCCGAGGCCAGCTCTGTGGTTCGCACAGCCTCCTCGCGCAGCGCTATGTACGATTTTGACCAGCCCGCCAGGGCGATGATCAGCCCCAGCAAAATTATTCCGGAAACCGGCAGCAGCACCGTGGGCAGGCGGATGCTGCGCACTTTTTCGCCCCGGTGTGGAATGACCATAACAGTAAACGCCCGCTTCTTCGTCTTTTTGCCTGACAAGGGCTTTCCACCTCCACTGCTCCTTTTTTGCCGGCCCAAACCGCCAGGGATCCGGGCGCACGATTCCAAAGTGCCCGCTTCAGCTGTGGAGAAAAATGTTTCACGTGAAACATCAAGGCTGTCCTTCGTTCAGTAGCAGCCTCGCCAGCCTGTCCAGGTCTTCTTCGCCGTAAAAAGACATTTCAATCTTGCTTTCCCGGGAGCCGGAGCGTATCTTGACCTTTGTCCCGAAATGCCGGCGCAGCTTATCCTCCAATTCATAGAGGGCCAGCGCTCGCTCCTCCCCGCCCTTTTCGCCGGCGGCCGCTTTGCCAGGGGAGCTTTTCTTTTTTTTCAGCAGGTTCTTTACCATTTTTTCTACAAACCGGGCGCTCAGGTTTTCGCTGACAATCCTACTGGCGGCCTCTCTCTGCAATTCCGCGTCCTCCAGCGACAAAAGGGGCCTGGCCTGGCCTGCAGATATACTCCCTGCAACCATGTAGCGCTTGACCTCATCGTCCAGGGAAAGTAGCCGCAGCGAGTTGGCGATGGCCGTTCGGCTGCGGCCCAGGCGCCTGGAGAGCTCTTCCTGCGTCAGGTTAAATTCCTGGATAAGCTTCCGATAGGCCAGCGCTTCGTCCAGCGGGTTCAAGTCTTCCCGCTGCAAGTTTTCCACCAGGGTAATCTCCATAAACTCCTCCCGGCTGAAGCTTTTTACCAGCGCCGGGATAACCTTGAGTCCGGCCAACTGCGCGGCGCGGACCCGCCGCTCGCCGGCGACCAAGACATACCCGCTTCCTTCTTCCCTCTGCACGATCACGGGGTTGATGACGCCGTAGGAAGTGATGGTATCGGCCAGCTCACGCAGGCTTTCCTCCGGAAATTCGGAGCGGGGCTGCATGGGGTTGGGGCGAATTTCCTCCAGGGGAATTTCAACAAAATCCTTGCTGAGCTCGGAGGGAATCTCCTCCGCGCCTGCATCCGGAACATCGGGGATCAGAGCACTGAGCCCCCGCCCTAACCGCTTTTTGTTCATTTCGAAATCACCTCCTCCGCGAGCTGCTTATACACTTCGGCCCCCTTGCTGCGGGGGTCGTAATTCAAGATGGCCTCCCCGTAACTGGGCGCCTCGCTCAATCGGACATTGCGGGGGATCACCGACTTAAAGACGATCTCTCCAAAATAGCCGCGCACCTCGTCGGCCACCTGCGAGGATAAGTTCGTCCGCACGTCGAACATGGTGATGAGCACTCCGCCAATCTTGAGCTTGCTGTTCAAGTGTTTTTTGACCAGATTAATGGTATTTACCAGCTGCCCCAGCCCTTCCAGGGCGTAGTATTCCGACTGTATGGGCACCAGAACAGAGTCTGCTGCTGTCAGTGCGTTGAGCGTCAGCAGTCCCAGCGACGGCGGGCAGTCGATGATTATGTACTCATACTTCTTCCGGACGGGCTCGATCACCTTCTGCAGCCTGACTTCCCGGGACAGGGTTGGCACCAGCTCGATCTCCGCCCCGGCCAGTTGAATGGTGGCCGGGATGACATCCAGGTTCTCATATTTGCTGCGGCAGATAATTTTCTCCACAGGAACCTCATTGATCAGGGCGTCGTAGACACATCTTCTGACCTGCTGCTTGTCCAACCCGATGCCGCTGGTGGCGTTCCCCTGCGGATCGACATCCAGCAGCAGGGCCTTTTTCCCCAGGGAGGCCAAAAAAGCGCTTAAGTTTACCGCCGTCGTTGTCTTGCCGACGCCGCCTTTTTGATTGGCAATCGTTATGACTCCCTTCAACTCATTCACCTCGCCATGTATCCTCTATGCGCACCGGAGGGGCTGTTTTGCCAAAATTGAATCTTTTTATCCGGAATCTTAACTTATATTCGTTACGCACAAAATCATATCCTGCCGCGTACATAAAAAAGCGGCAGGATCCGAACGCGCCGGGGCATAATAGCCCGCCGCCGCCGTAATCGAATGATCTCCCCGCCGGAAAATCCCCGATATTTTTCCCCTCACCGGCTCTCCCGAGGCAGGCGGATTCGGATTTCCACGCAGTCCTCCTGCTCCACCTCATCTACCTCGGGCTTCAAACCCGCCTTTTCTATAATTTGAACGGCCTGCCTGATGGTATTCAGGAAAATGCGCAGGTCCCTGACAACCACTTTCCGCCTCTTGTCCGATTTGTTCTGCTCCGCCTGCTTTGCGTTTTCTCCCTGGCGCTCCATTTCCAGTACCAGTTCCTCGGCCTCTTTCACATTCATCTCCATTTCCAGCATGAACTGCACGGCCTCTTTTTGTTTCTCCGGGGCGGTGAGCTTTAAGAGGGTCCTGGCATGGCGTTCAGTGAGGCTGCCTTCTTTCAACAACTCCACCACCTCATCCGGCAGGCGCAAAAGGCGCAGTTTGTTGGCGATGGTGGACTGGCTTTTCCCCAGGCGCTGGGCCAGGACTTCCTGCGTAAGCGCAAATTCGTCCATCAGGCGGCGGTAGCCCTGGGCTTCTTCGATAAAATTCAGGTCCTCCCGCTGCAGGTTTTCAATGAGGGCCACGGCCGCCAAAGAGCTCCCCTCAAAATCCCTGACGATAGCCGGAATTTCAGACCAGCCCAGCAGCTCGCACGCCAGGTAACGCCGCTCCCCGGCGACAAGGCGGTAGTAATCCCCTTCCGCGGTCACAATAACCGGCTGGAGCAGCCCGTAAGTTTTGATGGACTGCGCCAGTTCTTTTACCTTTTCCGGTTCTATATTTTTCCTTGGCTGGTAGGGGTTGGTCTTCACCAGCTTCATGTTGATGCTGGTTATCTCGCCCTTGGGAGGGGTTTCACTGCTTTCGAGGCCCAGCAGTTTCCCCCAACGCTCTTTCATCCGGGAAAACCTCCTGCCAGAAGTTGGTTCGCCACACGTTTCATGCCATCGTTCCATCACGTTCAAAAAGTTTTAAAGAAACCTTCGACAGCGAACAAATATTTCCTGCCGCAAACCCTCTCCCGCAGGAGACTTTTTTCGCGCTCACCGCACCAGGGGCTTTTTCTGGGGAACCCCCGGTCGACGGGGGAATGCCGCCTCCGAAGGGGCCGCTTTGCGAAAAATCAGGACGGTCCGTGCGCCGGCCCGGGGAAGCGTATATTCCACCGTGTGCTGCAGCTCCCCGCCGCAGCGGCGCAAAATCGGGCCGGCTTCTTTCAGTTCCTCCTGGTAATGAGGGCCCTTGTAAGCCCAGAAACAGCCGCCCACCCGCAGCAGCGGCAGGGACAGCTCCAGCAAAACGGGAAGGGAGGCGACCGCCCGTGCCGCAACCCAGGGGAAAGCTTCGCGGCCTTCCTTCCTGGCGTACTGCTCAGCCCGGTCCTGCACCACTTCAACCCCTTCCAGCGACAGCTTGCGCAGCACAAGGCGCAGGAACACGGTTTTTTTGCGGGATGATTCCAGAAGGATCAGTTGCAGATGGGGATAGTAGATTTTCAAGGGGATGCCGGGAAAGCCTCCGCCCGTTCCCACGTCCAGCAGTTCTTCGGCCGGGATTCCGCCACCCTTCACGGCGCCCCACAGCGAATCCAGAAAATGTCCTTCCAGCACCTCCTGTGGGGCGGTGAGGCGGGTGAGATTGTATTTCCGGTTGTGCTCCGCCAGCAAGCGGAAGTAACGCTGCAGCAGGGAAGCCGTCCCCGGCTCCAGGGGAAGGCCCGCTTCCGAAAAACCTTCCAGGATCTGCTCCAGCCCGAGTTCTTCAGGCTTCACGGGCATCATCCCGTCGTGCAGCGCTTCGCTTCCGGCGCCTCCGCTCTTCCAGGTGAAGCATCAGAATGGAGATGTCCGCGGGTGTCACGCCCGAGATGCGGGCAGCCTGGCCCAGAGATCGCGGCCTGACCTGCTCCAGCTTGTCCCTCGCTTCGGCGGCGAGCCCCCCTATCGCCCCGTAATCGAAAACTTCGGGGATGCGCTGCTCTTCCATTTTTCTGTATCGCTCGATCTGCTCTCGCTGCTTGTTGATATAGCCCTCGTACTTGATGCGGTTTTCCACCTCCCGGAGCACGGCGGGGTCCAGGTCGGCGGTCTCCCGGTCGAGCCCTCCCTCCCTCATCCGTTCCAGGTTCACTTCAGGGCGCTTCAGCAGCTGCGCCAGCGACGCCGGCGACTTCAGCGCCGGGGTGCCCATCCGCTCCAGGGCCTGCAAAACCTCCGGCGCTGGGGTAACCCGGGTGTTCTGTAGGCGCTCCACCTCCGCCCGGACGGCATCCCACTTTTTGCAAAAGCGCTCGTAGCGCTCCCGGCCGATCAAACCCAGCCGATACCCCAGTTCCGTCAGGCGCTCGTCGGCGTTTTCCTGCCGGAGCAGCAGGCGGTATTCCGCCCGGGAGGTGTGCATGCGGTAGGGCTCATCGGTACCTTTTGTCACCAAATCGTCGACCAGCACCCCGATATAGGCCTGCGAACGGTCCAGCACCAGCGGATCCTCGCCCCTCTTCTTCAAAGCGGCATTAATGCCCGCCAGCAGGCCCTGGGCTGCAGCCTCCTCGTAACCGGAGGTGCTGTTCACCTGGCCGGCAAAATAGAGCCCGGCCACGCCTTTGCTCTCCAGGGCAGGAAAGAGCTGCAGCGGGTCAATACAATCGTATTCGATGGCATAACCCGGACGCGTAATCCGACATTCTTCCAGGCCTTCCAGGGAGCGCAGCAGCACCTGCTGCACCTCTTCGGGGAGTGCGGTGTAAAGCCCCTGCACATAATATTCCGTGAGCTCTTCCCCCTCCGGCTCCAAGAACACCTGGTGGGAGAGGCGCTGGGGAAAGCGCACGATTTTATCTTCAATGGAAGGGCAGTAGCGGGGACCGGTGCCCTGCAGTTTTTCCCGCCAGACCGGCGAACGGCTGATGTGCTGTGCGATTACTTGATGGGCCTTGGGGCCGGTGTGTGTCAGCCAGCAGGGATAGTTTTTTGCTTTTTTCGCGGAATCCGCAAGGAAGGAGAACTGCTGCTGCGGCCTGTCGTCTCCGGCCTGTCGTTCCATCTTATCAAATTTTATGTTCCTGTTGGCGATGCGGGGCGGCGTGGTGGTATTGAAACGCCGGCTGCGAAATCCGCACTGCTTAAGCGAGCGGGTGAGTCCCTCAGCAGGTCGGAGTCCCTGGGGGCCTCCCGGGTAGCTGAATTCACCCAGCAGGATGCGCCCTCCCAAAAAAGTTCCCGTGGTTACAATTACTGCAGGCGCCATGAACAGGAGGTCCGTCTCGGTTTTGACACCGCAGATGCGGCCGTTCTCGACCAGGAGCTCTTTCACCAGCCCTTCGCGCAGATCCAGGCCGTCCTGCCTCTCCAGCACCAAGCGCATTCGCTCCTGGTAACGCCTTTTATCCACCTGGGCTCGCAGCGCCTGCACCGCCGGCCCCCTGGCGGTGTTGAGAAGCCTCATCTGCAGCATGGTTTCGTCCGCCGCCAGTCCCATCTCACCGCCCAGCGCGTCGATTTCTTTTACCAGGTGGCCCTTGGCGGGGCCGCCCAACGAGGGGTTGCAGGCCATTAAAGCAACCGCCTCCAGGTTTACCGTCAGCGCCAGCGTCCGGCAGCCCATGCGGGCGGCAGCCAGCGCTGCTTCACAGCCGGCATGCCCGGCACCGATGACAATGGTGTCGTACCGGCCTGCTTCAAAACCCACCGCTCATCACCCTCTTTCCGTTCCCTGTACCGTACGTGCCTCGCTATTTTCCGATGCAGAAGCGGCTGAAAATATGGTCGAGCAGATCGTCCCCCACCGTCTCGCCGATAAGCTCGCCCAGAAAACCGTACGCCTGATGGAGGTCAATGGAAACCACATCCAGGGGAAATCCGGCTTCCAGGGCGTGCAAAGCGTCGCGCAGGGATTCGGCCGCGTTCTGCATGAGTTCGCCCTGTCGGGCCTCCAGGATGATGTCGCTTTCCCCCGCGGAAACTTCCCCCAACTGCGCCGATTCCAGGATAGCCTCCTCCAGGGCCGGCAACCCTTCACCGCTCAAAATGGAACACTCCAGGACACGTTGCGCGGAAAAGCTGCGCTCCACTTCTTCTGTAGTCAGCTTGCGGGCCCGGTCGATTTTGTTGATGATGACAAACAGCAGCTGCCCTTCTGCCGTTTCCAGCTGGCGGTAAATCCAGAAATCCTCCTCCGAAAGCTCCTCCGACCCGTCCAAGAGGAGCAGCATCAGGTCCGCTTCCTGGATGGCTTTCCTGGAAAACTCCATGCCCTTTTTCTCCACCCTGTCCCCCTCCCGCCGCAGGCCGGCGGTATCCACGATCCGCAGGGGGATTCCCCGGAGGTTGATGTACTCCATCAGCAGGTCGCGGGTAGTGCCCGGAATCTCTGTCACGATGGCCCGTTCTTCCTGGAGCAGGTAATTGTACAGGGAGGATTTGCCTACGTTCGGCTTGCCCAGGATCACCGTTTTCAAGCCTTCCTGTAAAATTTTTCCCTGCGCCCGCCTGCCCGCCAGGTATTCGCACTGCTGCAGCAACTCGCCCACCCGGGTGGCCACCCCCTTCCGGGTCCCCTCCTCCTGTCCCGCTTCCTCGTAAAAAAATTCTGCGCCGGCTTCGGTTTCGCCCAGGAGATGCAAAATGCCTTGCCGCAGCTCTCGAACCCGTACCGAGAGATGGCCCTGCAGTTGGCTCAGCGCAGCGCGCAAACCCCGATCGGTCTTGGCCCGGACCACCGACAAAACGCTTTCCGCCTGCACCAAATCGATGCGGCCGTTCAAAAATGCCCTCCGCGTGAACTCTCCCGGCTCGGCGATCCTCGCCCCCCGCTGCAGCAGCAACCGATAAATCTCCTGCAGGGGAACGGTTCCTCCGTGGGCGTGGATCTCCACCACGTCCTCCCGTGTATACGTCTGGGGTGCCGGCATGTGTACAAAGAGCACTTCGTCAACCTGCTCCCCCCGGTCGCTCAGGATATACCCGTAATAAAGCCGCCTCGGCTGGGGGTGGAAGTCTTTCCAAAACACCCCTGCCCTTTTTTCCGCAGGCAGCCGGAAAACCTCCCGCGCGATCCGGTACGCCTCGTCACCGCTCAGCCGTACAATGCCGATCCCCCCTTCTCCGGGGGGCGTGGAGATGGCACAGATCACATCACGCTCCATGGGTCAAGACACCTCGCAAAATTGCCGGTTCCATAGAAATAAATGCCGATACTAAAAAACCGCACGGGCCGTGCGGAAAGGTCCGATGCGGTTTCATCAACGCGTGCTTCACCGCTGCCGCGGTGAGATGATGACTTTGCGGTTTGGCTCTTCTCCCTGGCTGCTGGTGACAACTCCCCCGTGATCCTTCAGGGCAAGGTGGATGATGCGCCGCTCCTGGGGCGTCATCGGCTCCAGCACAACCTCCTGTCCTGTCCGCTCCGCCTTTTGGGCCAGGTTTTGAGCAAGCTGTTCCAGCGTGGAAGCCCGCTTTTGCCTGTAGTTTTCAACATCCAGGAGCACCCGCCCCTTTTTCTGGTTAAAATTTCTGAAATAGATGATATTTGCCAGGTACTGCAGAGCGTTCAAGGTACTGCCGCGCTTGCCTATGAGAATCCCCAGGTCTTTCCCGTTGATCCGCAGAAGCAAGTTGTTTTCCCCGTCCTCCTCTACAGCCACCCTCCCTTCCAGGCCGATGTGTACGAGCATTTGTTCTACAAATTCCACCATATATTCTTCGGGCTCTTTATCCACGGTAACTTTAATTTTGGCCGGTTTCGAGCTCAAAAGCTTGAATAACCCCTGGGTCGGCTCATGCAGCACCTCCACCTGGATATTGTTCTTGCGGACCCCCAACTGCTTGCACGCCTCTTCCATCGCTTCTTCAACCGTCCTTCCGCTGACTTCCAGCGTTCTCATTATATTATCCAGCACCTTTCTTCTTTTTGCCTTTTTTGCCCTTTTTGCCTTTTTTGCCCTTCTTGCCGGGCTGGCTGCCTCCGGAAGCGGGTTTTGGAGCGCCCCCCCCGGGGGATGCTTTTTGACCTTTAGCCCCGGATGCGCCTCCGGCCGAGGCTCCGGCTGCAGCCCCGGCGGGTTCCGGTTGAGGCTCCTTTTCTCCTGCTTTTCCTGTATTATTCAACGCTACCCCGGCCTTTTCCTTCTGCTTTTCTTCCACAACGTCCTCTTTTTTGCCATATTTCTCCACTTTCTTAATAAGGAAATGGTTGCCTACGTTGAAAAAGGAGTTTGTCAGCCAGTAGAGCACCAATCCGGCGGGAAAATTCACGCTGATCACCACGATCAAAATCGGGAACACGTACATCATCATCTTCTGCCGGGGATCGGTCAGCACCATGCGCTGGTGCAGATAAGTTCCCAGCGCGGCCAGAATGGGCAGAATGTAGTAAGGGTCGGGCTGGGTCAGGTCCAGGTTGAAGAAGAGAAAATATGGATCAAAAACTTCAACCGTGGCCTTGATAATGCTCGGATCGCGCAAAAGCTGGAAAATAGAAATCAAAATGGGGAACTGCACCAGGAGCGGCAGACAACCGCCGAGGGGGTTTACCTTCCTATCCTTCATGAATTCCATGGTGGCCTTGTTCTGTTTTTCCTTATCGTGCTTGTATTTTTCCTGGATCTTTTTCAATTCCGGCTGAATTTCCTGCAGCTTACGGGAAGATTGAATTTGTTTGCGGGTCAACGGAAAGGTCACCACGTTGACCAGGGCGGTCAGCATAATGATGGCCAACCCGTAATCGCCGGTTATATTGTAGAAATAACTGAGGATGGAGTTGATAAACTCCACCAAAGGCCGCAAAAATTCCAATTCCATTTAATCATTACCCCCCAACCTGGACGAGCCAGAACCATAAAAGTTGAATTTCAAAAATGTCTCCTTCTAAACGCAGTAAACATCGGCATTCACACGATCGCTTGAAAAAGTTTTGCCAAATTTACAAAGAACTTGAGAACTAAGGGCCTAAAGTATACCGCTTTTCCCATCCTGGACATAGAAAATACCATAAAAATCATGAAAGCTGAATTTCAAATCATGAATATCAACTTAACTCAGGGAATTATTGTTGAGTGGCCCCCCAAATACAGTTTTTTAGCAGATCAAGACCTTTTTGTAAGTGTTACCTTTTAAAACCTCTTTTTTGCGGGGCTTCTTTCATTGTCATCCCGAGCAAACACGATAGTCTGATTTCAAATTCACCCCTCCAGACTCGCAAAGCCGGTGTTCACCCGTTCGCCAGAAAGGCTCTGCCTCGCTTGCAAAGAACTCGAGGGCGGATATAGTCCTAAACCTTTCCCCCGTTACGCATGGTTCCCCCTTCAACGGTACCGGGAACGGGATCAACCCCCCCGGGATGGAAGGGGTGGCAGCGCAACACGCGGGACAGGCTGTAATAAAGGCCCTTTAGAGTGCCGTGTTGTTCACAGGCCAGATACGCGTATCGGGAACAGGAAGGATAAAAGCGGCAGCGAGGCGGAAAAAGCGGGGAAACATAACGGATATAAATGTTCAAAAAAAATAAAATTGATCTTTTCACTTTATCAAATTTCCTCTCGCTAAAAGCTTTCTGATTTCGCGCAGCGCACCGTGATAATCGAGGCCTGGCGCGGTTCTCCGTGCTATAATGACAAAATCAAATCCCTCTTTGATCTCGTCTTTACATACAAAAAAGGCCTCCCGGTAAAGTCGCTTCAACCGATGCCGAACAACGCTCTTGCCCACTTTTTTGCTGACGGAGATCCCCAAACGATTTACTCCGTCTTCGTTTTTCCGATAAAAGAGGACGGTTCTGCCGGTCGCTGCGGATTTACCTTCCCTGTAAACCTTTTTAAACTGATCATTTTTGCGCAAGCGCTCTAAACGAGGCGCTCTTTCGCAGTGTCCTGGCGTAACCATCTCAAGCGCTTAATCTCTTCCTTTTTTTCTTTCTTCTCCTTTTAATAATATTCCTTCCGGCCAGTGTACTCATTCGCTTTCTGAAGCCGTGCACCTTTTTTTGTTTTCTTCTCTTCGGCTGGTATGTTCTTTTCATGTTCTCAATCCTCGCTTCCCATCTCGTACAAGAAAAACATTCACGTGCACAATTCAAGCTACATTATAACTCATTTTTTTTGTAAAAGTCAACACGCCCGGAAACGGGTCAAAACGTTTATATCCTGTAATACAATCATAACATTTGTTAAAAATATTGCTAACGGACAATTAACCGAAACCAGAGGAAGAAAATAAAAGCTACCCCCCAAAAATACAACCCATATGCCCTGTATTTTGGATTGCAGTTCCCTATCGATAATGATAGTATTGCCCTGTGGAAAACGGGAAAAAACCGCATTCCCCCTTTAGTTATCCACACTTTCTGTGGATAACTAAGGGTTTTTTGTGGGTAATTATTTGGAGGTGTAACGGCGAAATGGATTACCCGAAAACTGAACATCGCCTAACTGAAATATGGCGTTCGGTGCTTTCGGAGCTGGAAAAGATTTTGAGCAAGCCGAGTTTTGAAACCTGGCTGAAAGCAACCAAACCGCTGGACCTGCGTGAAAACACGCTGATCGTGGAAGTGCCCAACGAATTCACCAAGGAGTGGCTGGAAAGCCATTACCGTAAAAACATTTCTCACACTATTCAAAAGGTTAGCAATTGCAATTATAATTTTCATTTTGTGACCCCTCAAAAAATTGATCCCGCAAGAACCAAACCAAATTCATCAGGAAGTGGAAACAGGGGGGAAGAAAAAAACACCTCCCCTGCTTCAGCGGAGGGAAAAGCGCAGGGCGAAAAAAACAGGAAAAGCGACCTGTCCGGGCTCTGCAACTGGTTGAATCCCAAGTATACCTTCGACAGTTTCGTTATCGGCGGCAGTAACCGCTTGGCCCATGCCGCTTCCCTGGCGGTGGCAGAGGCTCCTTCAAAGGCCTACAACCCGCTCTTTATTTATGGAGGCGTGGGATTGGGCAAAACACACCTCATGCACGCCATCGGTCATTTCGTGATCTCCAACAACACCAGCAACAACACCGCTTACCTTTCCACAGAAAAATTCACAAATCAGTTCATCAACGCCATCCGGGACAACAGGACCCTGGAATTCCGGAACAAATACCGCAACATTGATGTCCTCTTGATCGATGATATTCAATTTCTCGCAGGCAAGGAACAAACCCAGGAGGAATTTTTCCACACATTTAATGCCCTGCACGAAAACAACAAACAGATCGTTATTTCCAGCGATCGACCTCCCAAGGAGATACCCACGCTGGAGGATCGGCTGCGCTCCCGTTTCGAATGGGGATTAATTACCGACATTCACCCTCCAAACCTGGAAACCCGCATCGCCATCCTGCGCAAAAAGAGCTCCCAGGATGGAACCTATATTCCTGACGATGTCCTGCTCTACATCGCACAGAAAGTTGAAAAGAACATTCGAGAACTGGAAGGTGCCCTGATTCGCATTATGGCCTACGCTTCCCTGGAGGACAAGCTTATCACCCTTCAACTCGCCCAGGAAGCATTAAAAGACTTTTTCTCCGAAAGGCAAAAACCCTCCATCAACCCGGAACAGATCATCTCCGCCACCTCCTCCTATTTCAAAATAACCCCGGAAGATATCCGATCCAAAAAAAGGGCCTCCAGTATTTCACTCCCCCGCCAGATTGCCATGTACCTGGTCCGGGAAATGACCGCTTACTCTCTTCCGCGCATCGGCCAGGAATTCGGGGGGAAAGATCACACCACGGTGATTCACGCCCACCGAAAAATATCCGTCCAAAACCAAACCAACGGAGACTTGCAGCAGCACATTAAAGGAATTAAAGAGCTGCTCAAGAACCACCTGTGACCCGTGCTGCCGGCAGCGTTATTTTCTATCAGCCTTATCTCCGCTGTCACGGAATACTCGAACATTGCTGTAAGCTGTGCATAACCATGTTAGCTAGATGTGGACGAAAAATCTTTTTTTGTGGATAAATCCATTTTTTTATCTTCCGCAAGAACAACTGTGGAAAGGGTGGATGGGATCCCGTATTTACACACAATTTTATACAGATCTTCTGTGCCCTCCAGAAGCGCCCTTCCATCACTTATCCACCGATTCACATGGCCTGGTACTGTTGACTTCTGTTTTTTTATATATATATATATATCTAGAAAATCTAATGATATCGTGTGGACTTTTTTATTTTTTATCCTTTAATTATTTGCAACCGCCGGTATTATCCAAATGATCCAAACCTACCTTAATTCGGGAGTGATGAGCTTGTACGTTCAGGCCAGGCAGGAAAACCTCATGCAGATCTTAAATGTGGTGGAAAGGACCATTCCCGTCAGAAGCGCACTTCAAGTTGTCCAGGGCATATTGCTGGAAGCCCGGGAAGATCAGCTGTGCTTTAAATCAACCAATCTGGAAATGAGCGTGGAGGCCTTTTGCGATAACGTGCAGGTCCACGAGGGAGGAAAGGTGGTACTGGCGAAAAAGTTCACGGATGTTATCAAACAGCTGCCCGATTCCAGCGTGGAAATCAAGGTAGATCTGGAAAATCTGCGGACGGATATAACCAGCGGGGAGGCCCATTTCACCCTCTACGGCATGGATTTCGAAGAATATCCCCGCTTCACCGATGAAGAGACCTGGCGCGATTGGAACCAACTGAACTTTCTGTCCGGCGAGTTTTCGGAAATCATCCGTAAAGTGATCTTTGCCGTGTCACAGGATGAGGGAAAGCCCCCCTTTCGGGGCGTACTCATGGAATTTGACGGCAGGGAGTTTTTGCAGTGTACCGCTTCCGATACGTACCGGCTGGCCAGGATCCAAAAAAAGATGCAGTCCCAGCCTGCGGTAGACCTCTTTCGCCTGTTGATTCCCGGCAGAAGCCTGGCTGATGTCATGCGTGTACTGGATGGAACGGACCAGGGGCAGGTGAGTTGTTATTTTAGCGAAAGCGAAATGGTGATCGCCTATGGGAAATTCCGTTTTTTTAGCCGTCTCCTGGAAGACCGCTATCCCAACCTGGACAATGTATTCCCTGCTTCTTTTCAAACCCGCATCAGGGTGCACAATGATCTGCTGGAAAAGACCGTCCAGCGGGCCGCTCTTCTGGCCCACGGTCACAACCAGATGATCTCGCTGCAAATTGAAAACAGCGTACTGGAAGTTAAGGCGGGTTCGGAAATTGGGCGCATGGATGAGAAACTCCAACTGGAGCACAAGGAAGGCCGGGACCTGGGGGAAATACTGCTGAATGCTCGCTTTTTACTGGACCCCCTGCGCATCATCGACGGCGAGTTTTTAAACATCGAGTTCAACGGTCCGCACGGCCCCTGTATCCTGCAGGGGGACAGCGATGGGGAAAGCGGAAATTACCGCTACCTGGTCCTGCCCATCAAGACCGAAAACAAAGACGCTTGAACCGGTTTCCTTGTGGCGCGGGATGGTGTATAATAATGTATATAGAAGATTTTTTTTTAGAGAATTTTCGCAATTACAGCAGGGGAAAGCTCTCGCTGCGAACGGGAATCTATATCGTCCAGGGCGCAAATGGGCAGGGAAAGAGCAATCTTTTGGAGGCGATCCACTATCTCTGCAGCGGCCGCTCCTTCAGAGCTTCCCAGGAACAGGACATGCTCAAATGGGACGCACCTTATTTCTACCTGAAAGGAACCACCGTTATAAACGATCGGAAATACCTGCTGGAAACGGGGTTTGAGCTGAAAAGGCGGAGAAAAGTATACAAGGTAAACGGCAGGGTGGAAAAGGACGCGAACCGGTCAATTTCCTGCCCGGTGGTTTTTTTTGTACCGGAGGATCTGGAATTGATCCGCCGCGGGCCGGAAGAACGCAGGCGTTTTATGGACCGGTTCATCTCCCAGATGAATCCCCTGTATGAGGGGTACCTGCGGCGCTATTACCGCGCCCTTTTCCAAAAAAACAAGCTCTTGAAGGAAAATATGGCGGTGTCCCGGCAGAAAGAACTTCTGGCCCCCTGGGCCGAGCAGCTTCTGCATTTCGGCACCCTGATCATTCGAGAAAGGCAGTTGATGGTGAACCTCTGGGGAGAGTTGGCCGCGGCCAATTACCACCACCTTTTCGAAGGAGCGGGGCAGCTGCATCTGTTGTATAAAGTCTTTTTAGGAGATTTGCCGCCCCAACACCCTCAACAAACCGTAGAGATTGAGGAGAGATACAGAGAGGAAATGTCAAAACTGTTTCCCCGGGAAAGAGAACGGGGTTACGCCCTGGCGGGTCCGCACAGGGACGAACTGGCCCTTTTGATCAACGGACGGGAAGCCCGGCGTTTTGCCTCCCACGGTCAGCAGAGGAGCATCGCTCTTTCGCTTAAAGCGGCACAAATCCAGCTGCACGAGCGGAAGGGCGAAAAACCGCTTTTCTTGTTGGATGACATTTTTTCTGAGCTCGATGAACGCAGGCGGGAACAGTGTTTTGGTCTGCTGGGCAGCGCGGAACAGGTTTTTGTGACCATCACCAGGAAGGAGAAATACCTGCTGCCCTTCCTGGAGAAATACCCGAATGCGGCGTTCATCACCGTGAAAGCGGGACAGGTGCGGGGGGTGGAAAGCAATTGAAGCACATCGGGCAGCCCATTGAGCAATACCTGAAGAAGTCCGGGATCCAGAAGCAGTTGGAAACAAAAGACTACCTGGACCGCTGGGCCGGCACGGTAGGTGAGCGCATTGCAAAACACGCCAGGCCTGTCGCTTTGAAAGACGGCAGGCTGCACGTGGAAGTGTGCGACAGCACCTGGACCCACCATTTGACCATGCTCAAACAGGAAATTATCGCCGATTTTAACCGGGCCTGCGGGGAAGAAGTGATCTCGGAGATCCGTTTTACAAACGCGGATTTTTATTCCCGCCCTCCCGAAACCGGGGGAGGAAAAAACGTTGCAAAAATCGAAGTTAAGGGGGACGGGGGGCTGAAAAAAACGGCGCTGCAGGAACGGGAAAAAAAAGAGGCCCGCCGCATCGCCGAGGCTTCACCTTCTTTCTACCGCGAACGGCTAAAAAAGCTGGTGGAAAACTACTACCGCCAACAAAAATGGAAAGAGAGCCGCGGTGCCCTGATCTGCAGGAAATGCGGCGCGTACTGCCTACCGAAAGAACGCAGGGACGGGTACTGTCCCTGCTGCGCCCGCTTTATTGAGGAATGGATCGGGCCTTTAAAGCGCCTTCTGCATCACTGCCCCTGGCTGAAATATGAAGATATTGCCGACAGGCATCCCCTGCTGGATGCGGAAACATACCGGCTGGCCCGGGAGCGCATCCTGCAGGGCTATGCCCACAGAATTCATACGCTGTGGCACAGCGGCGAATTGAGCGTCGACCAAAAGAAAAAGATTCTGTGCCGCCTGGCGCTGCGCTACGTGCTTTTGCTGGAAGAGAAGGGGCCGGGTGAGGTTTTCGAGGGGGACCTCCACCGGGCATTAACCGTTTTTCCCGGTCTCCACCGCTTCCTTTACGGGGAAGAAGGCGCTTTGAAGAAACAGGGGTAAGGCTTGCCGACCCACGATTGCCCCTTGAAAGATCTTCTGGGGACGCTTTAGGTGCAGCGGTCAAAATCGTGAACGCGACTTGAAAAAGGAGGAGAATACATTGTTCCTGCATATTGGAGACTCCCAGGTGGTTCCCGTGAAGAAAATCATCGGTATTTTCCATTATGACCGGAAAAGCACCCAAGCGAACAAACGTTTTTTGCAAAGCGATGCGGCGAACGCCCTGACCAGGGAAGAAGAAAAGTATTACAACGCATTTGTCGTCACTACCGATTATGTTTATTATTCCCCCATCTCCCCCCTCACCCTGCAGAAGCGAATGGCCAGGAACACCTTTATAGAAAAAGGGCAGGAGGATTAGACGATGAAGGATAACAGGGCCAACATTTACGATGAAAACCAGATACAGGTGCTGGAAGGCCTGGAAGCGGTAAAAAAGCGCCCCAGCATGTACATCGGCTCCACCGGCAGCCGCGGCCTTCACCACCTGGTTTTTGAAGTGGTGGACAACAGCATCGATGAAGCCATGGCCGGCTACTGCAGTACCATTGAAGTCATCCTGAACCCGGATGAGAGCGTTGCCGTGAAAGACGACGGACGCGGCATTCCCGTACGGGAACATCCCCAACAGAAAAAGCCTGCCGTGGAAGTGGTGCTGACCATGCTCCATGCAGGGGGCAAGTTCGGAAGCGAGAGTTACAAAGTCGCCGGTGGGCTGCACGGGGTGGGGGTTTCCGTGGTAAACGCCCTCTCGGAATGGCTGGAGGTGGAAATCGCCCGGGAGGGGAAATTATATTATCAGCGCTATGAAAAAGGCATTCCCGTTACCCCCCTCCGGGAAAAAGGCCGCGCATCGAAAACGGGGACCCGCATTACTTTTCTGCCCAACAGGGAAATATTCGAAGAGATTGCCCTGGACTACCAGATTCTTTCCCAGCGCTTACGGGAACTGGCTTTTTTGAATAAGGGGATCAAGATTTCCCTCACCGACCTGCGGGGCGAAGAAATGCGGGAAGAGTCCTTCCAGTACGAGGGGGGCATCAGCTCCTTTGTGGCCTTTCTCAACCGGAAAAAGGAATGTTTCCCCAAAGAACCCATCTACCTGGAGAAGGAAAAAAACGGCTGCCAAGTCGAACTGGCCCTGCAGTACAACACGGGCTTTAACGAGGTTATCTATTCATTTGCCAACAATATTCGGACCCAGGAAGGCGGGACCCACGAGTCCGCTTTCAAGAGCGCACTCACCCGCCTGATCAACGACCATGCCCGTCGGTTGGGTGTCTTGAAGGAAAACCAGGAAAACTTCCAGGGGGAGGATATCCGCGAGGGGATGGCCGCCATTATCAGCGTAAAAATCATGGATCCCCAGTTTGAAGGGCAGACCAAAACCCGCCTGGGGAACACCGAGGTGCGGGGAATCGTCGAAAATGTGATCATGGAAGAGCTGGGCTCCTACTTTGAACAGAACCCCCCCGTGGCCCGCAAGATAAGCGAAAAGGTGCACCAGGCCTCCCGGGCACGGGAAGCCGCCCGCAAAGCCCGGGAGCTGACGCGGCGCAAGAGCGCGCTGGAGATCAGCCACCTGCCCGGAAAGCTGGCCGACTGCACCTCCCGCGACCCCGCCGGCAGCGAGCTCTTCATCGTGGAGGGCGATTCGGCCGGCGGATCGGCCAAGCAGGGACGGGACAGGCACTTTCAGGCCATTCTGCCCCTGCGGGGCAAAATTCTCAACGTGGAGAAAGCGAGGCTGGACAAAATCCTGGCCAACGAAGAGATCCGGGCGCTCATCACCGCCCTGGGGACCGGTATCGGGGACGATTTTGACATCAACAAGCTGCGCTACCACCGCATTATTATCATGACCGACGCCGATGTGGACGGTTCGCACATCAGGACGTTGCTGCTCACCTTTTTCTTCCGGTACATGGAACCCCTCATCTCCCTGGGATATGTCTATATCGCCCAACCTCCGCTTTACAAGGTTGCCAAGGGCAAAAAGACCTATTACCTCTACAGGGAAAAAGAGCTGGAGGAGCTCATGAAAGAGATCGACCGCAAGGGCACCTCCATCCAGCGCTACAAGGGCTTGGGCGAAATGAACCCGGACCAGCTCTGGGAGACCACGCTGAACCCGGAGAGCAGGATGCTCTACAGGGTGGACCTGCAGGATGCCATTGAGGCCAACGAGATCTTAACCGTGCTCATGGGCGATCGGGTGGAGCCCCGCCGCAGGTTTATCGAAACCCACGCCCGGGAGGTCAGGCACCTGGACATTTAGCCCTGATGTGCCGGGAATTGGGAGGCGGAAAGGAAAGAAGGGAAGGAAGCGGCGATATTTGCCCTGACGGCCCCGGAGGAGAGATGCCGCACCCTCCCTTTGCACCGCTCGGGGACGAGCTGAACAGAACCGCTCCTTACAGTACAGGCCGACGGCCGTTACTGCGGGCGGTTTTTTTGAGGGCTGCCCGGGAATCTCAACCAAAAATCACGTGCGCAATGAACCCCGTCAGTGAGGGTATGGCCAGGCAGACGCCCAGCTTCAGAAGGACAAAACGCGGGCCCAGGAAGGCAAATTCGTAGGGGAGATGCCCCACGTTGATCATCCCCCAGGTGGCAATCATGGCAATGGATGTGCCCACCCCCATGCTTTCCTGAAAGACGGCGGCAAACAGGGGAAAAAGGTGAAGGCCCCCCTGGATCAGGGCGCCCACTGCCGGAGCGATGAAGAAGCCCTTCCAGCCGGCTTCTCTCCCCAGCCACCGGTATATGAGTTTTCTGGGAATTAAATCGGCAATCAAGCCGGCCACGAAAAAAGCGATGATCAAGATGGGGATCAAGCTGAAAAGCATCTCGCCCCCAGCAATATTCCCTGGAGGAGAAGGCTGAAGCCCCCCGGTAAAAGGCGGCAGATGCGAGAACCAGGGCGGCAAGCCCCATGCCCAACATCTTTTTCCTCACCTAAAATTCCCCCCGGACCCCCTCCCCACTGCCGCTGCTACTTATCCACAACTTCGTTGTTTACTTTTACCATACCAGCATTGTTGATAGCTTTAAATACCCTTTATTGCTTACCTCATTTCGTTTTCCATTTTCTTGTTCGAGGACACATCACCTAAATTCCAAACAATATCAACACTTAAATTGAAAAGAGCCTAAATTTTCCATATCCCCGGCAGAGCTTCTCTATATTATAACTTCCCCTCATATTCGGCTCAACACTCTTTCGCCCTCATCCCGCTTCCCCGCCCTGCCGAGAGTTAAGCTTGTTGTTGCCGGCAAAATTGTTTATAATGAGGATATAATGAGCCTGCGCCTGACAATTTATGAGGTGCCATTGAGATTGGCGCAGCGCAAAATGAACGATAAATGGAGGAGGACGGCCTTTCCCCATGTATGAAAACGAAAACGTCACCATTTTGCCCCTGCATGAAGAAGTGAAAAATTCCTTTATGGACTACGCCATGAGCGTCATCGTCAGCCGTGCGCTGCCCGACGTGCGCGACGGATTGAAGCCCGTGCACCGGCGCATTCTTTACGCCATGCAGGAGCTGGGCACCAGTCCGGACAAACCCCATAAAAAATCGGCCCGCATTGTGGGGGAAGTGCTGGGGAAGTATCACCCCCACGGTGACCAGGCCGTCTACGAGGCCATGGTTCGGCTGGCGCAGGACTTTACCAGCCGCTATCCGCTGGTGGACGGCCACGGCAACTTCGGCTCCATGGACGGGGACTCGGCCGCGGCCATGCGCTACACCGAGGCCAGGCTCTCCCCGCTGGCCATGGAGATGCTGCGGGACCTGGAAAAAGAAACGGTGGACTGGCGCCTCAACTTTGATGAGACGCTGGAGGAACCGGTGGTGCTCCCCTCGCGCCTCCCCAACCTGCTGATCAACGGGTCGGCAGGGATCGCCGTGGGGATGGCCACCAACATCCCGCCCCACAATCTCTCCGAAACCATCGATGCCATCTGCGCGCTCATCGACGATCCCGACCTGACCGATGAGAGACTGCTGGACTACATGAAGGGTCCTGATTTTCCTACCGGCGGGATCATTTTGGGGCAGAAGGGAATCCGGGATGCGTTTTTGACGGGCCGGGGGACCGTTCAGGTGCGGGGCAAAACCAGTATCGAAAGGGAAGCGGGCAAGGACCGCCTGCTCATCACGGAGATCCCCTACCAGCAGAACAAGGCCCGCCTGATCGAAAAAATCGCCGAGCTGGTGCGGGAGCGAAAAATCGACGGGATTTCCGATCTGCGGGACGAATCCGACCGCAGCGGGGTGCGCATCGTGATTGAAGTCAAAAAAAATGTCAACCCCCATGTGATCCTGAACCAGCTGTATAAATATACCCCGCTCCAGCAGAGCTTCGGCATCATCATGCTTTCCCTGGTAGACGGATACCCCCGGGTGCTCGGCTTGAAAAACATCCTTTTTGCCTACCTGGACCATCAAAAAGAGGTGGTCACTCGGCGTTCCCAGTTTCTCCTGCGCCGGGCGCGCGACCGGGCCCATATCGTGGAAGGGCTGCGCATCGCGCTGGACCACCTGGATGAGGTTATCGCGCTCATCCGGGGGTCCCGCGACGCCGATGAAGCCAGGCGGGGCCTGGTGGAGCAGTTTCATCTCAGCGAGAAGCAGGCCCAGGCCATCCTGGATATGCGTCTGCAGCGCCTGACGGCCCTGGAAAGGGAAAAACTGGAAGAAGAGTACCGTTCCCTGATGGAAGAGATCGCGTACCTGGAAGCCCTCCTGGCTGACGATAAGCTGATCCTGCGCGAGATAAGACGTGAGATGGGGGAGATAAAGGCCAGGTATGGCGATGAACGCCTCACCCAGATCGTCCCCGATGAAGAAGAAATAGAGCTGGAAGATTTGATCCTGGAGGAGCAGGTGGTGGTGACCATCACCCACCAGGGCTACATCAAGCGGATCCCCCTTTCCACCTACCGCCAGCAGCACCGCGGGGGGAGGGGCGTGATGGCTCATTCCATCCGGGAAAAGGACTTTATCAAGCAGCTCTTCGTCTCCTCCACCCGCGAAAAGCTGCTCTGTTTCAGCAACTTAGGCCGGGCTTACCCGCTGAGGGTTTATAAAATCCCCGAGGCCGGCCGCCAGGCGCGGGGCACGGCCATTATCAACTTGCTCCCGCTGCAGAGCGGCGAGTATATCACCGCCGTTTTCCCGCTGGGGAGCTACGAAGCAGACGACCAGCTGGTGCTGGCTACCAAAAGCGGCTTCGTGAAAAAGACCCGGCTCAAGGAATACATGAATGCCCGCCGCTCGGGGGTCATCGCCATCGACCTGGTCGAAGGCGATGAACTCATTTCGGTCAAGAGCGTGGGGAGCGAGGAGAACGATCGGACGGAGGAACCCTCGGTCATGCTGGTCACCCGGCAGGGCTGGATGATTCGCTTTTCCGTCTCGCAGCTGCGCTTTCTGGGACGGACGGCCCGCGGGGTGCGCGGCATTTCCCTCTACCCGGAAGACCGGGTGGTCGGGATGGTTCTGGCTTCGGGACAGAGAAAGGATCTCCTGCTGGTTTCGGAAAAGGGTTACGGCAAAAGAACCCGGTTGAGAGAATTTCGGGCTCAAAACAGGGGGGGCAAGGGGCTTATGGCTTACCGCCATAACGAAGATACCGGTGAGTTGGCGGGTTTTTGCCTGGTGGAACAAAGGGACGAGTTCATCATCATCACCGCCCAAGGCCTGGTGATCCGGGAAACCGCCGCCCAGGTTCCCGTCCAGGGCCGCTATGCCCGGGGAGTAAAGCTGATCAGGCTGTCTCCGGATGACAAGGCGGTCAACATTGCGGCGGTAACGGGGGAGTAACATAAAAGGGGCGGCCAAAAGGTGAACGAGGGCTCGTGTCAGCCACAGCCCTTCGATGGGGAAGTCGGCTGTGATCTTCAGGCAAAGCGATGCCTCAACAAAACGCTGATACCGGAGGGCGAGAAGTTTGGGTTTTTTTGGCAGAGAGACCGTCCCTTTTTTTTCTGTTTTGCTGCTGCTGACCATATTCACCGTATTCGTTTTACAGCTTATTTTTCAAGCACCGCCAAAGGATTTTTCCGATGCGCCGCAGAGTGGCGATGTGGCCGTTTTGGGGGGAGGGACCACCGCCATTTTAACCGCCCTGGAGGCTTCCGGGCGCGGCGCAGAAGTCTACCTCTTTCCCATGGGCCAGGAGCTCGGGGGAGATGCCGCGCAGCTGGTGCAGGAAGGCCTGGCTGCGGCCGGAACTTCCCCCCAGGAGGAACGGGGCCTGGAGATGACCCCGCAGATGCTGCGGGCCCGGATGGAAGCACGAGGTCAGGGCTTGAACGTACCCGCCCTTTTGAATGCCTTCGCCGAGATGGCGCCCAGGATGCCGGACGAAGCCGCCCGGGCGGGTGGAATCGAGTTCGATCAGATCCCCTTCCCGGAGGAACACCCCTACCTGCACCTCCCGTCCTCTCCCCGCGAAAGCGCCCGCGCTTTCAAGGAATATATGCTGGAAACGCTGCAGCAGAGCCCGGTCTTTCTGCGGGAAAAAGCGGTGGAAGGAATCCTTCTTTCTCCCCGCGGGGAGGTGGAGGCCCTGTTGTTAAAGGACGAGGGCGGTGAGGAAAAAACCCTCTACGTTCGGGCTGTCGTTCTGGCTGCCGGCGGATACAGCGCGGCGCTGGACCACTGGCACGATTTTGCCACTGGCGAAGAATCCGTCCCTTTGCGGCCGGAGCAGACAGGTCGGGGCCTGCTTCTGGCCGAAGCCCTGGGTGCTGAGGTCATCCAGGAGGGATATTACAGCCGCCGGCCCATCGTTTGTCCCCTGAACGGGAATGAAGCGGCAGGCCTCCTGGAAAAGTGTGCTGCCTTTTTCCCCGGCTGGCTCCGCCAAACGCAGGCGCACGTGTTTCATGAAGAAGGTGCTTTTCAGCCGCTCACCGATCTGGCAGACGAGGAAGAACTCCTGCGCTTGTTGGATTCCAGCGGGGGAGAAGCCTTCCTGGTGGGGGGCGCGTCGATGCAGGCCGCCCAGCCGGGCCCGGAGGGGTTGTGGCGGGAATACCGCAGTCCTGAGCGCCTGCTGGAGGGGTTGGGGGGCCGCGAAGCAGGCGGGCTGCCCGCCGACCTGGAAGGCCCTTATTTTGCGGCCTCCCTGCGGGTAGGGGTTGATTACACGATGGGGGGGCTGCCCGTGACCCCCCGGGGAGAGGTACAAGCAGGGGACGACATTCTGGAAGGGCTGTATGCTGCAGGGGAGATCGCAGGCGGCCTCCACGGGGCGGCCAGGCTTCCCGGGACGCCGTTGAGCGAAGCGCTCTTCTTTGCCCGGGTGGTGGGGGAAGAAGCGTCCGCCTATGCCCACCGCTAAAGGGTTTGCCTTCCCCGGCCCCGGTTATCGTCGCGCCGAAAATGCCGCCCAATTTCTCCCGCACCCCCCAAAAAATTGTCGTACGTTTTCTACGGGAGCCGGGCCTCAAGCCGGGCCTCGGTTCACCCTCGCTTCGCCGGCCGTGCCGGGCAGAGGGCGCTCCCCCGCAACCTGCAGTGGTTCGAGGGGCAAGAACAGTGGTGCAGCAGCACCGGGGAGAGAGCGGCGCATTCTGCCGGGCATGACGGGAAATTTTTAACCCCTGTGACGGCCTTTTTGCAGCAGGAGCGGCATTGCCTTGCCGCACCATTTGTTATATAATTGCTACATAATAATAAAAGATATCATTTGGCGAAGCGCGCGGCTCGGGAAAAACTCATTAATTACTTGTGCGAACCGGCAGGAATTTCGCTGGCGAATGTCAAATTAATCAAGTCTATTCTGGAACCCATGCTCCACTTCGAGCGGCAAAGGAGGTTAGAGCTTGCCAAAGAGAAAAGTCGGCATAACCGATACCACCCTGCGAGACGCCCACCAGTCCTTGATGGCAACCCGCATGAAAACGGAGGACATGCTCCCCATTGCAGACACCATCGATCGCATCGGCTACCATTCGGTGGAGATGTGGGGCGGTGCCACCTTTGATGCCTGCATGCGCTACCTGGACGAGGACCCGTGGGAGCGCCTGGCAAAGCTGCGGGAAGTGCTCCCCCAATCCAGGCTGCAGATGCTTTTGCGGGGGCAGAACCTGGTCGGTTACCACCATTACCCGGATGATGTGGTGCAGGCCTTTATCAAGCTGGCGGTGAAAAACGGGATTGATATCATACGCATCTTCGATGCGTTGAACGATGTGCGCAACATGGAACTGGCCATGCGAACGGCGAATGAGGCCGGAGCCCACGTGCAGGCGGCCATCAGCTATACCCTGAGCCCCATGCACAACATCGACCACTTTGTAAAACTCGCCGGAGAGCTGGAAGCCAGGGGGGCGGAGTCTCTCTGCATCAAGGATATGGCGGGGCTGCTGTCCCCCTACGACGCGTATGACCTGGTAACAAAATTGAAGGAGAACATCCACATCCCCGTCCAGCTCCATTCTCACTTCACCAGCGGCATGGCGGCCATGTCGTACCTGAAGGGGATCGAAGCCGGATGCGATGTGGTCGATACGGCCATCTCGGCCCTTTCCCTCGGTTCCTCCCAGCCGGCCACCGACAGCATGGTGGCCGCGCTGAAAGGCACCCCCTACGATACGGAGCTGGACCTGGAGCTGATCGCCGAGGTGGGCGAATACTTCAAGGGCATTCGCTGCAATTACGACATCCCCGTGGACTTGGTGCTGGGGGTCGATGCCTCGGTGCTGAGCTACCAGATCCCCGGGGGCATGATCTCCAATTTGGCCTCTCAACTGGCCAGTCAGAACTCCTCCCATCTGCTGGGGGAGGTTTTGAAAGAGGTGCCCCGCGTGCGGGAAGAGCTCGGCTACCCTCCCCTGGTAACACCTTCCAGCCAGATCGTGGGCACGCAGGCCGTGGTCAACGTGATCACCGGCGAACGCTACAAGGTGGTGCTCAAAGAGGTCAGGAATTACCTGAAAGGCCTCTACGGACAACCCCCCGGCGAGGTGGACCCCGACCTGCTGAAAAAGGTGCTGAAGGACGAGGAGCCTTACCGGGGGCGTCCGGCGGACCTGTTGGAGCCCGAGCTGGAGAGGGCGCGGGATGAGGTGCGCTACTACCTGGAAAAAGAAGAGGACCTGCTCTCATACCTCCTCTTCCCCCAGGTGGCGCTGCCCTTTTTTAAGCGGCGCAAGAATGAAATGCCGCCCGTGGAGGCCGACAATTCCTGCACCCTCTCCGCCGCACCGGAAAAGAATACCTCCAGCGAGGGGCCCAACCTGGAAGGGATTTATACGGTGGACGATAAGCTGCTGCACCGTTATGACGGGGAGGCCGGCGCGGTTTACCCCAGCCCTTAAAAACACCGGCGGGCGGCTCGCGGCGCTGAAGCATGAAATAATATAATCTGACCATTAGTTTGATCAGAAACTCCATTTTACAAGCCTTATGATATGGCCATGAAACAGATCATCAGCACATTGTCTTGTGGAACCTAACTCAAACCTTGTATATACAGGGCTCGTTCACTATTGCCCTGAGCTGATTTGACAGCCGTCTACTAAAATAAAAAAAGGGCAGCTAGTTTCCCTGGTTGATGGCGGAAGCGGGGCCAGGTTCCAGATTTCCTGCATCTTCTGCGATAAAGATTTGTTCCGGTTTCACGAAATAAAGGCGTTAAGGCAAGGCAGCCCTGCCCCCGCTTTCTAAAGCACGCGGGGCGGTTCAAAACCGTGTTGACAAAGGCTTTTGCTGCGGATATAATAAAGAGCAATTAATTAACCCTTGAGTTTTTCATTGCTGCTGTGCAACCGCATATGTGCGCGATGATGGGGACATGGGAAAACGGTTCCTTTCCCTCCAGAGAGCCGGGGCTGCTGGAAACCGGCGGGAAAGCGGTTCTTCCTGTCACCTCGGAGCTTCCTTCCTGAACCCTCCCGGGAACGCGGGCCCTTTAGGGCCGGGAATATTAAGGAAGGGCGGTCGGGCCGTTAACCCCAAGTGTGCTGAAACGCTTGAGATGGCCTGCCGCTGCAGGCAATAAGGGTGGTACCGCGGAGAGAACTCCTTCGTCCCTTGCTGTGTTGAGGGTGGAGGAGTTTTTTGTAATAGACAATATAAAAACACGGGAATGGAGGTGGAGGTCTGGTTGGCCGCCCACCGCTGACCAGGCTGGCGATGAGCATCCTTATTTATTTGAACGGCTCTTATGTGAAGGAGGAGGAGGCGAAGGTATCGGTTTTCGACCACGGTTATCTCTACGGGGACGGAGTTTTCGAAGGCATTCGCGCTTACAACGGGCGGGTTTTCAAACTTACGGAGCACCTGGAGAGGCTTTACGAATCGGCCCACCACATCATGCTGCAGATCCCGATCTCCATAGAGGAGATGGAAGAGGCCACCCTGGAGACGATGCGGCGCAACAACCTGCGCGATGCCTATATCCGCATCGTCGTTTCCCGAGGTGCGGGGGACCTGGGACTGGACCCCCGAAAATGCCCGACCCCCACGGTTCTCATCATTGCCGACACCATCACCCTTTTCCCCCGGGAGCTCTACGAGGAAGGGTTGAAGGTGATCACCGTCGCCACGCGCCAGCGCTTGGCGGACACCCTGGAGCCCCGCATTAAATCGCTGAATTACCTGAACAACATCCTGGTAAAAATCGAGGCAATCCAGTCGGGAGTGATGGAAGCGATCATGCTCAACAACCAGGGGTACGTGGTGGAAGGTTCCGGCGCCAACATTTTTATCCTCAACAAGAAGGGGCAGCTGCTGACCACGCCCCCCTACCTGGGCATCCTGGAGGGGATTACCCGCAATGTGGTCATCGAGCTGGCCCGTGAACGCGGGATCGAGGTGCTGGAAAGGCCTTTCACGCGCCACGACCTCTATATTGCCCGGGAATGCTTCCTCACCGGCACGGCCGCCGAGTTGATACCCGTTATCTCCGTCGATTCCCGCCTGATCGGCGAAGGGGTTCCGGGGCCCGTGACGCGGCAGTTGATGGAATTGTTTCACGAATACGCCAGCAACAACGGGACAGAGCTGGATTTGGAGAACACCCGCGGCGCCATCGGAACGGAAGACCGGAAATATGAATAAGGGCGGCCTCGGCCCGGAGGAGAAAACAAAGCAGGTCTTAGCAACCAGGCAACCAGGCAAAAATATGTTCCGGTGTCCTCTTATAAGCAAATGCCTGGACCGGGGCAGCGCGTCATGAACGGCGGAATCTCCGCTGTTTTCTGCACTGCTGTTCGGTGCAGTGTTGCCATTTAAATATTGATCTTCGCCAGGGGCCGTGCTGTGCTGTTTGCTCGCAGGCCGCCGCTTTGCCTCGTTTTGTGGGGGGATCAAGCGCGGATCGGGGCCTGGAAACTGCGCCAACTGCTCCCTCATGAGAGCTCGCACCCGCCTGACGTGGCGAACTTCAGAGGGCGGCGCTCCTTTTGGTTCATGCGGGGCGCCGTGCTCGCCAACGGCGAGGAAGAAAACGTTCCGGAGCTTTTCCCTTGTTAGGGGCAGTACGCAGTTTGTATATTTTTGGGTTCATTTCCCGGGCAGGGCTTCCGGTTCATTTCCCGGGGCAAAGCCCGCCCGCCAAAGGAGGTTAACAATTAAGAAATGCGCAGCGATACCGTAAAGAAGGGCCTGGAGAGGGCGCCGCACCGTTCGCTTTTTTACGCCATGGGCTACCACCCGGACGAGCTGCAAAAGCCGCTCATCGGTGTGGTTAACTCGGCCAACGAAATTGTCCCCGGCCACGTGCACCTGGACCGCCTGGCCGATGCCGTCAAGGCCGGGGTTTATTCGGCCGGCGGGGGGCCGGTGGAGTTTTCCACCATCGGCATCTGTGACGGCATCGCCATGGGCCATGCCGGCATGAAATATTCCCTGGCCAGCCGGGAACTCATCGCCGACTCCATTGAATCCATGGTTTATGCGCACTGTTTTGACGCCCTCGTGTTTGTCACCAACTGCGACAAGATTGTCCCGGGAATGTTGATGGCCGCCGCACGCCTGGATTTGCCCTCTGTTTTTATCAGCGGCGGGCCCATGCTGGCGGGGGAATTCAAGGGCGAGGCGGTTGACTTGAGCAAGGTTTTCGAAGCGGTGGGCGCCGTCAAGTCCGGTCGCATGTCCGCGGAGGACCTGGGAGACCTCGAGCTGTCGGCCTGCCCCGGCTGCGGTTCGTGTGCCGGGATGTTTACCGCCAATTCCATGAACTGCATGACCGAGGCCCTGGGTATGGGACTCCCGGGGAACGGAAGCGTTCCGGCGGTGAGCAGCCTGCGCCTCATCATGGCGCGGGAGGCGGGGATGAAGGTCCTCTCCCTCCTGGAGCGCGACCTGCGCCCCTCGCAGATCATGACCCGGGAAGCCTTCGAGAACGCCCTGACGGTGGACATGGCCCTCGGATGCTCCACCAACACGGTGCTCCACCTGCCGGCGGTGGCGCATGAGCTGGGCCTGGGGTGGGAACCTGCCCTCGTCAATGAAATCAGCACCCGCACCCCCCAGCTCTGTTCCCTCAGCCCCGGCGGCGATTATCACCTGCAGGACCTCAACCGAGCCGGGGGCGTCCAGTCGGTCATGAAAGAACTGGGCGGCGGCGGGCTGCTGCACAAAACCCTGCCCACCGTTACCGGCGGCAGCGTGGAAGACAACTATGCTTCCGCCTCTGCCCCCGACGGGGTAATCATCAAGACGCTTTCCGACCCTTACCGCCCCGAGGGAGGCATGGCCGTTTTGTTCGGCAACCTGGCCCCCGAGGGGGCGGTGGTGAAGCAGGGCGCCGTCGCTGAAGAGATGCAGCACCGCACCCTGCGGGCCAGGGTCTTCGAGGGCGAAGAGGAGGCCGTGAGCGCGGTCCTGGAGAACAGGATCGCTCCCGGCGAGGTTATCGTCATCCGCTACGAAGGGCCCAAAGGGGGGCCCGGTATGAGGGAGATGCTGGCCCCCACCTCTGCCGTCGCCGGAATGGGGCTTGACAGAGAAGTGGCCCTCATCACCGACGGGCGCTTTTCGGGGGCCACCCGGGGGGCGGCCGTGGGGCACATTTCGCCCGAAGCCATGGAAAAAGGCCCCCTGGCGCTGGTGCAGGAGGGCGATAACATCGAGATCAATATACCCGGCCGCGCCCTGGAACTGCACCTGCCCGAGGAAGAGTGGGACAGGCGCAGGCAGGCCCTGCAGCTGCCGCCCCCGAAGGCGGTGGGGGGCTACCTGCGGCGCTACGCGGCCCAGGTCTCCTCGGCCAGCAGGGGTGCGGTGTTTGTGAATCCTGATGAAGGGGGTGAAACATAAGAGATGAAAATGACCGGTGCAGAAATGGTCCTGGCAGCGTTTGAAGAGGAAGGGGTGGAAGTAGTCTTCGGTTTTCCCGGCGGGGCCGTCCTGACCCTGTACGACGAGATCTTTAAAAAGGGCCTGCGGCATATCCTGACCCGCCACGAACAGGGCGCAGCCCATGCCGCCGACGGCTATGCCCGGGCTACCGGCAAACCGGGCGTTGTCATCGCAACTTCCGGCCCCGGCGCCACCAACCTGGTGACGGGCATCGCCACGGCCTATATGGACTCTGTGCCGTTGGTGGCCATCACCGGACAGGTTGCCCGCCCCAACATCGGGACCGATGCCTTTCAGGAGGCCGACATCACGGGAATCTCCTTGCCCATCACCAAGCACAATTTCCTGGTGAAAGACATCGGGGAGCTGCCCCGCATGATGAAGGAGGCCTTCCACATCGCCAACACCGGCCGCAAGGGGCCGGTGCTCATCGACCTTCCGAAAGACCTCCAGGTTGAACAGGGCGATTTTGTCTACCCCTCAAAGGTGGAGATCCCCGGCTACAAGCCCACTTATGCGGGGCACCCCGGGCAGATCTCCAAGGCGGCGCAGGCCATACGCAGGGCCTCCCGCCCCCTGCTTTACACCGGCGGAGGGGTGGTCAGCTCGGGCGCGCAAGCAGAGCTGCTGACTCTGTCCCAGCAGGCCCGCATCCCCATCACCACCACCCTCACGGGGCTGGGGAGCGTCCCCCACGACTACGAGCTGTTCCTGGGGATGCCGGGGATGCACGGCACCTATGCGGCCAACCATGCACTGAACGAGTGCGACCTGCTGGTCGCGGTCGGCACCCGCTTTGATGACCGGGTTACCGGCAAGCTGGACACCTTCGTTCCCCGGGCGAAGATCATCCATATCGATATCGACCCGGCGGAGATCAGCAAAAACGTCGTTGTCGACATCCCCATCGTGGGCGATGTGAGGCTCACCCTGGAGCAGATCTTAAAGCGGCTTGCGAACGCAGAGACAGACGGGACAGAAGAGTGGTGCCAGATGGTGCGGGAATGGAAGGCGGCCCATCCCTTTCGCTACTGCCAGGATTCAGCGGAATGCCTGAAACCGCAGTTTGTGATCGAGGAGATCTACCGCGTTACCCGGGACAAAGGCCCCATCCTGACCACCGACGTCGGGCAGCACCAGATGTGGGCGGCGCATTATTTCCGTGTCAACAGGCCGCGCAAATTCATTTCCTCCGGGGGCCTGGGGACGATGGGCTTTGGTTTTCCCGCCGCGCTGGGGGCCCAGGTGGCCCACCCCGATGAGCTGGTCGTCTGCATCGCGGGGGACGGCAGCTTCCAGATGAACTCCCAGGAACTGGCGACCGCGGTGCATTACCGCCTGCCGGTGAAAATAGCCGTGATCAACAATGCCTACCTGGGAATGGTCAGGCAGTGGCAAAAATACTTTTACGAGGGGCGCTATGCTCATTCGTCCATGGCCGGAAGCCCCGACTTTGTACGGCTGGCCGAGGCTTACGGCGCTGCCGGCCTGCGGGTTGCCTCGGCCGACGCGGTGACACCGACCATTGAAAGAGCGCTGGAAATGGACGGGCCTGTGCTGATCGATTTCCAGGTGGATCCCGAGGAAAACGTTCTGCCCATGGTGGCGCCAAACACTTCTATTGTAGAAATGATCGGGGGTGAATGAGGTGAGGCGGATCCTGACCATACTGGTGGAAGACCGGCCCGGGGTTTTGACCCGCGTCTCCGGCCTTTTCAGCCGCCGGGGCTACAACATCCAGAATATCGCCGTCGGCCGCACGATCGAACCGGGGATTTCCCGCATGACGGTCAGCGTAGAGGCGGATCCCCTGACCGTGGAACAGGTTGTGAAACAGCTCAACAAGCTGGTAAACGTCCTTAAGGTGAGCGATCTTACCGAGGAAGCCTCGATTGGGAGGGAGCTCATGCTGGTCAAGATCAAAGCCGATCCCGTCAAGCGCAGCGACATCCAGCAGATGGTTTCCACGTTCCGCGGCAAGATCATCGATGTTTCCCCGGATTCCATGATCGTGGAAGTCACCGGTGATGATGAGAAACTGCAGGCCTTTACCCTCATGATGCAGGAGTTCGGCATCAAGGAGATCGTTAGCACAGGGCAGATCTCCCTCCTGCGGGGGAGCAAAACCATGCGGGATGTCAAAGCCTGACCCCGGCCCCGGTCCGGCTTTCCGGCAAGCGGCGGCCGCCCGGCCGCTTTTTGGTGGAGGCCCGGCAGAACCGGGGGAACGTCCCTTTCAAGCTTGCTCCATGACGGCCGGCACTGCCGAGGCCGTATTTTCTTGCCGTCCACTCCTGCATACAATATATACAAGGGGATGTATTTATAGTAGAATTGAATCTGTAAACCGCACATGACACAAAAGGAGGCGCTTTCTATGGGGCAAACGATGGCGGAAAAAATCCTGGCCAGGGCGGCCGGCAAGGGAGAAACTTTTGCGGGCGAACTCATTAACGCCAGGATAGATATGGCGCTGGGAAACGACATCACCGCACCCGTGGCCATTGAAGAATTTGCCAGGATCGGCGTGGATGAAGTCTATGACAGGGAGCGCATCGCCCTCATCCCGGATCATTTCACCCCCAACAAGGACATCCAGGCGGCCGAGCAGGTGCGGCGGATGAAAGAATTCGCCCGCCGCTGCGGGATTAAGCACTACTACGAGGTCGGCCGCATGGGCATCGAGCACGCCCTCCTGCCCGAACTGGGGCTGGTCCTCCCGGGCGAGGTGGTAATCGGAGCCGATTCGCACACCTGCACCTACGGGGCCCTGGGCGCATTCGCCACGGGGGTTGGCAGCACCGACCTGGCCGCGGTGATGGCGACCGGCGAGCTCTGGTTCAAGGTTCCTTCCACCATCAGGGTTCGCTTCGAGGGCCGCCCCGGTCCCTGGACAGGGGGGAAAGATCTCATCCTCTACACCATCGGAAAACTGGGTGTCGACGGGGCCCTCTACTGCGCGTTGGAGTTTTCGGGGCCGGTCATCGGGAATCTCCCCATGGACGGGCGCTTTACCATCGCCAATATGGCCATCGAGGCGGGCGCCAAGGCCGGCCTCATCCCTCCCGACAGGGTTACGCTGGAGTACCTGGAGGGCCGGGCCGCCCGCCCCTTTGACGTGATCGTCGGCGATGAAGACGCCTCTTTTTTCCAGGAATATGCCTGGGACGTGACCGCCATGGAACCGCAGGTAGCCGCCCCCTACAGCCCGGCCAACGTATATCCCGTCTCCCGGCTGGCGGGCACCGAACTGGACCAGGTGGTGATCGGTTCCTGCACCAACGGACGCATGGATGACCTGCGCCAGGCGGCGCAGGTACTGAAAGGCCGGAAGGTGCATCCCAACATCCGGCTGATCATTATCCCCGCAACGCAGAAAATTTACCTGCAGGCCCTGCGGGAAGGGCTGCTGGAGATTTTTACCGAAGCGGAAGCGGCGGTCAGCACGCCCACCTGCGGCCCATGCTTGGGCGGGCATATGGGCATTCTGGCCGCCGGCGAGACGGCCCTGGCCACCACCAACCGCAATTTCGTGGGCCGCATGGGCCACCCCAAAAGCCGCGTTTTTCTCTCCAGCCCGGCGGTGGCGGCGGCTTCTGCGGTGGCCGGGCAGATCCTTCACCCCAACGAGCTGGGGGAGGTGAGATGATGCAGACCATAAAAGGCAAAGCATGGAAGTTCGGTCACGATATCGATACCGATGCCATCATCCCGGCCCGCTACCTGAGCACCACCGACCCCGCGGAACTGGCCAGGCACTGCATGGAGGACGCCGACCCCTCTTTCCCCGGCAAAGTCTCCCCCGGCGACATCGTGGTGGCGGGGAAAAATTTCGGCTGCGGCAGTTCGCGGGAGCACGCCCCCCTGGCGTTGAAGGGCGCCGGCGTTGCCTGTGTGATCGCGGAGAGCTTCGCCCGTATCTTTTACCGCAATGCCATCAACATCGGCCTTCCCATCCTGGAGTCCCGGGAAGCCGCATCGGCGCTGCAGGAAGGCGATGAGGTGGAGGTGAACCTGGAAGACGGCGTCATTCGGGAAACCGGCGGCGGGCGTATCTTCAGGGCGGTTCCCTTTCCACCGTTCATGCAGGAAATAATCAAAAGGGGCGGACTGATTAACTATGTCCAAGAGAGGGTGAAAAAAGGTGAGTGATAAAAAAGTCATCGTTTTGCCCGGTGACGGGATCGGACCGGAAGTGTTGAGGGAAGCCAGAAAAGTGTTGGAGGAAGCCAATCGCCATTTTGAGCTGGGCCTGGTTTTGGAAGAACGGGTAGCCGGCGGGGCGGCCCTGGACAAATACGGGGAACCGCTTCCTTCCGAGACCCTGCAGGCCTGCCGCCATGCCCGGGGCGTTTTGCACGGGACCTTCGGGGGGCCGGAGTGGGACGAGAACCCCAGCCACAAAAGGCCCCTGACGGCGCTGTTAAACCTGCGCAAAGAGCTGGACGTGTATGCCAATATCCGTTACGCCCGGCCCTTTCCCGCCCTGTTGAGCAAGGCTCCCCTGAAAGATGAACTCCTGGAAGGCGTGGATATCGTTATCGTCAGAGAGGTGACCAGCGGAATATACTACGGTCCCAAGGAGAGGCGCTCTTCCGGCCGCAGTTTCCGGGCCTCCGATACCATGATGTATGCCGATTTTGAGATCGAGCGGGTAGCCCGCCGTGCGTTTGAAATCAGTCAAACCCGGAACAAAAAGCTCACCTGTGTGGATAAGGCCAACGTGCTGGAATGTTCCCGCCTGTGGCGCAAGGTGGTGCGGGATCTCCACCGCGAGTACCCGGACGTGGAGCTGGAATTCATGTATGTCGACATCTGCGCCATGCAGCTCGTGCTGAACCCCAAAAATTTCGACGTGGTGCTCACTTCCAACATTTTCGGAGATATTTTAAGCGACGAAGCCTCAGCCGTCCTGGTGGGCTCGGTGGGAGTCCTCCCCTCGGCCACCCTGGGCGAGGAAGGGCAAACCTCTTTGTTCGGCCCCATCCACGGTCCGGTAAACGAGATCGCCGGGAAAGATATCGCCAACCCGCTGGGAACCATTCTCTCGGGCGCCCTGATGCTGCGCTTCGTTTTCAAAGAGGAAAAAGCCGCTGCGGCCATCGAAAGGGCCGTGGAAAAGGTACTGGACGAGGGGTATCGCAGCGCTGAGCTCATGACACCCGGCATGATCAAGGTCGGGTGCATGGAGATGGGCAACCTGATCGCCGAACGCTTAAAAAGCATTGCCGGGCAGCTGAAGCAAACATAGACAAGGATAAGGAAGGAATAGGAAGGAGGTGTGAAGCCTGGTTCCTGCAGTACATTTCAAAGGAGCCAGGAACTTATGAAAGGGTATACCACCAAACAGATACGCAATGTTGCCCTGATTTCGCACGGAGGTGCAGGCAAAACCTCCCTGGCAGAAGCCCTGCTTTACACGTCGGGGGTCACCAACCGCCTGGGTCGCGTGGAGGCGGGGAACACCATCACCGACTTTGATCCCGATGAGGTGAAGCGGCAGGTGACCATCTCCACGGCCCTGGCGCCCGTGGAATGGAAGGGCGTCAAGCTCAACCTGCTGGACACCCCGGGGTTTTTCGATTTTATCGGCGAAGTGCACGGTGCCCTGCGTGTGGCGGACAGCGCCCTGGTAACCGTTTGCGGCGTTTCCGGGGTGGAAGTCGGCACGGAAATGGTTTGGAAGTTTGCCGACCAGTATGAGCTGCCCCGGGTGGTCTTCATCAACAAGCTGAACCGGGAAAACGCCGACTTTGACGGGACCCTGGAACAGCTGCGCAGCCAGTTCGGGCTGCAGGTGTTCCCCCTGCAGTTCCCCATCGGCCTGCAGGAGGATTTCCGGGGCGTGGTGGACCTGGTCCGCATGAAGGCGCTGGTCTTCGAAGAAGACGGGCTTTCCATGAGCGAAGAGGACATCCCGGACGACCTCCTGGAAAAAGCGGAAGAAATGCGCGAAAAAATCATCGAAGCGGCCGCCGAAGCCGACGATGACCTGATGGAAAAATACCTGGAAGACGAGGAAGAACTGAGCGAAGAAGAGATCAACAGCGCCCTGCGCCGGGGCACCCTGGAAGGAACCATTGTCCCCGTGCTCTGCGGCGCCGCCACCAAAAACTACGGCATCCAGCCGCTGCTGGACCTCTGTGCCAGCGCCCTCCCCTCTCCGGCCGACCGTCCCCCCGTCCGGGGCACGCGTCCCGGCAGCGACGAAGAGGTGGTCCGCAACCCGGATCCTGCCGAGCCCTTCTCCGCCCTGGTCTTTAAAACCCTGACCGACCCCTATGTGGGGCGGGTGAATTTCATCCGTGTCTTTTCGGGCACGCTGAAAAGCGATGCGGGCCTGTACAACGTTACCAAGGACAAGATGGAGCGCATCGGCGGCCTTTTCTTCATGCGCGGCAAAAACCAGGAAGCGGCCGGTGAGGTGGCGGCGGGCGATCTCGCGGCGCTTTCCAAGCTGTCGGTTACCGCCACCGGCGACACCCTCTGCGACAAAAGCGATCCCGTGGTCTTCCTGCCCGTGGAATTTCCCAGGCCGGTCATCTCCTTCGCCGTGGAACCCAAATCCAAGGGTGACGAAGAGAAGGTCAGCGCGGGCCTTTCCCGTTTCCTGGATGAAGATCCCACCTTCCGCGTGGAGAAAAACACCGAAACCCGGGAGCTCATCATTTCCGGCATGGGCGACATGCACCTGGACGTGATGGTGGAGCGTCTCTCGCAGAAGTTCGGCGTCGACGTGAACCTGAAAACCCCCAAGGTTCCTTACCGGGAGACCATCAGCAAAAGCGCCCGCAGGGAGAACAAGTACAAAAAGCAGAGCGGCGGGCGCGGCCAGTACGGCCACGTCTTCCTGGAGCTCAGCCCCCTCGAGAAGGGCGAAGGATTTGTTTTCGAGGATAAGATCGTGGGCGGGGTCGTCCCCAAGCAGTATATCCCGGCCGTGGAAAAAGGGGTAATCGAGGCCATGCAGGAAGGCATCCTGGCCGGTTACCCGGTGGTGGACGTCAAAGTGACCCTTTACGACGGCTCTTACCACACGGTGGACTCTTCGGAGATGGCCTTCAAAATCGCCGGTTCTGTGGCCTTCCGGGGCGCCCTGGAGCAGGCCGTTCCTGTTCTTTTGGAGCCCATCATGGACGTGGAGGTTACGGTGCCCGAGCAGTTCATGGGCGATATCATGGGCGACCTCAACAGCCGCCGCGGCCGCATCCAGGGAATGACGCCCGGGGAAGGCCTCCAGGTGATAAAGGCCCAGGTGCCGCTGGCGGAAATGTTCACGTACGCCATCGACCTGCGCTCCATGACGCAGGGCAGGGGCTACTTCACCATGCAGTTTTCCCATTACGAGGAAGTCCCGCACCATGAAAGCGAAAAGATCATAGCCGCCGTCAGGGAGCGAAAGGAAAAAGACGAGTGACAGGCAAGAGGTGACGGTTCGTGCCTTGCCCCCCCGGGGGTGGCGGGTAAAAAGCGGGGGAGAAGAGGCGGTTTTTTGCCCTGTTCCCGAAGCGGCGAGGGGCCACGGATGGCGCCAGCCTGCCCCTGTGGACCAAATAACAACAGGCGGGGCGAAAGCCGTCCCCGTTTGCCCCCTTTGCCGGTGCAGCGGGCAGGTGGGGGAATCGCATTTTCCCGATCCCGGGTAAAGGAGATGATATCTTGAGCGAAAAATTGAAGGTGGGTGTCTTGTTCGGCGGGCGCTCAGGAGAGCACGAGGTATCCTTGCGATCGGCCGCCTCCGTCATGGAGGCTATGGACAAAGCGAAATACCAGGTGATCCCGGTGGGCATTACGCTGGAAGGACGCTGGCTGGCCGGTGGGGACCCCCTGCGGGCCCTGCGGGACAAATGGATTCCGGGAGATTCTTCTTTTGCCACGCTGGTCACCGACCCCCTTTCTCCCGGCCTGATGCTTCTGCCCGAGCGCCCCGGCACCGGCGGCGCAGATTTTCTGCCCCTGGATGTTGTTTTCCCGGTCCTCCACGGCCCTTACGGCGAAGACGGCACGGTCCAGGGCCTGCTGGAGCTGGCCGGCCTGCCGTATGTCGGGGCCGGGGTGCTTGCTTCAGCCGCAGGGATGGACAAGGTGCTGATGAAGCTCCTCTTTAAGCACCGGGGGCTGCCGGTGGGCGATTTTCTCTATTTTTACGCCACCCGGTGGGAGGAAGAGAAGCAGGCGCTGCTCACGGGGATCGAGGAAAAACTGGGGTTTCCCTGTTTTGTGAAACCGTCCAACCTGGGGTCCAGCGTGGGCGTGAACAAGGCCCGCTGCCCCCGCACCCTGGAAGAGGCCGTGGAAGAGGCCCTGCTCTACGATGAAAAGGTGGTCGTGGAGCGCTTCCTGCCGGGCCGCGAGATCGAGTGCAGCGTTTTGGGCGACCAGAAGCCCGTTTCCTCCGTTCCGGGCGAGGTGGTTCCCTGCAACGAATTTTACGATTACCGTGCCAAATACATCGACGACCGCTCAGAGCTGATCATCCCGGCCGAGCTGGAGCCGGAGGTGGAAGAGCAGTTCAAGGATTACGCGGTACGCGCTTTTCTGGCGGTGGAGTGCAGCGGATTGGGCCGGGTGGACTTTTTCTACAGCGAAGCGGAAAGGCAGATTTACGTCAACGAAATCAATACCATCCCCGGCTTTACAAGCATCAGCATGTACCCCAAACTTTTTGAGGCCAGCGGCATTCCCTATCCCGAGCTGATCGACCGGCTTGTCCAGATCGCCCTGGAGAGGCGCCGGCGGCGGCAGCAGCTGCGCATTGCCTACCAGCCCTGATCCCGGCGCGGCGCTTTCTCCAATGATTGGCTGCGATGAAGGGACGCTTCCGGTTTTGCTGCAGCTTGTTTCTCGCCATTCGATGTAGTAAAATAATGAAAACAGATCTTGACACCCTCGTATTGTGAAGGCGTGGAAAATACAGGAGGTTGGTTGTAATGGCAGAAAAGGGCACCTCTCGGGTGAAAAAAGGCATGGCCCAGATGCAAAAGGGCGGGGTCATCATGGATGTGACCGATCCGGAACAGGCCAAAATCGCCGAAGCCGCCGGAGCGGTAGCGGTGATGGCCCTGGAAATGGTCCCGGCGGATATCAGGGTCGCAGGCGGTGTGGCCCGCATGGCAGACCCGCAGTCTATCCGTCACATTATGGAAGCCGTCACCGTCCCCGTCATGGCCAAATGCCGCATCGGGCACTTCGTGGAGGCCGAAATTCTGGAGGCGCTGGGGGTCGACTATATAGACGAGAGCGAAGTGTTGACCCCTGCCGACGAAGAGTATCATATCGACAAACAAAAGTTCACTGTTCCCTTTGTCTGCGGGGCCAGGGACCTGGGGGAAGCGCTGCGGCGCATCGGGGAGGGAGCGGCCATGATCCGCACCAAGGGAGAGCCCGGTACGGGCAACGTTGTGGAAGCGGTACGGCACATGCGCCGCATCAATTCCCAGCTCAGGCAGGCCGTCTCCGCCCCCGCCGAGGAGCTGATGGCCATCGCCAAAAACCTGGGGGCGCCTTTTGAGCTCCTGCAGGAGGTCAAAAGGTTGGGCAGGCTGCCCGTGGTGAATTTCGCCGCAGGCGGCATCGCCACCCCTGCCGACGCGGCGCTCATGATGAAACTGGGTGCTGACGGGGTGTTTGTGGGCTCGGGCATCTTCAAGTCCAGGGACCCGCAGAAGCGCGCCCGGGCCATTGTGGAAGCCACCATGCATTTCGACGACCCCGAGCTTTTGGCCAGGGTTTCCAGCAACCTGGGTGAGGCCATGCCGGGGATCGATGTCTCCCTGCTGGGCCGGGAAGAAAGAATGCAAACCCGCGGCGTGTAACGGCAAGCAGGGCCGCTTTTCCCTGTTCCAGCAGGGCGCGTGCCGTCCAGGTTTTGTTTCCGCTTTTGACCGAACCCGCCGATCCTCTCGGGCCCGGCAGAAAGGACCGCCCTTATGACACATCCACCCTCCTGGGAAAGCTCACCGAGCCCTGGAGCGTCTGCCGGCAGCCCGCGCCGCGCCGCTGCGCCTCAGCCGGCCGTAGGCGTGCTGGGCATCCAGGGAGCGGTTTCGGAACACATCCAACTGCTGCGGAAAAGCGGGTCCGAGGCCTTTGCCATCCGCCGGGCCGAACAGCTGCACGCCTTGGGCGGGCTGGTGCTTCCCGGCGGGGAGAGCACCGCCATTGGTCTGCTGGGCAGCCGGCACGGCTTTTTTGAAATAATCAGCCGACGCGCTAAAGAGGGGATGCCTGTTTGGGGGACCTGTGCCGGGATGGTACTGCTGGCCCGGGAACTGGAAGGACAGCAGCCCCTTTTGCCGCTCCTTTCCATCCGGGTGCGCCGCAACGCCTACGGGCGCCAGCGGGACAGCTTCGAGGCAGGCTTGGAAATCCCCGTCCTGGGCGAGGCGCTCTATCCCGGGGTCTTTATCCGGGCTCCCGTAGTGACCTCCTGCGGCCAGGAAGTGCAGGTGCTGGCCCGCTGGGCAGGGCGCGCTGTCGCCGTGCAGGAAGGACGGCTTCTGGCGACTTCTTTCCATCCCGAGCTGACAGAAGACCTGCGTCTGCACCGCTACTTCCTTCAGCTGGTGTCGGACGCCGCCTCTGGAAAAGCGCTGCCGTCCCAACCTGGACAAACCGGGAAAGGAAGTGTCCCCCGACCCGCCGGAAGATTTCCTGCTTTTTGAGATTTCAATTGCGCTGAAGAATGAAGAGCGAAAGGTCGGCGCTCCACCCCACAAGGTAAAGGCATGTTTTAAAACCCGCTTTTCAGGGATGAAAAAGGGCGTGCAGGGCAAAAACAACTATTTTTTCAACGTATAGGAACATTTTCGTCCTTCTGATGGTGAAGCGAAGCTTCAAGGCGGTCTTTATTTTCTAGTTTTTTCATTTCTTTCTCCATTTTCTCCATTCGGAGGATAAAAACTGTTTTAGCTGAACATCAACACTTGAGTCAAAATCAGCCTCATCAAAAGCAAGTCCTGCAAGGGCCCTTTCCCCCCGGCCCGTTGGCTGAAAAAGGGGCTTTCACCGCGGCCCCCAGGGCCCTGGGCTCCAGCACGCCCGGAGGTGTTAACCTTGGACGAGCAGGTAGACCTGA
>PWTK01000036.1 GCA_003563895.1 Syntrophomonadaceae bacterium
ATGGGAGGGTTGACGGGCTCCTGTTTTCAGCGCTGTGCCGGCATGGACGCGCTGAATTGCCTCTATTCCGTAACCTTTGACATGGACCGGGCGCTGGGCACGCCTTACCACGATCGCTTTCGAGATTTCCTGGTGGAGGTCCAGGACAACGACCTGATTTGTGACGCCGCCATGACCGACCCCAAGGGCCACCGCCGATTGCCGCCGCACCGGCAGCCGGACCCTGACCAGTACCTGCGCATTGTGGAGCGCCGGCCGGACGGCATCGTGGTGCGCGGGGCGAAAGCCCACCAGACGGGCGCCCTCAATTCCCACTATGTGGTGGCCATGCCTACGCTGGCGCTGACCGAAGAGGACCGCGATTATTCCGTTTCCTTCGCAGTGCCCGCAGATGCGCCCGGGGGATCATTTGTGTTCGGCCGCCAGCCGTCCGATACCCGCAGGCTGGAACCGGAGGCCGCCGATGCGGGGAACCCCTATTTCGGGGGCCACGAGGCGCTGATCATTTTTGAAGATGTCTTTGTCCCCTGGGAACGGGTCTTTATGGACGGGGAGCACGAGTTTTCCGGCCGGCTGGTGGAGCGGTTCGCCTCCTATCACCGGGCCAGCTACGGCGGGTGCAAGGCCGGCGTGGGAGATGTGGTGATCGGCACCGCTGCCCTCATGGCCAGGTACCACGGCATCGAGAAGAGTTCCCATGTGCGCGACAAGCTGGTGGAGATGAACCATCTGAACGAAACCCTCTTTTGCTGCGGCCTGGCCTGCAGTTGGGCCGGTAAACCGCTGGAAGCCGGCAATTATTACGTGGACCCGCTGCTGGCCAACGTGTGCAAGCTTAACGTTACGCGCTTTCCCTTTGAAATATCCCGGCTGGCGCAGGACCTCTGCGGGGGGATCATGGTGACCCTTCCCTCCAGGAAAGACTTTGAGCTGCCGCACATCGGCGATCTGCTCCGCAAGTATTACCAGGGGGTGGAAGAGGTGGATACGGAAACGAAGCGGAAAGCGGTGCGGCTCCTGGAAAACCTGACGCTGGGGGGCGGCTCTTCCGGTTACCTGACCGAATCGGTCCACGGTGCCGGCTCGCCCCAGGCCCAGCGCATCATGATCGAACGGGGCACGGACTGGGAGCGCAAGATGGGGTTGGCCCGGGGGTTGCTGAAAGAACCCGCATTTTAAACGTCAACTCATTTAGTGTGGTTAAGATTTCCCTGAACAGGATCCGGCAGTAAATAGATTGTGTTAGAGGGGTGACACCGAATGAAAAAGCAGGAAACCAACCCTGACCCTCTTTTTGCCACCTGTTATAAGGTACGTTTTTATGATACAGATCTTTCTACAACCGCTTTTTTTTCTAACTACCCCAAGTGGCTTGACAGTATAGCGGTAATAGATTACCTGGCTCATAAAGGTATAGATTGGCAGGAACTCTTGAAAAGAAACATCGATGTTGCGATTGCGCACATTTCCTTTGATTTTTTAGCGCCGCTTTTCCTTAATGATGATGTGGAAATGGCTGTAGAGAAAGTCCAGTTGGGAAATAAAAGCATACGTATTTCCGGTTCTTTTTACCGCGGCTATGCAAGGGAGCTCGTAGCACAGGGTGAGCTGGTTTATGTTTTCGTGGATGGCAGTACGCGAAAAACCATTCCTATCCCGGAAGATTTCCGGGAAAAACTTCCCTGACCGCTCCTAATTTTCCTTTCAAGCTTTGTTATAATGTACCACTGGTGAAAGTATGGCGGCCGGGCAAGCTGAAGGCTGCCGTGCGGCCGGAAAAGCAACAAGCGAAATAATACCTGAGGAGTCGCTGATGTTTTTAGATTTGCTGTGGGATGCACTGCTGCTGTTTGCCCTGGGCTTTTGCGGCTGGCTGCTTTTTAAAATTTTGCGGCTTCCGGTAGCCGCCCTTTTGGGCACCATTTTTGTTATCGGCGCCCTGCGTGCTTTCCAGGTAGAACTGCCGCCGTCTCCGCCCCTTCTGTCACCTTTTATCCAGGTCTTTCTAGGCATTTATGTGGGCACCCGGGTGACAAAGGAGACGGTGCAGGAGCTCAAAGGGCTGTTTCTCCCGGCGCTCATTATCGTTTTCTGGGCCTTATCCGTGGTGTTTTCGCTCGGCTATGTCCTTTCCCATTTTGCCGCCATTGATTTGAATACAGGGATTCTCTCTTCCAGCATAGGAGGGCTCCCCGAGATGACGGTGATCGCCCTGGAGACCGATGCAGACATCGCGGTGGTGATCGTGATGCAGAGTTTTCGCATGGTCGCTACCGTGATCGTTTTTCCCTTTATGCTGCGCTACTGGGTGAAAACGGAAAACCACAGCGAACGTACAGGACCGGTCATGTCGGTGGCGGGTAAGCCGGGAGGCGAGGGGAACGCCAGATTGCCGGGGCCAAATGGGAAAAGGCGGCCCGTCCGCGAACTTGTGGCGGCCGCTCGCGACAGGTTGCTGGCCGGTTTCCAGGCGGAGCAAAACCCCGGCAGGGCTTGGCAGGCAGGGATGGAAAAGCTTGCCTGGAGCGCCGCCACCCTGGCGCTGGCTGTCGGGGGGGCCTGGTTGTTTTTGGCCGCCGGGGTGCCTGCGGGCGCCATGGTCGGTTCCATGGTGTTCGTCGCCTTCGCCTCCGTTTGGGGGGTGAAGGTGAAAGCCCCTTCTCACGGCCTGTTCGGCCTGATGCTGGTGGGGGTGGGGATCATGGTATCCGACAATATTTCCCCTGAGACCCTGCAGCTGCTGCTGTCCGGCGCCTTGATCATTCCCCTCCTTTTTTCAACGGCCCTCATATTTTGCAGCTCCTTTTTGGTCGCTTATATCCTCAGCCGCGCCCTCAAGTGGGATTTTCTGACCAGCTTTTTGGCTGCGGCCCCGGGAGGGTTTACCGTGATGACGGCGCTGGCCGTGAGTTCGGGGAGAAACCCCTTCCATGTCTCCATGCTGCACCTCTGCCGCCTGCTGGTGCTGAAAACGGCGGTCCCGCTGGCCTTTATGTTCTTCCTGTAGGGCTGCCGCTTGAAAATGACTGCAAAAATAACCGGATAACGAAGAAAAACGAAGAATAGGTGTCAAATTTGAGGGATAAATATTATGAGCATCGTTCTGCGCTGTTCTGCCAAAATGGGATTGGTTGCTTTTTCGGGGCAACTCCTTTTTAATATGGTATGGGCTGCCTTTAGCACCCACCGCCAAAGAGTGCTAACAGCCAGATACACAACTGCGAAAAAAGGAGGTAGGGTTTGATGAAACTGAAGCCGCTGGGCGACAGGGTTGTCTTAAAGGTTTTAGAGCAGGAAGAAAAAACAGAAAGCGGTATCGTGCTTCCCGACAAAGCCAGGGAGCGCCCCCAGGAGGGCGAAGTGAAGGCGGTCGGGCCGGGCCGGGTGCTGGATGACGGGACACGGGTGCCGATGGAAGTGAATGAAGGAGACAAAGTCGTTTTTTCCAAATTCGCCGGGTCGGAAGTGAAAGTTGACGGCGAGGAATACCTTATTGTCCGGCAGGACGATATTTTGGCTGTTTACAGCGGTTGAGGAGATTCATACAGGCCCCGGAGCAGCAGTAAGGAGAACTTTTTCTAAGAAGCTTGAGAAAAAGAAAAACACCTGATGCAACTTTCAGCCGCTTTGTATTAGCGCAGTCACATTCGAAACGAAGGAGGGAATAGCTGTATGGCAGCAAAGGAAATTTTATTCCGCGAAGAAGCGCGCCAGGCCCTGGAGCGGGGCATTGACAAGCTGGCGGATACGGTCAAGGTAACGCTCGGCCCCAAGGGGCGGAACGTGGTGCTGGAAAAGAAATTCGGCACGCCGCAGATCACCAACGACGGGGTGACCATCGCGCGCGAGATCGAGCTGGAGGATCACTTTGAAAACATGGGTGCGCAGCTGGTGA
>PWTK01000042.1 GCA_003563895.1 Syntrophomonadaceae bacterium
GTGGCCCCCAAAATACAGCTTTTTAGCAGATCAAGGCCTTTTTGTAAGTGTGACCTTTTAAAACCTCTTTTTTGCGGGGCTTCTTTCATTGTCATCCTGAGCAAACCCGATAGTCTGATAAATCTAAACTGGTTCTTTTCTTTTACTGGCATGAAGTATGGTAATACCGATGATTTCGCCTTTTTCGTACCTTATAATAATATCGTCATCGGTTAATTCGCTATCATCGGCATGACTTGGTTTTTTAAAATTTAAATACAATACATCTGCTTCTTCATCATAGCTGTACCAGACTCGTTTATATGGTAAATTTAAAAGTTGAGGGGTAATCTCCAAGATTTCTTTAATATCTATCGAGGCCATAACTTAAACCTCCTTCCAAGCTGCTTAATCTTTCTTGTCAAGAATGCAGTAATGATAAAACCATCTTCTTTGTTCAATTCTTTGTATACAACAATCAGGTGTTTTCCAGGTTCGATTTCCCTGGTTGCAAGCAACTCACCAGCACTACCCTCATAGATTGCTTCGGGGTCACTAATAATTTCTAATATTTCATAATAATAGCCGGCCAATTCAGAATGTTCCTCTGTAATATGAAGCCATCTCTCGTTACTTAATCTAATTGGCACGCCGTTTTTTGACTCAACCTTATTCATTACAACCCCTCTAGAACAACATAGTATTGTTTGCCTTTCCTTAATAATAAGTGAAGTTATACAACAAGTCAATTGAGCAAGAAACAAATCCTCCCCAAGAGGTAATTATTGGTGATTAACCCATGTTCTTCTTCATATTAACACAAATGTTTGGATAGTATATGCATCGCTTCCCCGACAACATCGCTGTAGCACTTTTTGCGGAATTGATCCGCGAAGAAGTAAAAACCCGCTAACGCCAATTGCGGGTTTTTTCCCCTAAAATTTTTTGAAAAGGAAGTTGACTGCAATCTTTCTCTGTAAGGCTATGGGGAAGTGCGGCTAGCGGTGGAACGGCCGCCCGGGCGCTTATCGCAGGGGTTCATCCAGGGAAAAACCCCGGAAAATGTTCTCCTTCAATCTCATGAGGAAGGATCCCGGCTGTGTTTCATCCCTCGAGGGCTCTTCGCCCGCAAGGAGCCCGGCAATCCTCAAAAAGTTCCGGGAGATTTCGTGCCGGGGGTGCTTGAGGATAAACGGTTCCTGTTTTTTTATGGAACTCAGGAGTGCCTTGCTGTGGGGAATGTGGCCCAGGAAATCCACGCTGACGTCCAAAAACTGTCGAGAGGCGGAATTGATGGCATTCCAGATCAGGTGGGCTTCCTCGGCCTTGTCGGTCTTGTTCACCACCAACTTCAGGCGGCTCTCGTTTTGCGAGAAAGCAAGGACCTTGATGAGGGCGTAAACGTCCATGATGACGTGGGGCTCGGGGGACGCTACGAGAACAATCTCGTCGGCGGCCATCAGGAAGTTCGTAACATTGCGGGATACCCCTGCACCGGTATCGAGCAAAAGAAAATCTGCCATGCCGTTCAGGTTGTTAAACGCAGAAATGAGTCGGCTGAACTGCCAATCCCTTAAATTAGCCAGGTTCTGCAGTCCCGAGCCGCCCGGGACCAGCAGCACCCCTTCCGGCCCTTTCACCAAAATATCCTCAATCTTTTTTTCCCCTTTGATGAGGTGGTACAGGTTGTACGGGGCCTCCAAGTTGAGGAGGGTGTCGATGTCGGCTGTGCCGAGGTCGGCATCGATCAGGCAGCATTTTTTCCCGAGAAGCTGGAGGCCCAGGGCCACATTGATGATCATCATGCTTTTCCCCACGCCGCCTTTCCCGCTGCCAAAAGCAATAACACGGACCCCGGGTTTTTTGTCTCCCGTTCCGCGGGAAATGGCTCCGGGCCTGGCAATGGTCAGGGTCCGCAGGCCCCGAAAATTTCGGTCCAGCACTTCGGTCGTGAATTTATGATCGTATCCGGACAGGTATTCGATCTCCAGGATGGTGCCAATAGGCAGGGGGATAAAACGCATCCCTTCTTCAGGCATGGCGATAACCCAGGCATGATCACCGCGGGCCAGAATGCTTGTGATGTAAGGACCTTTATAGATGGGATTATGAGGAGTGATGCGAATCTCCTGCTGTTTGCCTTCAGGTTTCAATTATTTCACGTTCTTCCTCTTCCAATGTCTATTACATAATTCAATAAAGAAAATGGTTTTCCTGTCACCTTAAAAGAATTGTCAACAAACTTTTTTTATATCAACAGATAAACGGGCAAGAGCTTTGTGAATACGGCGGGCCCCAGGCCCTTTAAAAAATCCCAGGCAAGCCTGCCGGGGCACCTTCTTCCACTCTCAGGATAAATTTTGCAAATATGTTTCAGGGTTTCTTGACAGTTCGCAAAAACAATGATACCATATAAATGATAAAGATTATCTCCACACTTATACTATCTATTAGTAGAGCACAAATTATAATAACTTATCTTGCTATAGCTGGAATGCTTAAAAAACCATGTGCCACCACCTTTGTTGAAAAAACCTATCTTCCACTTTTGGCCCAACAGTTCGATATGAGTTGTTGGGCCGTTTTTCGGGAGAACCATTGGTTCCTTCGATAGCAAGAGGAAATCCAGTAATCCAGCCTGAATGAAAATTCACAGAGGAGGTTAAAAAGTACTATGGCCGATAAAAAAAAGAAAAAAGACCTGGATCGGAACCGTACCGTGGACCCCGCCGCCCTGGAAATTCTGTCATGCACTGAAGGAAGCGGGGTAGAAACCGCTTATGACCGCTATTTAAACATGCAGCCACAATGCCAGTACGGGAACAGCGGGGTATGTTGTACCATTTGTATCCAAGGACCCTGCCGGATTACCAAAAAGGCATCGAAAGGGATTTGCGGCGCACCCGCTTACACCATCGTAGCCCGCAACCTGATCCGTGCTGTGTTGGGCGGAACCTCCGCCCATTCAGACCACGGCCTTCATACCACCCTGGCATTGGGCGAAGTGGCAGATGGAAACGTAAAAGATTATGGCATAGCGGACCCGGAAAAACTGAAGAGGCTGGCCGAGCGCCTGGAAATAGTTACGGAAGGGCGTTCCGACCGGGAGATTTTAAGAGAAGTTGTTGACCTGGCGCTGGAAGATTTCACCCGCGTTAACGGCAAATACAGCGCCTGGCTCGAAAAGTCCGTGATCCCGCAGAGAATCGAAAAGTTTATCGAGTGCAACATAATGCCTTACAGCATCCACCGAACCATCGCCGAATCCATGGCCCAGACCCACATGGGAATGGACGCCGACCCGGTGAACCTGGTCTTCCAGGCTCTAAAATCGGCCCTGTGCGACTTTGTCGGCATGCATATCGCTACCGACCTTTCCGATGTCCTGTTCGGCACCCCGTCCCCCAGTGCCAGCGAAGCAAACATGGGCGTGCTGGAAGAAAACATGGTCAACATTGCCCTGCACGGCCACAACCCCATTTTAAGTGAAATGGTTGTCAAAGCCGCCAAGGAAATGCAGGAGGAGGCCAGGGAGGCAGGGGCCGAAGGGATCAAATGCATGGGCATCTGCTGCACCGGCAACGAAGTGCTCATGCGCCAGGGCGTCGCCCCGCTGACCAACTTTCTGTCTCAAGAGCTTGCCATCATGACCGGCGCCGTGGACGCCATGGTTGTCGACATACAGTGCATCATGCCCGGCATCCAGTCTGTAGCCGAATGTTACCATACCAAGATAATTACCACCATACCCAACGCCAAGATTCCCAGCTCCTATTACATTGATTTCGATGAGACAAGGGCTATGGAGAAAGCCCGGGAAATCGTAAGGGTTGCCATCGAAACTTTTAAACAGCGCGATCCGTCCAAAGTGAACATTCCCAAGGTGAAAAATAAAGTAATTGCCGGTTTCAGCCTGGAGGCCTTCGAAGAACTGCTGTCCTCGGTGAACCCCGACGAACCCTATAAGGTCATCACCGATGCCATCGAGCAGGGCGAGTTGGAGGGGTTGGTTCTCTTTGCCGGATGCAACAACCTGAAGGTGCCCCACGACGAAAGCCACCACACCATCGCCGTTGAGCTGGCCAAAAACAACATCCTGCCGGTAGCGACCGGTTGTGCTGCCGGCACCTATGCCAAGCTCGGCCTCTTGAACAGCGACGCCGTTGAAAAGTATGCCGGGGAAGGGCTGAAGGCGTTTATCAACCGTCTTGATGAAGCCAACAAGGAGAAGTTGAACGGAGAAAAACTGCCGCTCATTTTCCACATGGGCTCTTGCGTGGACAATACCAGGGCGTACGACCTGATGACCGCCCTGGCCCGCCAGTGGAAAGTGGACACGCCAAAGGTGCCCTACGCGGCCAGTGCCCCCGAGGCAATGAGCGAAAAAGCCGTTTCCATCGGAAGTTGGTGTGTAACCCTGGGCATGCCTGTCCACGTCGGTGTTATACCGCCGATCCCCGGCAGCCCCCTGGTAGACGGCATTGCCCTGCAGATTGCCCAGGATGTTTACGGCGGTTACTTCATGTGGGAAGAAGATCCCCAGGAAGCTGCCCAAAAGCTCCTGGCAGCCATCAGGGAGCGGACCTGGAAACTGAAAGTGCACAAGGCCGCTGCAGAGCAGTACGAAACAGAACTCTCACCGACCTGGTAAGCAGAAAAAGTATCCCGCAGAAGATGTCAATGCTTTTGAAAACAAATATATCGATTAAAAAAAGTCGGACGGACAAAATGAAAAGTTTGCGCTAAAAGCCTGTTTTAAAAATATGAGAAAAGGGCCTTGGATTTTTCTCCAGGCCCTTTCTTAATTTTTTTATTTATTAGAGGAAAGGCAGCCGTCGGGAAATCTAGTGACAAGGAGTTGGAAAAACGCATCGCCAAACTGAAGTTTTCAAACCGGGGCTCAACAGGTGCCGGCTGGCCGGCAGGCTTAAAAAATTGCGTGTGGTATCAGCATCTGCAGTGCGTCCCAGATGCTGGCGGGGTTTGGGCTGACCTCAAAAACTGCCGGACCATCCAGGATCTCCCGTACCCTGTAAAAACTCACTTTACGATAAGCACGTTGGTTTTCGCTTCCTGCGCCACGGCATTGCTGACGCTCCCCAACAGCACTTTTTTCATGCTGCCAAGCCCCCTGCTTCCGAGGACAACAAGGTTAAACCCGCCCTCTGAGGCTACCTTGATAATGACTGAAGCGGGATGCCCCTTTTGAACCACTTTGTCGATCGTAAAACCGTAATCATCAAAAACCTTTTCTGCCTTTTCCATAATCAACTTCTTGATTTTCGCTTTTTCCTTATCCAACCGTTCTCTTGTCTCATCTGTTAAATAATCCCCCGAAAAAAAACCTCCTTCGTCAGTGGTAATAATTGGGGGGAAATCATCCACAAAGATAACCGTGATTTCAGCCTTGTTCAGCTCTTTGGCAATTTTGGCCGCTTCCGTTAACGCCTTGCGGCTCTGCTCGGAGCCGTCGGTACATGCCAGGATTTTCAACCCGGTTCCTCCTCTCTGTTTCCGTCATGAAATGAAATGAAGCAAAAGGACAATTATTTCACAATAAAAATGGAGGACTTAACTTCCTGGGCCACGGCATTGCTGACACTTCCCAGAATCAGCTTTTTCATTCCGCTGAGCCCCCTGTTGCCAATCACCACGAGGTCAAAACCTTCTTGCGCAACCATGTCAGCAATACTTGTAGCGGGATGCCCTTTTACCAGAGCTGTGTCAACTTTGATACGTTTTTCTTCAAAAAACTTGGCGGCCTTTCTCAACATTTCAGTTCTTTCCTTGCGATCCTCAATTTCATGCTTTTCCCAGAATGCCCTGGTTTGATCGGAAAAATAAACCCCTTTGCTGGATGGGCGCGCCAGTACTTCTTGAACATTTAGCAGCGTTACCTCCGGGCTTTCAAGCCCTGCTGCTATTATCGCGGCCTTCTCGACTGCCTTGAAGCTCTGCTCCGACCCATCAATACATACCAGGATTTTCATTTATTTCCCTCCCTGGATATAATTCGAATGACGCTCCATGCCGAACCGAACCAAAGTGGAATCCTTTCGGTTCGACCCCCACAGATTGCACCCCTCAATGACAACGCCCCTGAAAACATTTCTCCAACCTGCCGCACTGGCGTGATGCCCGGATGAGCTACATGTACAATTCTTACAACCAACGGAAACCGGGGACGGGCGCTGGCGAAGCAGTTGAACGGCTTTTCCCGCGGGTTTTCGGGGAGCGCATCGAAAGGCTCCATTGGTGGCATTGGAACCTGCGCTGCGGCTTCGCGCCGCCGCAAAACATTTGCTTTTTCGCAAGAAGCTTATTGCCTGCCCCGAATTTTTTGTTTATTTGACGACCACCACGTTTCTGTCGGCCAATTGGACGACCCGTTGGCTTACGCTCCCCAAGAACACTTCCTTGATCCCCCTCAGCCCCCTGCTCCCCAAGATGATAAAGTCAACATTTTGCTCCTTGGCCACTTCAATGATCACATCGGCGGGCCTTTTCGTTCCTTTACGGGTTAAAGGGCTTACGGGAACATTGTATTTCTTGAAAACTTCCACGGCTTGCTCCACCGCTTCCCTGGTTTTTAAACCGCTATCCCTTTCTACATGCGTCCAGTCCTCAACGCACAATACGATAACCCTTGAGTTTGTCGGCTTGGCAATCCTGATGGCAGTTTTTATGACCTTTTTGGCATGCTCGGAACCGTCTGTCGCTACAAGAATCTTTAACATCTTTTTCATTTCTCCTTTAGTTTTTTAGGATAAACACAAGTCTCCCTCAATATAATCCTTTTCCCCACGGGCAACCGTCAGCTTTGACGTCCTCTCCGCCTTCCTGGTACAACTCTGGGGCAGCAGGAGCGCTTAAACAAGGCATGTTGTGTTCGGATACTATCAAGTACCCCCTTTTCTTCCCACAACGCCGCCCGCATGTCTTTTTCCGTATGGACACACCGGCAGGCGGGTTCATGGCTGCCTTTGCGCAAGGTGCGCAAAGGGGAAACAAAAACCCCAAATGAGGAAAGCAAGGTTCATGTTCGGGGATTCACAAAGGTGCCCGCCGAGGCTGCACCGCCGCTGCATCCCTGTGAACTTGATGATCTCTTTGTACGTGCACGCCTCCAGTTTCTTCTCCACGTCATGCCCCATTTTTTCCACCGGGGCGAACTCGCGGTTTTCGGGCAGCGCTTTCCCGGTGAAACCGATCAGCCCTTTTTCACGGAGGAACCCCGATCACAGCAGCCACCTGAAAATGTCTTCAAAATGCCTTCTAACCGGGGTGGACACCTGCTCGGGGGCGTTCATGATATACTCTTTCGCTTTTTGAAAAGTATCAGCTTTGAGCGCCGCCAGGTAGGTGACCGCATTATCCGGGTTGAAAGCCATGTTGGCGTTCCGCTCAAAGTTGGAGGGCAGATCCGTCCAGATCACCGCATCGAAGTTTCCGGCCTTCCCCCACTCGCGGATCGTATCCAGGGCTTCGGGGACGGCGCTGCACCGGAAGTCGCTGCTGAAAAGCGAAACGTAGCCGATGTTTTTCTTCGGCGTTCCTTCCCTCCCTGCCAGATCCGCCACGGCCTCTTCCAGGCTTGCGCAGGCGGAGCGGCTCCACAGTACCTGCACCGGCTGTGCGCCGGAATACAGCACCAGGGTAAGCCTCCCGTCCTGCGAGATCCTGGCAAATTCAACCGGCAGAAGGGGTCCGTCGGGGCTCCAGGGACCTGTTATTTTAAGCCCGCCCGGTTTCCAGATCAGCGACCCCCACCCCAACACCGCTATCTCCATGGGAACGCCCTCCTCACATCAGGGTTACCGGCCCAATCAGCCGCAGGGCTTCGCCGGAAAGAAGTTTCTTTGCGGGACAATATTTCGGTTTGCCGTTAAACCCAGCCTTTCACGTGTCCCCCATTAGCTAGAAGATTCGTCAAAAATTGCTAAATATCCTGCTTCACTTGCGATAGTTGTTAGGCAGGAGGTATTACGGATCATCCGCCGCAGCCGAGCAGGATAAAGGATGGGTCTTGCCGGGGAAAAAACCAGGGGAGACCGCCCTTATGGGCGGCCTCCCCTCATATGCATTCCCACGCCTTTGCCCGGCTTTATCGGAGGGCACTCCCAGCCCACGCCCGCAAGCCACCCGCGGGTCAGCCCCGGCAGCCGGCCGAGCGTTTCCCTTTGTCCCCTGCCGCAGCGAATGATCCGGGTGAAAGCTGGTGCCGGTCAGCTCATGAACTCTGCATGATGCGAGGCGCCCCCGAAGGCATCCAGCGGCCTCACCCTGCCGGACCCAGCAGCTCCCGCACGAAACGCCCGGCCTTCTCCCGGTAGCCGCCGGAACGAAAGTCGCCCCTCTTTATCTCCAGCAGCGCCCCGGCATCTTCCCCCACAAGGAGCTCCATGTCCCGCAGGACCTTCATGCCGCCGATGCCCCTGCAGGTGACAAAGAAACCGGTGGTTTTGAAGCTCGCTCTGTAGCGTTCCAGGTAAGCCCTCACGGGAGTGGACATGTTCTGGGACCACACCGGGGTCCCGACGACCACCAGGTCGTACCGGCCCGGCTCATTTTTTGCTTCCACAATGGGTGCCTTCATAGTTAAAAGCGCCTCCAGAGCGAGCAGCAAAGAGCCTGAAATCCCCCTTCTGTCCCTCGTGACCCGGATCTCTTCCAGATCTCCGCCCAATTCTTCATGAACCGCCCGGGCGACCTCTGCGGTAATTCCCGTCCGGGAGTAATAGACTGTGAGCGCTTTCACGATTGCTCCCCCTCCAGGGTCTCGTTGTTGAGCCGGGTTACCCCGATTATATCATAAAGAAACGGGTCTTCCCCCGTTCGACCGCCGCAACCCCCCACAAGCCCTCCACAGGGCAGCCCGGTCAGGCTCCGCCCCTGGGGGCTTTTCCTGTGGCTGGGGCCTTTTTTTGCCGCCACACACGTTTTGTGACAAGACATTATTCCATCCTGCAAAACCCCAGGGGATTCCTGCCTGACTTCTAAACGCGGAAAAATGTTTTCGCTGCGGGCAGAAATGTTGCGGGAGTACTCGGCTCGGATCAACCGGCGCAAATTTACGGGCCTCCAAATGGAGCTTTTTAAAAAGAAAATCGGCGCCGCAAAGGAATAATGGCAGGCCGTGTCTAATCCATTAACAGTCGCCGCCCGGCAACCGGCACGCGGAAGAATTGAATAAAACAGCCGGTCAGCCTGCGGGGGGCAGGGCATATACCACGCCCTGTGCCCTACCTGCGCACCGCGCTGCGGTAACCGGATCCCCCGCGGCAAAAGCCGCAGATGAAGGAGGCAGCCCAACACATCATGGACAGGATAGCTTCCATCTACCAGGAACGCCTGGAGGAGTTTCAAAAACAAAAGAAAAAGGCCCAGAAAACCAGCGACAGGCTCTCTACCCTGCGCCTGTTGAGCTTTATCGCCGCAGCCGTCCTTTTATCCTACGGGGTTCTGGAAGCAGAATATTTCTTCGCTTATCTGTCCCTCCCCCTCTTTATCCTCTTCGCGGCATTCGTGAGGAAGCATCGGCGGGCCAATGCCGACGCCGAACTTTTCAGCAACCTGGCCGATATTAACAGGACCGGGCTGCAGCGCCTCTCCGGCGAGTGGACCTCCTTTCCCGAAACAGGAACATCCTACATCGACCACGAGCACCCCTACAGTACTGACCTGAACATTTTCGGCCGGGGCTCGCTGTTTCAGCACATCAACACCACCACCTCCTTCACCGGCGAAAGAACGCTGGTGGGACTGTTGAGGGGCCAAACCCGCCATGAGGAGATAAGGCCGCGGCAGAGGGCCGCTTCCGACCTGGCCCGCCGCCTGGACTTCAGGCAGCACTTCCAGGCAGTCGGGGCCGGCTCCCTTTTGAAAACGTACGACCCGTCAGAGCTCTACACCTGGTTCACCGGGGAGCTTTCCCCCGCCATCAACGCAACCCTGCGTTTCCTGTGGGTGCTCCCTCTCCTCTCCCTGGCACTTTTGATTTTGGGCATCCTGCAGCTTTTGCCTTATTCCTTTTTTGCCCTCTCCCTGGGCGCCCAAATCGTAATCGCGGCATTGGGGAACAAACACGTACGCCCTGTGTTCCTGCGCACCGAAAAAGCGGTCGGCCCTTTAAAACGCTGCGTCGTACTCTTGAAGCAGATCGAAGGCGAGGAGTTCGATGCCCCCTTCCTGACGGGCCTGCAGCAAAAACTCTTCTCGGACGCTGCGCCTCCCCGGCCGGCGTCCGATCAGATTAAGATCCTGTCCGGGATTGCGGACCGCATTTATTTCCGCCACACCAATCCCCTCATCTACCATCCGGTGAACATGGCCGTGCTGTGGGACTGGCACACGCTGAAGAAACTGGAGACATGGAAAAAGGAGTCGGGGATGGACATCAAAACGTGGTTCGGAGTAATCGGCGAGTTCGAAGCGCTGTCCAGCCTGGCCGTATTGGCCCACGACAACCCCGACTGGGCGTATCCCCGGGTGGAAAACGGGCCGGCATTTTTGGAAGCCGCTTCACTGGCCCACCCGCTTATTCACCGGGGGGAACGGGTGGCCAACGACATCCTCCTGTCCCGGCCGGGCACCATCCTCGTCATCACCGGCTCCAACATGTCGGGCAAGACCACAATGCTGAGGACAATGGGCATCAATCTTGTGCTGGCTTACGCCGGGGCCCCTGCCTGCGCCGGGGAACTTTCCTGCGCCTACATGGGCATCTACTCCAAAATGCAGATCCTGGACAACCTGGAGGAAAAGGTCTCCACCTTCTACGCGGAGCTGAAGCGGAACAAAATGATCATCGATGCCGCCAGGACCCGGAAACCGCTCATTTTCCTCCTGGACGAAATATTCCGCGGCACCAACTCCCGCGACCGCATCTTTGCCACCAGGAACGTGCTCAAGCAGCTTTTAAAGCTGCCGACCATCGGCCTCATCACCACACACGACCTGGAGCTGAGCGTGCTGGAAAAAGAGCACCCCGGGCAGGTGTTTAACTATCACTTTACCGACCAGATCCGGGAAGGCCAGATCAGCTTCGACTACAAGTTGAGGCGAGGCGTTTCAAAGACGGCCAACGCCCTGGCGCTCATGGAGATGGTCGGCATAGAGGTAGAAGTGGAAGAGGAAGAAACAGGCGGAGACTCATTTTTCACATAACCGCATGGAATGGTCTGCAGCCCCCCGGGGAAGGGGTGCGTAATACAGCCGGCGGTCACGCCGGGCGCCGCGCTTCCCCCGAGCACGCTCCCTTCCGACCTGTTTTGAAAGCCCACCTCCAGAAAATTCGCTTCACTCATGACATAATACCATTTCATGCCTTACTTGCCATTATATAGTAATTTTATAAATCCCTATACGCGAACAAAGCTCTGCAGAGCAGGAAAAATCCCGTTTCCCCTTTACCCCCGCTCCGTGCTCGTGCGGGCGGTTCCGTTTAAACGACCTTCTTTTCCTTTAACCGCTCCAGCTCCTCCCTGCTTATCTGCAGCCTGCCGCAGAGTATCTCCTCATTGTTCTCGCCCAGGCCGGGGGGAGGCTCGAACGCCTCGCACCTGCTGCCGGAAAAATTAAAGGGGCATATTTTAATTTCCGAAAGGGAGGTGGCGAAAATTAATTGGTTTTATAAAGGTATTTCCTTTTTCATGTCGAAAAAGTAAAAAATGCAAGCCCATCAAGGCGGTTCCCCTTATGGCCCAAGAAAAAGTGCAGCAGGGGGTTCTCCCGGTGAAAAGCGGTACCGGCCGGCAAGGTTGTGGGTTTAACCGTGGTTTGATCGTGCCGCATGACGAGAGGTATAAATGATGAAAATTCTGGTTTGCACGGATGGCTCGGAGCACAGCCAAAAGGCTCTCGAAGAAGCTTCAAAAATTGCCGAAGAACATCATCCGGCTGAGGTGGCCATCATTCATGTCTATCTACCACTTTTTTCCAAGCTTCCGGACGGCTGCTCGCCCCAAAAAGTTCAAGAGTATAAAAACCTTTTAAAGGAACAAATAGAGGAAAAAGAAAAGATTTTAGCGGATGCCCGGGCTTTTTTGGAACAGAAGAACATAGAGGTGAGCACCATTTTGAAGAAAGGGGCGCGGACCGCCGAAATTATTTTAAAGGTGGCCTCAGAGGAAGAGTTTGACACAATTGTTATCGGCAGCAGGGGGTTGGGGGGCATAAAAAAAGCGCTTCTAGGAAGTGTAAGCACTGCCGTGGTTCGAAAAGCGAAAAATTGTAATGTGGTCGTGGTGGAGTGATATTAAAGCTTGGCTCCGGGTTCGCTTGGAGCCCGTTCCCGTTGAGACCGCCACAAAGCTTTGTCGCACTGCCGGCGCAATAATGATGGGCGGGCCATGCAGGAGGGCGAACCATGCGAGAACAGCAGCATCGGGAAGCGAAAAGCCCCGGGACGAACCCGGGGCTTTTTTGAACCCTCTTGCGCTCTAGCGGTATCCTTCTGCCCGGAGAACCGTACGCTTTATCCGCAGAATTCTTTCCAGATGAGATCCAGCTCTTCATCGGAAACATCGAAGACCTGGTTATGAGGCGGGAGCTTCTCCTCGCGCATGAAGTCGGGGGGGCGGTCGTCAGCCTTGGTAAAGCCGGCCTTCTGGTTAAACTCCCATTCCACCCGGAGGGTTTCCATGCCCCGCCTGGAGACTTCGTCCAGCGTCCAGTCAGTGCCCAGCACGGCATTGACCGTCTCGACCATGCCTTCCATGCCGGAGGGTATTTCCACCACGGGGAAGATAATAAAGAGGCAGTAACCGCTGGAATCAATATAGGCCGTGAGGGCCTGGAAATACCGAGAAAGTTCGATCTTGCCTTCCGGTGTAAGGGGATCCACCTCGCCGCCAACGGCCAGGATTTCTGGGGAAACGGTATAACCCGCGGTGTGGTCGGCCCCCTGGGGGCTGGTGATGTAGGTAACGCCGATTCCCTTGACGGCACGCGGCTCGTAGGCGGGCATACCCTGCCGTTTCACAACGGGAACGCGGGTGTGGCCGTACGCCTTGCCCGTAAACCAGGCACCGTTACCCAGGATGCGACCCAAAGGCGTACCCTGGCGGATCTCGTCCATCAGCCTGATGGCGCCTTCTGCATCTCCAAAGGGGATAATGCCGATATCCATGGCCACGCCGAGGGTCACACCCGTCTCGATGGTGTCCAGCCCGATTTCGTTGCAGAGGTCAACCAGCTTGGCAATAGAGTCCAGGCTGCCGATGCCACAGTTGGCCCCCAGCGACCAGATGGACTCATATTCCATGCAGGAGGTAAATTCGACGCCGTCCTCGTCGGGGTAGATATTGGAACATTGGATGATGCAGCCAGGGTGGCAGGTGTGGCCCATGGTGCCTCCGCCTCGCTTCTCTATCGTTTCTGCCAGCGTTTCCCCTGAGGTGTCATTGGCTTGTTCAAATTCTCCGGACCTGAAATTCCTGGTGGGATCCCCGCCCGCCTCGTTGAGGAGGTTGACGAGCACCGCAGTGCCGAAGCTGTTCAGCGAGCCACCCGGTTTGGTTACACTCTGGTTCCGCAGCGCATCAACCAGTTTCCTTTGACCCTGCTTGAAGAGTTCTTTATCCTGAATTTCCACGCCGGGGGCATCTGTGTCGTCAACCACCATCGCTTTCAAGCCCTTGCTGCCCAGCACCGCAGCCAGCCCGCCGCGTCCCGCGTAGCGGCTGGCGCGCCCCTCGGAATCGCTGAAGCAGATCCCGGCCATGGACATCTTGTAGTCTCCGGCAACCCCGGTCGTCATGAAGCCGACTTTATCGCCGTATTTTTCGAAAAGCGCCTTTTTTATCTCCCGGGTCCTCTTCCCCTTCAGCTCGTCCGCCGGCAGGAGCTCGGCGTCGTCCTTGTTCACCTTCAGCAGATAAAGGCCGTCTTCTGCCTGCCCTTCCACGATAATCGCCTTGATTTGCAAACGCCCCAGTTTTTGAGAGGTCGGGGAGCCGGCGTTGGACTCCTTGATCCCGCCGGTCAGGGGGGATTTTCCCCCAACGGAGACGCGGCCCGAGCTGGGAGCCGCCGACCCCGTCAAGATCCCCGGAGCGATGACGATTTTGTTGTACGGCCCCAGCGGATCACAAGTCGGGGGCACTTCATCGTAGATGATCTGCGACGTCAGCGCACGCCCACCCAGATACCTGTACTTCTCCGGAACGTCTTCCACTCGAACTGTCTTTCCCGTCATATCCACGCGAATGATTTTATGCATAACGCACCTCCTTTCCAAATGATTATTGTAGTTTTGCCAATGTTGGCAAAA
>PWTK01000022.1 GCA_003563895.1 Syntrophomonadaceae bacterium
CCCTTCGCCAGTCAACAGCAAAGGGGAATACAACGGAATAAAATCCGTTCTCAAAATTTTTGTCATTATAACATATAATTAGAACCGTGTAAACCAAGCGGCCGGAAGTAGAGGGCTGACGCATGAAAAATGCTTCAAACCCTTTATATTTCAAAACTTTGTTAGAAAAATGGCGCGAAAAGTTGTTTGGCTGCAATCCCTGTAAGCCTTGATCTGCCTGTATCATATAAGTCATGTGTCAGTCCTGCCGGAAAGCAAGAACTGCGCCGGGAAACACCCGGAACCGGCAATATAAAGCAAATACCGACCGGATCTGATTACACTTCGGCAGTTATCTTTGTAATGCGGTTTTTATCGTCCACAAAAAGAACAACCGGGGAAAAACTGTCCAGATCGCTTTCCGCTACCATGGCATAACTGATAATAATGACCAGGTCTCCCGGCTGCACCAAACGCGCTGCGGCTCCGTTTAAACATACATCCCCCCTGCCGCGCTCGCCCTTAATGGCATAAGTTTCCAGGCGGGCGCCGTTGTTGTTGTTTACCACCTGCACCTTTTCATAGGGAAGGATGTCCGCTTTTTCCATCAACTCCTCATCGATGGTGATGCTGCCTACATAATTCAGGTCCGCATCGGTCACCGTGGCGCGGTGAATTTTAGATTTGCACATGGTCCTCCACAAGGCTTCACACCTCCAGCATAACGTTGTCTATTAAGCGGGTGCTCCCAAATTTGACGGCTGCGGCCAGCAGGCATTCCTGGCGCACTTCTTTCACCGGCTGGAGCCCTCGGGTTTCCACGATCTCCACGTAATCGATCAAAGCCTCTTCCGAACCGGAAATAATTTCTTTTACTTTGAGTTTCAACTGTTCGGCATCCCGCTCTCCTTCCCGAAACAGTTTCCGGGCCTCCTCCAGTCCCCTGTAAATGAGGGGGGCCTCTTTTCTCTGCTCCGGGGTAAGGTACTTGTTGCGCGAACTCATGGCCAGGCAGTCCGGCTCCCGGACGGTGGGTTTAATGATAAGGTCCACGTCCACGTTTAAGTCCTCCACCATTTTTTTCAGCACCAGCGCCTGCTGGGCATCTTTCTGCCCGAAATAAGCCCTGTGCGGGCTCACCAGGTTGAAAAGTTTTAATACCACCGTGGTTACCCCTCGGAAATGTCCCGGGCGGGAAGCCCCGCAGAGGGTTTCTGTCAACCCTTCCACTTCGACAAAGGTCGAATAGCCTTCGGGATACATGTCCCGCACCTCGGGGTAAAATATCAGGTCACAACCGTCGGAAAGGGAAAGCTCCCTGTCCCTTTCCAGGTCTCGTGGGTATTCTTCGTAGTCTTCCCCCGCACCAAATTGTATGGGATTCACAAAGATGCTCATCACCAGGAAATCATTTTCGGAACGGGCTGCCTGCAGCAGTGAAAGGTGGCCCTCGTGCAAATAACCCATGGTGGGGACAAGGCCGATGCTTTTTCCCTCAGCCCGAACTTTCTTCACGGTTTCTTTTAGTTTCGGGATGTCGCGGACAATCTCCATCGCCTTCAGGCCTCTCCTTTCACGAGGTGGAATTTTTTTCACTCCATTGCCCTGGAAAGGTCCTCTTCGTTCATGGAAAAAGTATGTTTTTCTTCGGGGAAAAGCCCGCTTCTTACCTCAGAAATGTATTCCTTGATCCCTTTTTCCATTTCATCCCTGGCCTGGGCATACTGCTTGACAAACTTCGGTCTTTTGCCAGTATAAATCCCCATGACATCGTGGAAGACAAGGACCTGCCCGTCACATTCTTTCCCGGCACCGATTCCGATGACCGGCACCGAAAGCCTGGAGGTAATCAAAGCTGCCAGCTGGCGCGGCACGCACTCCAGGACCAGCATGAACATGCCGGCATCTTCCAGGGCCAGTGCATCTTCAATCATTTCCCTGGCCACCCTGGGATCCTTTCCCTGCACCTTGAATCCACCGAGCTGTCCAGCGGACTGGGGGGTTAATCCCAGGTGGCCCACAACCGGTATTCCTGCCCTGGTTATCGCGCTTACCGCTTCCACCACTTCTCCTCCGCCCTCAAGCTTAACGCCCTGGGCGCCGGTGCTCTGGATGATCCGCCCGGCATTGCGGAGGGCATCCTCTACGGTAACCTGGTAGGTTAAAAATGGCATATCTACAATGACAAAAGCCCTTTCGCTTCCCCTCACCACTGCCTTGCTGTGATGGATCATGTCTTCAATCGTCACGGAGAGGGTGTCTTCGTAGCCCAACACCACCATCCCCAGGGAATCGCCGACCAGGATCGTCTCCACTCCCGCTTCGTCAACCAACTGTGCCGTGGGATGATCATAAGCGGTCACCATGGTGATCTTTTCACCCTTTTGTTTCATTTCCCGAAAGTCGAGCGTCGATAAACGCTGTGCCGACATAAACTAACCTCCCAGCATACGGATGATTTTTTCTCTGCCTTCCTCGTCCAGCGTCCCCTTGCGGAATGCCAGTTCGGCCGTATAAATGCCCAGGCTCCTGTAGTATGGGAGCAGCCCGGGGACCGTTTCCTCCATTTTCTGCAGGTGCGTCCGCAGGGTAGAGTCATCTCCCCGGGCGATAGGCCCGGTGAGCGCTTTTTCCGGCCCCAGGCTGCCGATATTTTGAAGGGTGTTCTGAATTAAGGGAGAAAGGGCTTCATACGCTTCAGGCGAAGAGACCCCCATCGCCTCAAACATTTTGAGCGAGAGATCCACGAGAGAAGTCAGGTAATTGCAAGCCGTACAGGCTGCTGCGTGATAGAGGGGCTTCAGTTCCGTCGGTATGGAGAGCATTCGGCCCTTTAAAACCCCGATCATTTCCCCGGCAAGGGGAAGCGCCTCCTCATCGCCTTCCACCGTGAAAAAGGTGCCTTCCAGCGAGCGAAGTCCTGCCTCCCAATTGGGAAAAGTCTGCAGCGGGTGAAAAGAAAGCGCTTTTGCTCCCGCTTCCCTGGCGGGTGCCAGGATATGTGAACTGTGCGCGCCGCTCGTGTGCAGCACCACCTGTTCTTCCCCAAAGCCCCCGCGTTCAGCGACCAGCCGGCAAACTTCTTCGATGGCCCTGTCGGGGGTGGTGATAAATATTATATCCGAACCCGAAGCGGCTTTTTCCGGGGAAGTATAAACGGGACATTTCAAAATTTCGGCTGCGGAAGCGGCTGACGCCTCTGTCCTCACAGCTGCTGCGGTTAACTGAAAACCCCCACGGGAAAGGGCAAGGCCCAAAACTTTGCCCAGATTCCCGGCCCCGATAATGCCAACCCTGTAAGATTTCACGGATCATCATTCCCTAAAAAGTATTTTGAGTGAACCCTGAACGATTCGCCCCGGCACGGCCCGTCAATTTCCGGCCTTTCTAAATAAGAAAACCTTCCTGCCAAACAGGAAGGCACAAAAACACCACGGAAAAAACTCCGGCCTGCACCTTGCCTGTCCCGGGCCTCCCGTCTCTGGCTCCAGGCAGGGATTGAATGAAAAATCTTCATTCAGTTTGAAATAAGCGCGTTAACGTATTTAGATCAAAAAGCGTTTGTTTCAGCCGGCTTATTTACCGGCTCATGCGGTGTGGTACAGGACCTCGTTCCCGCCCACACTCATCATGTTACCATTTTTCAGCAGCGTTTGCAAGAACAAAGATCCCGCTACTCCCATTTTTCTTCCAAAAGTCTCAGCAAAAAGAGTACGGCGTTATCCAGATCTTCCAGGTCGACCATTTCAGCAGGTGTGTGGATATAACGACAGGGGATGGACAGCACCCCCGAGGGGATGCCTTCCCTGCTGAGGTGGATCGCACCGGCATCGGTGCCTCCTCTTTCCAGTACTTCCAGCTGGTAGGGGATTTTATTATTTTCGGCCGTTTGTATCATGAGCGACGTCACCCGCGGATGGCAGATGATGGAGGTGTCCTTAATTTTAACTGCCGGCCCTTTGCCCAGGGAAACGTCCAATTTGTACTCCGGCTCGGGAGTGTCTCCCACCCGGGTCACATCAACGCCCAGCCCGTAATCAGGCTTGAGGTGGTACGAAGCGGGCCTGGCTCCCCTCAGCCCCACTTCTTCCTGGACGGTAAATACAAAATGGATGCGGTGGGCCGGTTCCGACGGCATTTTTTTCAGAGCCTCCACCAGAACGGCACAGCCTGTGCGGTTGTCCAACGCTTTCGCCGTCACCCGGTTTTCCCCCGACATCCCCAGCGGAGAATAAAATACGGCCATATCTCCGATGTTGACTTTCTTCCGCGCTTCGTCGCGGCTGGCGGCCCCGATATCAATGTAAAGCTTGCTTAAATCCAGTTCTCCGGAGTCTTTCAACTTCTCCTGCCCGATCACCCCAACGGCGCCATTTTGAAAAACCACCCTTTTCCCGGTCAGCAGTTTTGTGAATACCCCTCCCACGTTTGTAAAACGCAGGAACCCATTTTCGTCGATATAGGTAACCATCAAACCGATTTCATCCATGTGGGCTGCTACCAAAATCGTCTTATCCCCGCTGCCGCTGCGGGTGATAACCAGGTTGCCCAAATTGTCAACGGCCTGTTCATCGCTGTATGGAGCCGTTTCTTCTTTAATCATGTCGCGCACAGGGCCTTCTGCCCCGGCCGGCCCAAAAGCCCCGCAGAGCCTGGTCAATAGTTCTTTCATTTAATCAGCCACCCCTTTTTCATGAACTGACCGGATAAAACCCCCCAGGAGTTCAACCAGGTGTTCCCAATCACTGCGCCTAAGCATGGATGTCGATGAGTGGATGTAACGGCAGGGGGTGGAAACGACACCCGAAAGCACGCCTTCGCGGCTGAAGGAAGTCACCCCGGCTTCGGTAAAACTTCCGGTATAGCGGCGAAACTGGTACGGAACACCAAGCTCTTCGGCCACGGAGATAAGACGCTCCAGCACCCTGGGGTGCGTAATCACAGAACCATCCATCAGCGTCAGGGCAGGGCCCTTTCCCAGGCAGGTCGAATATTCCTTTTCCTCCACCTCCGGCGTGTCGAAAGACCCCGTGGTTTCTACCACCAGTGCCGCCCGGGGATTTAAACGGTAGGAAGCCACTGTGCCGCCGCGGCATCCCACTTCCTCCTGTACCGTAAAAACAGCTGTGAAGCTGTAAGGCAGATCTCTTCTTAATATCTCCAGCAGCGCCGCACATCCTGCCCTGTTATCCATGGCTTTGCCGGTAATGAGCTCCTCACCGGAGGGCTCAACCAGGAAAGCTGCGTAATCTCCTACTTTAACCGATTTTTCTGCTTCTTCCTTACTTCCCGCGCCAATATCAATGTAAAGGTTTTCCGTTTTCAGCTCTTTTTTTCTCTCCTCTTCTTTTTGCAGGTGAACAGCCTTGGCCCCGATAACCCCTTTCACCTCGTTGCTGCCGATAGTCACCGGCTTGGAAACCAGTGCTTGCCGGTCAACCCCTCCCACGGTGTAAAACCGCAGATGCCCGCTTTTTTCTATCGATGCAACGAGCAGACCGACTTCGTCCATGTGGGCGGAAAGCATTAAATCGGTTTCCCTGCCTTCGCTGCCACTCCCTTTGCAGGGAGCATACAGGTTGCCAATGCTGTCCGTATAATATTCAATACCCCAGGCAGAAAGCTTCTCCTTGATGTAGTTGCGGACCCTGGATTCATCTCCGGAAACACCGGAAATTTTTGAGAGTTCTTTTATAAACACGTTAATTCCTCCACAAAAGAGCGGTTAATACCCCTGGCAAAATAAGCCAGCAGCCGTCCGGCGGTCCTGATATCGTTGATGCTAACCAGCTCAACCGAGGTGTGCATATACCGCAGTGGAACCGACACAAGGCCTGTGGGAATGCCTTCCAGGCTGACCTGCATGGCACGCGCATCGGTGCCGGTTGGGCCGGGAGAAAGTTCATGCTGGTAGGGGAGCTGGTATTCCCGGGCCACCCTTACCAGGCGTTCCCCTATTCCCGGATGGATATTTGGTCCGGCAACGATGGCCGGTCCCTTGTTCAACTTGGAAACCTCGTGTTCCAGCGCGCCGGGGAAGTCGCCGTGACAGACGTCAACCGCAACTCCCACATCGGGAGAGATGCCGTACGTTGCAACTACGGCCCCCCTTACCCCCACTTCCTCCTGTACGGTGGCAACCAGGTAAACATCAGCCTCATGCCTGACCGATTCCAGTTCATTTGCACACTGCAAAAGGACTGCAACACCGGCCCGGTCATCCAGGGCCTTGCCTGCAGCGGAGTTTTGCAGCAGGGGCAGGTAACTGCGGTGAATTGCCACTGCGGAGCCGACCTGGATCACTTCTTTCACTTCTTCTTTCGAAAGGCCGGTATCGATAAAGAGGTTTTCTGTCTTCAGTCCCTGTTTTTTGTCTCTTTCGCGGCGCAGGTGAGGAGGTTTGCCGCCAATAATCCCCTTCACCGGACGGGTCCCATAAACCGTAACCTCCTGGCCGGGAAGAGTGCGCACGTCAAACCCGCCCAGGGAAGTAAATCTCAGAAAACCTTCATCTTCCAGCTTGGTGATCAAAAAGCCGATTTCGTCCATATGGGCGCAGAACAACACCCGGGCCGGAGGCGAAGAAGCCTTGCTTTCGCCCTTTTTCAAAAAGATAAGGTTTCCCAGGTTGTCGACCCTTTTCTCGTCGACCAGCGGGGAAAACGCTTCCTCAATGCGGGACGCAACACGTCCTTCAAAGCCCGAAACCCCGTCTGTTTCGGTAATCTCCTTCAAAAATGTGCCGATTTCGAACATCCTTGAACCCTCCCGTTACAATTCACCTGCCCTCCGCCAGGGCTTCCTGGAGCTGACAGGTTAGCCGGTAGACCTTTTCTGTTTGGGCCGCACTGAGAGTGCCTGCACCGCAGCTGGGCGTCAGGAGCAGCTGCCTTCTTAACAAATCTTCGGGCACTCCCCGGCGGGTAAGCCGCTCCACACCATTCTCAAACCGGCGCAGCAGTGAGTCTACCTCTTCCTTTTCCACCGCTTCGGAAGTAGGTACCAACCCCCAGGAAAGGCAGCCGCCTCTTTCCAAAAAGCGGGTCAGCTCTTCGGTGTAGACGAGCATGGAATCAAAAAAATCGTACGCATCGAAATTCACCACGTCCAGGGGGAGTTCAAACAGTATAGACCAGTCTACACCGGAGCAGCAGTGCACTCCGCTGCTGGCCCCTTCCGCCTGCAGCGCATGAACCACCTGCTCGAAGCTCTGGACAATATCGGGCCTGGAAAGGGAAACATAGGTGGATTGCCCGTAAGCCATCAGGGCCGGTTCATCCATAAAGATCAAAACTGGCAGGGAAAACTGCTGCATGGCGCGCGCCTGGGCCCTGGCGATAAGTTCCAGCGCCTTGACCAGGATATCGCGCAAGCCTTCCTGGTAAAAGGCCGCCCCGCCTTCTTCTGCATTGACCTGCAAACCCATGGAAAGCGGTCCGCTGATCTGCCCCTTTAAAAAAACGGGCCGCCGATCTCCACCTTTCCAGTCTTCTTCCAAAAAGCGGTAAAAACCCTTCGCCGCGTCTTCGGGAAAGGCAAAAAAAGAAAGGGCTTGTTCCTTCTGCGAGCCCTCTCCCGCTGCATCAAGGTAATAGCTATAAAACTGCTCGCTTTTTTCCAGCCAGCTGCCTCCCTGATCGCAGAAAAAGGGTGTCTCACCCTGTTCGGTTTCCACCATTCCAAGCTTCACCAGGGGGTGCAGGTACTGCCGAACAAAGCTTTCCACCTTTCCCCTGGCCGGTAGTTGTGGCCAATGCGGCCCGTAAACGAGGTTTTCCTTGACCAACCGCAGCGCTTCTTCCGCTTCCTGGTGAGGAACACTGCCGATAGCCGTCGCCAAGCCATATAAGTATTCAGCCTTCTGCCGCAAAAGATCTCCCCCTTGTCGCTCTGTATTCCCAAATAAGGCCGGGTCATAAACCCGGCTGAAAAATAATAATAAAGAACATGATTATCAACTTAACTCAGGGAATTCTTGCTGAGTGGCCCTCAAAATACAACTTTTTAGCAGATCAAGGCCTTTTTGTAAGTGTGACCTTTTAAAACCTCTTTTTTGCAGGGCTTCTTTCATTTTCACCCTGAGCAAACCCGATAGTCTGAATAAAGAAAGAAGCCCTTATGCTGTCTTTGCAGGCTTTTAGAGGGCTTCTTCTTCCCAACTAATTTCCTTAAGCGCTTGTTTTATGTCTTCGGCCTTTTTGTCTTCTGCCAGCAGCCTTTTGTCGCAAATCAGGCCGTATTCTATGCCGTCCACCAGGGCGATCCAGCTGGCGGCAATGATGTTTTCAGATACGCCTACCGTCCCCCATTTTTTCTTGCTGTTTTGAAAGGTGGTCAGCACGCGCACTTTGGCGGCCGTCCCGTCTTTGCCGTCAAGCACCCTCACCTTATAATCAACCAGTTTAATCTCTTTCAGCTCGGGGTAGATCTCTTCCAGGGCTTTACGCAGGGCTTTGTCCATCGCATTGACCGGCCCGTTTCCTTCAGCTGCCGTGTGGACAGTCTGCTCCTCCACTTTCAGCTTGATGGTGGCTTCCACGTAGAGATCATCCTCTTCGCGCCTCTGCTTGTCAACAATAACGCGAAAGCCTTCAAGCTCAAAGAGGGGCTTGTACGCTTTTGTTGATTTCCATACAAGCAGATCAAAAGAACCCTCGGCCCCTTCAAACTGGTACCCCTGGTGCTCCATTTCCTTCAACTTTTTTAGAACTTCTCTGGCTTCCGGCAGCTTGCCGGTAAGCCTCAACCCGTTTTCCCTGGCCTTCAGCAGGATATTCCCCTTGCCCGAAAGCTCAGAAATCAGGAAGCGCCTCCTGTTTCCCACTTCTTCGGGATCTGCGTGTTCATAAGAACGGGCGTGCTTGGCAACTGCACTAACGTGAACTCCGCCTTTATGGGTAAAGGCATTGCGGCCCACAAAGGGCTGGTTGTCCTGGGGGATCATGTTGGCCAGCTCGGCAACCAGCTTGGAAATACGGGTCAGGCCTCTTAGTTTCTCCGGGTCGAAGCTGGAAATACCCAGTTTAAACTGCAGGTTGGGGATCAGGGTGCAAAGATCGGCATTCCCGCACCTTTCTCCGTAACCGTTTATGGTTCCCTGCACGTGAACGGCCCCGCTCTGCAGGGCAATAAGAGAATTGGCCACTGCCATCCCGCAGTCATTATGGGCATGGATGCCGAGGGGTGTGGTGATCCTGGACTTAACTTCTTTCACCACCTTTTGCACTTCCAGCGGCAGTGCCCCCCCGTTGGTATCGCACAAAACGAGCACATCAGCACCGCCCTCGGCAGCGGCTTCCAGGGTTTTTAAGGCGTAATCCGGGTTGTTTTTGAACCCGTCGAAAAAATGCTCGGCATCGAAAAAAACTTCCCGGTGTTTGCTCTTGAGAAACGATACCGTATCAAAAATCATGGAGAGATTTTCCTCCAGCGTCGTTCCCAGGACATGGGTGGCATGGAAATCCCAGCATTTGCCAACTATGGTTACTGCGGGAGTTCCGGCTTCCAAAAGTGACCTGACATTGGCGTCGGCACCCACCTCTATCCCGGCATGCCGGGTGCTGCCGAAGGCCACAACTTTGGCCCCCTGGAGAGAAAGCTCCTTCAGCCGCCGAAAAAATTCCATATCCTTGGGGTTTGAGCCGGGCCATCCGCCTTCTATATAGTCAACCCCCAGATCATCCAGCAGCCTGGCAATCTCGATTTTATCGCTGATGGAAAAAGAAATGCCTTCTCTTTGTGAACCATCCCTGAGCGTGGTATCGTATACACTGACTGTATCCATATGCGTCCTCCATCGGAAATCCTATCTTGATTAAAAGTAATTATACTATACGGCATAAAGCCTGTCTACCGGCCAGAAATAATTTTATTGTGAATCTTCAGCAGCTCAATGGCCAGTTCTTCGATATAGTCTGCACCTTTACGGCCCCTTTCCAGTGCATGAAGCCAGCGCAGCGGGATGGAACCCTTCCCCCGGTAGGCACCGGCGATCGCTCCGGTCATGGCACCGATGGTATCCGTGTCCCCTCCCAGGCCCACGGAAAAAACCAGGGCCTCCTCAAAATCCTCGCTGTGCGACAGAAAAGAATAAATTGCCGGGGGTACCGAACAGAGAGCCCTGCTGTCATTCCCCAATCGATCAAGCACCTCTTCCACTGGAGGCTTTTTCTCTTTCTGCAGCAGCTCAGCAACGGCTTCCAACTTTTCCCGGAAAGGGGAACCGGGCGAAACCTGCCCGAGCAGGGTTGAAAGAAAGTCTTCCCTGTCCAATGGACGCGCGGGGTCGCTATTTATGGCCAGCGCCACGGCACTGGCCTGCAGGGCTGCACCCTCCTGGCCCAGGGGATGGGCATGGGTGATGACAGAGGATTCAAAGGCCACTTCCCTCAGCTGCACGAGATCGTGATGATACAAGCAGCCAACCGGCGCCACACGCATCGCAGACCCGTTTCCGTAAGACCCGCCCTGGAACACCTTGGCTCCAGCTTCCCACCAGTTAACTCCACTGCGGATCAGCTCCAGCGCCCTTCGCGTACCGGCACCGTATCCTCTCTGATAATTAAAATTTTCCAGGAACGACCGGGCCAGGTCCTCGCCGTCAAAGCCTCCCTTCTGAACAAGGCTTTCAGCCAGGGCGATCATCATCTCTGTATCATCCGTGTAGGTCCCGACTCCCATTCGGGCCTCCAGCATTTCCCGCAGTTGACCGTAATGGGTCCTGATAGAAACATGGGAGGCACCTTCCACAGGCATGCCCAGCGCATCGCCCACGTGGGTGCCCAGCAGGGCTCCACAAAACCTGTCGGAAAGATCGATCATACGTAATAACCCTCCTTCTTAATTCTTGGGACTTAACGAATGCAGCGTTTCACGAAATGCGGGTAAGCCTGGCGTATTTTTTCTTTCACCTGCGAACGCAGCACTTCAAGCTCTTCTTCAGAGGGAGGAACGGTTTCGGTTGCCTGATCCGGCACTTCCAGGGAAAATCCCGTATTCTCCAACACCTTCTCCACGGTGATTCCGGGATGGACGGATTCCAGCACAAACTCGCCCTTTTCCTCTATATAAGAAAGCACACACAGCGGTGTCAGGCACTTTGATGCTTTCCCCTGCCTGTAAACCTCCGGAGGAGACTGACCTGCGCCGGTCACAAAGTCGACGTGTTCAACAAAAGATTTCGGATGGTGGTCGGTTGTGAAAAGGATCACGCGCGGCACTGTATAATATAGGGTACCCGTCCCGGCTCCGCCGGGAAGCCTGACCTTGGGCTTCTCGTAATCTCCAATGACGTGCAGGTTTGTATTGGCATACCTGTCCACCTGGGCGCCGCCCAGAAAAAAGAGGTCAACTTTCCCCCTCTGCGCCAGGTCAAAAAACTCCTTTACCCCTTCGCTGAAGGGCCAGAATTCCCTTATCATCCAGATCAGTAATTCCGCTTCCGGCGCATGAGTCAGCTTGGCCAGTATCGCCCCCGCAGCGGGAACCGGGGAAAGGGTTCCCACCGCCACTGTTTCTTTATCCCTGATTTCGCGGGAAACAAGAACAGACATCAGCTCTTCTACTGTGTAATCCGGGTGTTGCAACGCAGCTCCCTCCTAGCCGGTAATGAAATCGCGGAGAAAACTATTGAATTTCTCCCCGTCTTTGGCGGCTTCAATATACCTTGACACAAGGTTTTCGTCCAAATCGTAATAGCCCCTGCAGGCGGTTGGACGCGCCGCGCCTTCCAGGAGCACAACCCCTGTCACATAAAGGGACGGGATCAGCACCCCTTCACCGCAAGCGAGCAGCTCCTCCCGTGAATCGACCAGTTCCTCGCAGGTGGCAATAACCTTTTCTGAAGCCCGCGCCAGGAGGGGGTCGTTTTCGAAGCCGTCTACCAAAAGGTTGCCTTTCCGATCGGCTTTAAAGGCGTGAATAAATGCCAGGTCGGGTGTAATCGGGGGAACAAGCACCACTTTTTCCCCTTCCTGGAAAGGATTTTCCACCGCCTTGAAATCGGAACGAATGTGCATATAGCCCGTGCCGATGATGCCCCGAACCGGCATGAACGGTTGGCCCATGGCTCCAGCCTGGAGTCCCGCCAGCAGACTCGGTCAGGTGTGTTCCTTCAAGTTAAGGCGCCCCTCCTGAGCCAGGCGACGCATGTTGGGAGCCAGACCGAATTCCCACAAGCCCATCTGTGCGAACTCCAGGGATTTTACCGCACCGGCACCGATCAAAAGATCTGCGGCAAACCCCCCTACCGGTGAAGCGATCAGCTCCAGATCTCCGGGGGCGGCTCGGATCGTTTCTTTCACCAGCTCCACCGGGTTCATGTTAATGGACTGACCGCCAAGCGCCAGGCTCATTCCGTCCGCAAGGTGCTCTCTGACTGTTCCCAGTTCAATGAGTTTGGAGCTCATGTTCAATCATCCTTTTCTATTTGTGAGTGTTCCTGCTCAACCCGATTCTCAAGCCGTGCAGTGCGTCTTATGCCGCCCTATCCATAGAGAAAACTCCTGATAAAACCCTCCACTTTCGGCGCAGGGGCATAAATCCCGAAATGACCTTCGCCTAAAATATCGGCCTTCAGGGACAGCATCTCCCGCAGAGAACTTGTCCACTGCTTCCTGTCCGATCCCCACTGCGGGTGCAGGGGGCCGTGAAGATCCTGACCAAACAGCACCCTGCCGCCGGGAAAATCCCCCCATACCGCAATGCTGCCGGGGGTGTGTCCGGGGATGTGCAAAAGCACCAGTTCCTGCTCTCCGCAGAAAATTTTCGCTTCTTTGCTTTCAACCGGCTGGTCCACCGTAACGGGGTTGTATTCCAGGCCGTAAAAATCCGCAGCCACTTTGCCGGAGTCTTTCCCTTCGATGGCGTTTTGGTCTCCCCGGTGGGCAATCACCCGGCACCCCGTTCGCCTGACAATTTCGGCCGCTCCCCCGCAGTGATCAATGTGGGCATGGGTCAGCACCAGGGTTTTCAACCCCTCCGGTTCGAATCCCGCCTTTTTAATTCTTTCCAGGATGGCCACTGCGGTAAGGCCGCAGCCGGCATCGACCAGCAGGAGACTCCCGCTGTTTTCCACCAGGTAGACATTGCAATCCTCGGGAGCGGTCAATTCGGGGCCGCCCACCAGGTGGACGCCTTCTGTGATCTTCAAAATCAACCCGCCTTCGAACGTGCTGTTCTTTTTGGGCCCACTTCTCGGGTCGAGCCGGCTGCGCGGGATCCGACACCCGCCACAGCGGCAGCCCTCTTTTATCAATAATTCCATGTGAACGGCATTTTTCCTCCCGCAATTTTTACCGCAGGGCCTCATCGACCGCTTGCAGGGGAGAATCGAACTCCACCACTCCGGCAATTTGGAAAGTAGGGCGCAGGGCCACAACTTTTTTGCCTGCCTTCAGGGCAACCGCCATCTCCGAGAGCGTGCCATACTCGCCCGGAAGTGCCACCAGGACATCGCTAAAGCGCACCACCAGGAAATTTCTGATTTCTCCCATGCCGGTGGGCAAAGCATAAGTCACAAAAGGGTTGGCCGCCTCCCGACTGCTGCCGGGAAGGACTCCAATGCTCGTGCCTCCGGCTTCAAGGCACCCGCGGCAGGCCTCCTCCATGACACCTCCCAACCCCCCACAAACCAGCACGGCCCCCCTGCGCGCAACTTCCCGTCCTACCTGGAAAGCGAACTGCGCCGTGTCGGCGCCACAATCGCCCGATCCGATTACACCGAGATATCGAAGTTCCACCAACGTTCCCCCCTGGACTTAAAATTTTTTCCTGCGGTAGAACAATAACCGGGAGAATGTTATAATAAATCTTGCGGCCAGGTGACATGGAAAGGTGGTTGTATTCATGGAACGCCCGTCAGCGGAAAAAAGCACTCAAGCATCAAACTGGGATGAAAAAATGCGCCAAGAACTGAATGAGGAACAGTGCCTTTTTGCCACCTGCGGGGACCGATCCCTGCTGGGAATCGCCGGCCCCGGATCGGGCAAAACTCGCGCCCTGACTTATCGTGTGGCTAACCTGCTGCAAAAAGGCGTCCCCCCGCACAGAGTAATGCTGGTTACATTTACCAATAAGGCCGCGGAAGAAATGAAAGAAAGGGTGAAAGAGCTGCTGGGGGGCACCCTGCCTTCGGGGCTTTGGGAAGGCACTTTTCACAGTCTCGGCGCCCGGTTTCTGCGCCGGCACGCATCCCTTGTAAACAGAAGCCCCGGCTTTTCCATTATGGACGAGGAAGACCGCAAGGCCATGCTGCGCTCGGCTCTTGCCGAATCCAAAATTGCGTTCAGCTCCCAAGAGAAAAACATTTTCATCAAAAGGGGTATCCTCGGCAGGATTCTCAGCTCCGCCAAAAACTCCGGCATGCAGCTTTCCGATTACCTTCCGCAACACGAACCCGCCCTCGTCGATTACCTGGAAGCATTCACAAAAGTTCTCAGCTTTTACGAGCACAAAAAAACCCTGGCCAACAGCTTCGATTTTGACGATCTGCTCACGGAATGGCTGCGGCTGCTGGAAGAAAATGAATCCGTTCGCGCCCGCTACCAGGAACAATTCAGCCATATCCTGGTTGATGAATTCCAGGACACGAATATTATCCAAAACCGCCTCGTGCTCCTGCTTGGAAAATTCTCTGCCATCAGCCTGGTGGGTGATGACTCCCAGTCCATCTACAGCTTCCGCTGCGCAGAAATCGGCAATATCCTGCACTTTCCCCACAACAGGGAGGACTGTCATACCGTCAAGCTGATCCAGAATTACCGCAGCACGCCGCAAATCCTGGAACTGGCAAACTGCTCCATTGAGAATAACGTTCAGCAGGTTCCTAAAGAGCTGGTCAGTACGCGCAGTGATGGGGTAAAGCCCCGGCTCTATATTGCCAATGACAACTTCCAGGAAGCCCGGTACATCGTCAATGCCATTGAAGATCTCTATTACGGCAACGGCCAAAACTTAAAAGACATCGCCGTCCTTTACCGCAGCTCCTATCTCTCCCAGGATCTGGAGATGGCACTGCTCAACAAGAAGATCCCTTACCTCACATTCGGGGGGTTAAAATTTTTACAGAGGGCTCATATAAAAGACATCCTGGCCTGGTTGAAAATCCTTTACAACCAGTGGGATGAACTGGCGTGGCAGAGAGTGGCTCTCATGCACGAGGGCATCGGTGAGGCCACCTTCCAAAAACTCTGGCAAAAACTGCGCGCCTACCCGCAGCCGATTTCGGCAGCGCTGCAGAAGGAAGTAATCCCTTCCCGCGGGGCCCGGGGTTGGGAAGAGCTGCTTCAAACCCTGGGGGCTTTGAACCGGCTTGGCACCGACAACGTACCGCAGCTTATACGCACACTCATGGAGAGCTCTTACGGGAATTACCTCCGGCAGCAGTACCCGGATGACTACACGGAAAGGGGCCTGGGCATTGAAAGGCTTGCCGCTTATGGGGGGAGGTGCTCATCGCTGCAAGGCTTCCTGGAATCGCTGCTGCTGGAAGAAAGCCTCATCCTGGACACCATCAAGGATGAGCGCCCGGAAAAGGACTTCCTCACCCTTACCACCATTCACAGCGCGAAAGGTAAAGAATGGAAAACAGTATTTCTGATCGGCCTAAACGATGGCCGCTTCCCCCCTCCCCAGGGAATGAACAACCTGGAGGAGGAAAGAAGGCTTTTCTATGTAGCGGTCACCAGGGCCAAAGACGATCTCTTTTTGCTGTCCTCCCGGCAGGAATATCGGAGATGGGAGAGCCTGCTGACCGGGCCTTCAACGTTCATCAAAGAGCTTCCCTTCCACTGCTACGAAATCATCATTGACGATTCTTCAGAGTATTAATAACTGACTGAAACCAGTCCCGCAGCGAAAGATCAAATGCATCTTGGTACATCGCAAGCCAAAGGAACAGCCCCATCGTCTTGCTTTTTTAGGTATGGTGACGTATCTCTTCAAAGGAATGCCTCTTATGCTTTCACTTCACCGCGGTAACGCACGGTCTCGAGTGGAGCAGGGAAATCCCTCCCCTATTCCTTCAAGGAACCGGGCGTGAGACCCCCACCTCGTCCAGCTCCCACAGAACACCTGCTGGTGGGGACAATTGCCGGTGAGCAAAACACGCCGGGACTGCGTTTGCTGTTCCGTATAGCCCGACACTGTTTGCCTACAGTGAACTCGGCCACACAACCGCCCCCATGGCAACCCCGGGTGTTCGTTCATAACGTGCTCCCGCATTACACGCTTGACTATGACAAGCAGACCTCCTGCTTCCCCCAATCCCCTAACTTCTCCAGGAAAAGTCAACGGCGAGACCACAACCCCTTTTAATAATGGCGATCGAGGCTCCTGTACTGGATGGCCTCTGCCAAGTGATGGGGGCTTATTTCTATTTCCCCCTCCAGGTCGGCGATGGTGCGGGAAACCTTTATGATGCGGTCATATGCCCTCATGGAAAGGCCCAGTCCCTCAAAGGCACGGCGGAGCACATCTCGGGCCTCCTTGTTTAGCGGGCAGTACTTCTGCACCTGGCGGTGGTTCAGGGAAGCGTTACAGTCCAACTCTTTTCGCCCCGCATACCTTCTTCTCTGTATTTCACGGGTTTTTTCTACCCTGGCCCTGATCGCTGCCGAGTATTCGCCCCCCGCAGCATTTTCCAGCTCGCTGTATTCCAAAGGTGGAACATCCACGTGGAGATCGATCCTGTCCATGAGGGGGCCGGAAAATTTTAAGCGGTAGCGGCGGAGATGCCTTTCGCTGCAGCCGCACTGGCGAAAAGGATGGTTGAAAAACCCGCACGGGCAGGGATTGCCGGAGACAATGAGCATAAAGCGCGAGGGGAAACAGACAGTAACTTCCGCCCTGGTGATGGCGATTTCTCCCTCCTCCACAGGTTGGCGGAGCCCTTCCAGCACTTCCCTGCTGAACTCGGGGAATTCATCAAGAAATAAAACCCCCAGGTGGGCCAAGCTTGCTTCACCGGGTCGGGGTATGCGCCCCCCGCCCAAGATGCCGGGAACAGAGGCCGTGTGATGGGGTGCGCGAAACGGCCGCTGCCTCACCAGCGGCTCATCGCCTTTTAACAGGCCGGCGATGCTGTAAATGCGGGTTACTTCCAGGCATTCATCCAGGGTCATGGAGGGCATAATAGAAGGCATTCTGCGGGCCAGCATGGTTTTCCCTATCCCCGGCGATCCGAGGAGCAGCACGTTGTGCCCTCCTGCCGCCCCTATTTCCAGCGCCCTTTTCACGAAAAGCTGCCCCCGGACATCTCTGAAATCCGGTTCTTCTTCATCGCTGCCGGCAGGAGCTGCCGGGGGTTCCAAACAATCTTCTTCCGGCACACCTCCCCCCCTCAAAACTGAAACCAGCTCTTCCAGTGAACCCACACCCGCTATCTCAATTCCTTCAACCAGGGAGGCTTCGCGGCGGTTTTCCCTGGGCAGCACCAGTTGGGGGTGCGCATATTTGCCCGTTTTGCTTTTCAGGAAAGCAGCCACTGCCAGAATGCCCGGAACAGGCCTCACTTTTCCGTCCAGGGACAACTCCCCTACGAAAATTTTCTGTTCCAGCGCCTCTTTGGCCACCTGCCCGGTGGCAGCCAGGATCCCCACGGCGATGGCCAGGTCAAACGAGGTGCCGTCTTTTTTGAGGTCGGCAGGGGCCAAGTTAACCGTGATGCGCTTCGCGGGAAAATCGAACCCGCTATTTTTTAACGCCGCCCGGACCCTTTCCCGGGCTTCTTTGATGGAAGGTGCAGCCAGGCCTACGATGGAAAAATTGGGAAGTCCATTGGCCACATCCGTTTCTACTACCACGTCAAATCCGTTCACGCCCAGCAGGCTACAGCTCTCGACCCTGGAAAACAATTCTTATCCCCTTTCTGCAGGTCAGGCCGGATGAATGGCCTGCAGCACGACATCTTCCACAACGGCCCGTTCGGGAAATTGAAGCACGTCTATCACCAGCTTGGCCACATCTTCTGGCTGGAGCGCCCGGGAAAAATCGTGGTTCCATTTGACTTTGCTGAAAAACGGGGAATCCACCGTTCCGGGCATGATGTTGGTTACCTTTACATTGTGTTTCCTCGCTTCCTCCCTCACGGATTCGGTAAAGCCCTTTTGCCCGTGCTTGGCCGCCGTATAAGCGGAGCAGGTGGCACAGTTTTCCTTGGCCCACAAGGAAGTGATGTTTATGACATGCCCGCTTTTGTTTTCGTATATATAAGGCAGCAGGTAGCGGGTGCAGTAGAATGTCCCGGTCAGTATCACGTCGATCACGTTCTTCCACTCTCTGCTTTCCAGTTCTTCTACATTCTTAAAGATCCCCAACCCCGCATTGTTGATGAGGATATCTACCCGGCCAAAACGGCGGTACACGTCTTCTGCCATTTGACGCACATCATCTTCACTGGTAATGTCTGCTGTAAATATTTCTGCCTCTCCCCCCTCCGATTCCAACAGCGCCTTTGCTTCTTCCAGCTTTTTCCGGCGCCGCGCCACCATGGCCACCTTAACATTTTGCCGGGCCAGGCTCCTTGCAATGGACAGCCCGATTCCACTGTTGCCTCCGGTAACAACTGCCACTTTTCCCTCCATCTTAAACAACTCACCTCCGGCTTTTGAAATTATTAAAGTTGCTGGTTTTTCCCGGGCTTCCATCAAGGAGAAACTTTGCCCCGGCCTGAAGTCCGCCTTTCCCGCTAAAAGATTACATGGCCGTCAAATTAGCTCAGGCTAAAAGTGAAAAACCCTGTATATCAAAGTTTTGGATAGGCTCCAAAAGACAAGATGCTGAGGATCTGTTTAATGGCCATATCTTAAAGCTTGAATTCCTGATGAAACTTGCCGGTCGGAAAAGATTATTTAAAAAGGCCGGCCATGAAACCTGGTGTCACCATCGGGATGGCAAAAATGCATCTCCCATGAGAGAGGGTTTATTTTCAAAACGGTTTGCAGTTTCAGGACACATTCTGATGTTCGCCTTGCCGCTGCGGGCGACAAGGCTAATACAACTCTAACACATGCGGATCGCTAATTCAATCGCGACTGGTTTTAAAAGACAGCCATTTGTGATATAATTTTGTTGAAAAAGGGAGGGGGAAACATGGTCAAAAGTTTCAGCAATGCGGCCGTCGTCAGCACCTTTCAAAAATTGTTAAGCAGCGGCAATGAAGTAATCAACGAAACATTCGAAGGCTACTTGAGACGAGAAGATGATGCGCTGGTAGGTGCTGAAGAAAAGAACCGGGAAATCCTTTCTCTGGTACAGCACCTCTTTAGCCAGGTAAGAGAAATAGAAAATATAACCAAAGAAGAATACGCCGTCATTTACGCCATCCTGGGAAATACCAAAAAGATAAAATACAACCACGACAAACTGATCAACTACACCAGGTTAAAAAATAAAAACCTGGTTCTGTTCAGCGACACTGCAGCAGCGGAAATAGAAGAGCTGTTCAAAGGCACAAGGGCAATTTACAGCTATTTATACGAGCTGCTGCTCACCCGAAACCCGGTTCTGCTGCGCCAGATTTTCCGGGAGACAAATCGCTACGAACTGCTCTCTTTCCGTTTTTCTATCGAGCATGAGGAAAGGATGGCACAGGGTCTCTGCCTGGCCAAAGCATCCAGCGTATACCTTCACCTCCTGGAAACCTTTGAAGACATTTTGTGGCACCTTCACTATATGGCCAATGAACTCAAAAGCCTGTAATGACAATATTTTCAAGATGCCTGATTGCTTCCACCTTTGTCCCTTTAACTGTCTTCATAAATGTTACGATCACCGCATCAAAACGGCATGGATGGTTGATAAACCTCTTTTCCTGAAGGTAGTAGGAAGCCACCTGCTGCAGTTTTTTTTGTTTTTTCCTGTCGATGGAGTTCTCTACCATCTCCAGGTTGGCAGAGTGGCAGGATCGCACCTCCACAAAAACGATTTCACCCCCGTCATCTGCCACAATGTCCAGCTCCCCGAGAAGACAGGAATAGTTCCTCTCAAGAATTATGTAACCTTTCTCCTCCTCGAGATGCAGGCATGCCTGATCTTCTCCGGCTTTCCCAAGGTGTTTTTTTCTGCTCCTCAATCCAGCATCTCCTCATAAATATCCGTAAGTCCTCGCGGGTCAGCAAAAACATGAAAACGCAGAGGGCCGCCATTTCTTCCTGCAAGGCCTTCATCCGGCGAACCGCCCCTTCATCGAAACAACCCGGCTGCAAACGAGCGGGATCTTTCAGGGGCTGAAACCTTCCTGCCCGTTGAAAAAGCCCATTTGCCGGATATCTTTTTTTCCCATCAATTCCCGGATGGGTTTATAAGTTTTTCTGTGGATGGGGCAGGGCCCGTGCTTTCGAAGCGCCTCCAGGTGCGCGCGGGTAAGGTAGCCCTTGTTTTGATCAAACCCATATTGGGGATACTGTTCATGATAATACATCATCGCCCGGTCACGGGTAACCTTGGCCAGGATGGAAGCGGCACTGATTGCAGGTACCGTGCCATCCCCTTTCACCACAGCCACCGCCGGCACGTCAATATCCGGCAAATACAGGCCGTCCACAAAAACCTTATGCGGTCTGATGGATAACCCCTCAACAGCCCTTTTCATGGCCAGGAGGGTTGCCCCTCGGACATTAAGCCTTTCTATCTCCTCCAGCGTAGCCCGGCTTGTACACCAGCATAAGGCCTTTTTTTTAATTTCCTCGGCCAGCACTTCTCTCTTGCCCGGGGTCAGCTTTTTTGAATCTTTCAGCCCCTCGATGGGCCGCTCAGGATGGAGGATGCAGGAAGAGACATAGACTTCGGCAGCGCCGGTGCCGTATCCGGCCTCATCCAGTCCGCAGAATAAAAGCATGCCCATCCCCCTTCCGCTCCCTTTCGCTGACAGTTTTCTTCCTTTTGCAAAACTCCCCCCGCCTTGCACCCGAAAAGTCTTTTGTGGCTACCCGATTAACTCAGGAAAGGGCAGTTTCTATGTTACAATCTCGTAAGTATGCTCATACCCGCAACTTTGCACTGGAATCTATTTGGCCAGCGCATAATGTTTAAAGGGTACCTGCGCTGAATCGATAATCATGAAGTCTTTTTTGGGTGCTGCACCGCTTTCATCTGCCAGGGGGGCAAGGTCACAGCTCTTCCCCGGGATAGAGAGGGGCGCAGCGGTTATTTCCAGAACAAAACCTTTATCAGAAAGTCGCCGTTTCTTCTTCCGGCATCTCCAGGGTGATACGTCCGAGTTGACCTGCCCTGAATTCTCGAAGGATGAGCTGGGAAGCTTTCGCCGTTTCCACCTGGCCGCCTTTGGTGAGACAGCCGCGAACCTCCCCGATCTTCTGCAGGAGTTCTCCGAACTCCCATTCTTTTTCCGCCTCCAGGGAAAAACGCTTCAGCATCGACTGCCGGGGACCAGGCCGCTCCAGGAAGCGCTCCAGCAGCCAGGCCGCCGCTATTTCCTCGTCGTAAGCCTGGGATGCCACTGAGCCGACTGCCGCCAGGGCAAGTCCGGCATGAGAGGGGGCGGTATCCAGATCCGGCGAAAGGATGCCGGGCGTATCCAACAGCTCCCACCCTGACCGCAGGCGTATCCACTGCATGCCGCGGGTTATTCCAGGGGCGCCGCCGGTCTTCGAAGAAAAGCGCCGTGCCAATCGGTTTATAACGGAAGACTTGCCCACATTCGGGATGCCGACCACGACCAGACGCAGGGGTCTTTTAAATTTCTGCCCTTTCGGTCGGTTTTCCATAAAAAACCTTTCGATACGTTCTATGCCCGCGGTTTTCCGGGCGTCCAATGCAAAAACGGGCCGCTCGCTTTCGCCCAGATACTGAATCCAACGGCCCGTTACCTCTTTTTCTGCCAGGTCGGCTTTGTTTAAAATAATAATCCTTTTTTTCCTTGCATATAATTTAAAAAGCCTCTTATTCCTGCTGCTTGCCGGAATGCGGGCATCCAGCACCTCCAGGATCAGGTCTGTGTGTTTCAAGCTTTCCTGTAACTTCTTTTCTTCCCTGGCCATCATTCCAGGGAACCAGATTCCAGCCATGGCCTCACCCAAACCCGGAAAATTGTGACCCTCTCCCAGAAAAACCGGAGGGGAAAAAGGCTTGAACCCTTACAATCCCAACATCCTCATATTGGCAGGGGGCCAGAAAACAAAAAATGCTTTCCCTTTTACCTGCTCCAGGCTGACAAAACCCACGGCCTCGTCCCTGCTGTCCATGCTGTTGCTCCTGTTGTCACCCAGCACAAAAAGATGTCCTTCCGGCACTACCGCCGGCCCATAATCACCCACATCCTCCCGGGTGCTCTCCTTCAGGTAAGGCTCCTGTAAAGATCTTCCATCAACATAGAGTCGCCCATTTCGGAGCTCAACCTCTTCCCCTTCCTGGGCGGCCACCCTTTTAATAAAATCCCTGCTGGGGGAATAGTTAAATACCACAATCTCTTTTCGTTCGGGTTCACGAAAATGGTAGACCGCTTTGTTCACGATCAACCTTTCCTGGTGTTCCAGGGTGGGGAACATGGAAGTCCCCTCCACGAGAAACACCTCCAAAAAAAACATCCTGATCACTATTGCCAGCGCTACGGCCAGGGCAATAGATTTGATCCACTCTTTAATTTCCTTTTTGACAGTTCCGGAACCCGCCGAATGGTTCGCAGCACGCCCCTGGTTATGTTCCTCCATTGCCATCCGCCTCTGCCGCATAATAGCCGGTAATCAGTGAGCGCCTATTTTTTCTCCTTGACTCTTGCCGCTTTGCCTTTCAGTTTTCTCAGGTAATAAAGCTTGGAACGCCTCACGCTTCCCCTTCTGACAACCTCTATTTTATTAATTTTGGGAGAATGAAGGGGGAAAGTCCTTTCCACTCCCACACCATAAGAAACTCTCCTCACCGTAAACATTTCGCTCATGCCGCTGCCCCTGCGCTTGATGACAATCCCTTCAAATACCTGGATCCTCTCCCTGTTGCCCTCTACCACTTTGAAGTGCACTTTAACCGTATCGCCAGGGTTGAAATGGGGAATCCCTTCTTTCAGGTGCTCCTTTTCCATCTGGGTTAAAAGGTCCATCTCGCTCCGCTCCTTTCCAGTAGAGTAAAGGCAAACTCAAAGCCCGTTTTGCTGTTTCGAGCGTTGTTGCTGCGGGTGCTTTACCCTCTATAGAGTTACATTTTTATTCCCTCAAAGCCGCTTCAGCGGCGGTCCGGCAATACACATCATAGCACAAGTAAAATGCGGTTACAATTCCGGTTTCATTCCGCCTCTTCCCGCTCCAACTCTTCCAGCTCCTTGAAGATCTCGGCCAGTTCCTCGGGAGACATCTCCTGCAGCATATCGGGACGCCTTTCCAGGGTGCGCTTGACGGACTGCAGGCGCCTCCAGCGCCTGATCTTTTCATGGTCCCCCGACAGGAGGATTGGCGGGACCTTCAATCCCCTGTATTCTCGTGGGCGGGTATACTGAGGATACTCCAGAAGCCCTGTCGAAAAAGATTCCTCCTGGAGCGAAGCTTCATTTAGCGTCCCCGGCAGCAGCCTGACCACGGCATCGACCAGTACCATGGCCGGCAGCTCTCCCCCTGTCAACACATAATCGCCAATAGAGATTTCTTCCTGGACCAGCGCCAGCCGTACCCGCTCATCTACGCCTTCATAATGGCCGCAGATCAGGACCAAATGCTTTAACGAGCTCAGTTCCCTGACCTTTTTCTGGGTTAAAAGGGACCCCTGGGGAGAAAACAGGATCACCCGCGCGGCCCCTCTTTCGGCAACCTGGCTCATCACTGCCTCCACCGCTTCAAAAAAAGGTTCCGGTTTCATCACCATTCCCGGCCCGCCTCCGAAAGGATAATCATCGACACTGCGGTGCTTGTCTGCGGTGTAATCACGCAAATCATTCAGCACAATGTTTACCAGCCCTTTTTCCAGGCACCTTTTGATCATGCTTTCGCCAAAAACGCTTTGAAACATGCCGGGGAAAGCGGTGATGATGTCAATCCTCACGTTAACACATCCATTGACAGCGATGAGGGGCCCTTACTGCTGCCCGCCGCCTAAGAATCCTTGAGGCCGGGGGGCAGTTCCAAGAGCAAATGCCCCTCCTCCAGGTTGACCTCTTTCACCACATCCTTCAGGGCCGGAACGAGGATTTCCCTTTGGTCCTCTCCTTCCAGGACATAAACGTCATTGCTCCCCGTCCGAATGATGTCTTTCACCACACCAATTTTCTCTCTTCCCATTGTGAAAGCTTCCAACCCGATGATCTGGTCAAAATAGTACGTATCCGGCGGCAGCGAAACCCTTTCGCTGTGAGGGATTTTCAACAGCGCATTTTTATACTGCTCAGCCTGCTGGCGGGTTTCACAGCTTTCAAAATCCAACACCCACGCATTTTTGTGCAGGCGGGCCTTTATTACCCTCATGTAGCCGGCTGCGTTTTGCCCTTCCAGCCAAACCCAATCCAGCAAATGGCAGCGCTCCAAATAGTCCGAATAAGGCTCTACCTTCACAGACCCCCTGACACCAAAAGGGGCCGTCACCTTACCGATAACGACCATCTGAGATGTATCCATCGGTCATCCACCTACTGCACAATTTCAACCATGACTCTTTTATTTTCTTTAACAGCTGCCGCGCTTACCACCGTCCGAATAGCCTTGGCGATGCGTCCCTGTTTGCCGATCACTTTGCCCATATCCTCCGGAGCGACCCTGAGCTCAAGGATTATGGAATGTTCTCCTTCCACTTGCGTTACGTCAACCTGGTCAGGATAATCAACCAGTGCTTTAGCAATGAATTCGACGAGCTCTTTCATAATTATTACACTCCTCGCTTGAGCTTACTGCTCCCCGGCTTTGGCCTTGTCCAGTAAGGCTTTTACAGTATCGGACGGCCTTGCTCCCTTGGAGAGCCATTCCTGGGCCCTTGCCGTATCGATTTTAATGGTCATGGGCTCGGTACCGGGATCATAGTATCCCAGCTCTTCGATGAAACGACCGTCTCTCGGTGAGCGCGAATCGGCAACCACAATCCGGTAAAAGGGTTTCTTTTTTGCCCCAAACCTTTTTAAACGTATACGCACCGGCAATGCAACAACACCTCCTCCATGATTCATGGATTTACTAGATATCCTGTGTCTACAGCGAAATTTGCACCCAGCGCTGCCATGAGAACGGCTTAAGCATCACCGCAGCGAAGTGGAGGCCCGAAGGGAAGGCGATGGCACCGTCCCTACGGCTAACGAGTAGCATAATTCACTTGGTATTTCGCTGTAGGGCTGTTTACTAATGAAAAGGGAACATTTTTCCCATTTTTTTGGCCTTTCCCTTGTCCATGGCGCCAAATTGTTTGAAGACCTTTTTCATCTGTTCGAACTGTTTCAGGAGCTTGTTCACATCCTGTACCGTCGTTCCGCTGCCCATGGCGATGCGTTTTCTCCTGCTGCTGTTGATGATTTCCGGTTTCTGACGTTCCTCGCGCGTCATGGAATTAATGATGGCTTCCACCTGGTTGAGCTGGCTTTCATCTAAAGAGAGGTTCTTCAGCTGTTTTCCTGCTTTTTGAGCACCGGGGATCATCTGGATCAATTCATCCAGCGGGCCCATCTGGCGCACCTGCTGCAGCTGCTCCAGGAAATCCTCCAGGGTGATGGTTTGGCTGCGGAGCTTCTTTTCCATCTCCCGGCTCTTTTTTTCATCCACCACGCTCTGGGCTTTGTCAATCAGGGAGAGCACATCGCCCATGCCCAGGATGCGGGAAGCCATCCGGTCGGGGTGAAAGGGTTCCAGGGAATCGAGCCTTTCTCCCAATCCTGCAAACTTGATGGGACAGCCGGTGACGGCTTTTACAGAGAGAGCCGCTCCACCCCGGGTGTCGCCGTCGAGTTTGGTCAGCACGATGCCCGTTAAACCGAGACGCTCGTGAAACGACTGCGCCACATTGACCGCATCCTGTCCCGTCATGGCATCTACCACCAATAATATTTCCAGCGGTTTGACCTTTTGCCGCAGCCGGTGCAGCTCTTCCATTAACGCTTCATCGATGTGAAGGCGTCCGGCCGTGTCCAAAATCACGTAATCATGGCCTTCTTTTTCAGCAAGCTTAGCGGCCCTGCCGGCGATCTCCTCAGGGTCTTCTTTGCCCCCGCTGAAAACTGCCACTCCGGCATCGCGGCCCAGCGTCTGCAGCTGGTCTATCGCCGCAGGGCGGTAGATGTCTGCCGCTACCAGCAGCGGTTTATGGCCATGTTTCTTCAGGTAATGAGCCATTTTTGCAGCACTGGTCGTTTTTCCGGAACCCTGCAGGCCCACCATCATGATAAAACGGGGGGGATTGTCAACAGGAGCCAGTTTACTCTGCTTTTCGCCCATCATCCTGACCAGTTCTTCATTGACAATTTTGATCACCTGTTGGGCAGGCGTCAGGCTTTCCAGCACTTCAGCACCGGCAGCCCGCTCTTTCAGGGCTGACGTAAAATCCTTGACCACTTTGTAATTAACGTCCGCCTCCAAAAGGGCAAGTCTGACTTCCCGCAGGGCCAGCTCCACATCTTTTTCGGTTAACCTGCCCTTGCGTTTTAATTTTTGAAAAGTGTCCTGCAGTTTTTCAGAGAGCCCCTTAAATAACAAGTTCAATACCCGGGCATCATGTTCCCCGGGATACACCCCCCTTTTATGATCAGCTTTCCATAATAAGTTTAACAAGGTTCTTCAGCTTTTCCAGGTCAGACCCTTCCAATTTTGGCTGCGAAAGCAGCTCCAGGGCCCTGGCCCCGTTTTCTTTTCTCTTCAGGTAAGAATCGTACAGCAGCAGCTCCTGCTCCCAATCCTCGAGGGTGGCAACGGAGCGTGAAAGAAGATCGAAAACGGCCTGCCTGGAGATATTCAGATCTGCGGCAATTTCGGCCAGGGTAAAATCTTCCTTGTAATACATTTCTACGGCCGCCCGCTGTTTTTCCGTCAGCAAGCCACCATAAAAATCAAAAAGGTAATTCACCCTGTTTTTCTTCTCTAACATAACATTTATACACCATTCTAACTGTAAAGTAAATACCCTTTACAAAAAAAACGACGTGACTGCCAGCGCACCCCCGGAGGATGGCATTTTTTATAAAACATGAGGCCGGCAATAATGAGGAGAGAACATCCGTCACAAAAAGAGGGCCTCAACAAACTTGTGGGGGTCGAAATATTCCAGGTCCTCTTTTTTCTCCCCCACCCCAACCATCTTCACCGGGATCCCCGTCTGCTGTTTCACGGCAATCACTACGCCTCCGCGGGCCGTACCGTCCAGTTTGGTCAGGATAATGCCGCTTATCGGGACGGCCTCTTGAAAATACCTGGCCTGCGCAATACCGTTGTGGCCGGTAGTCGCATCCAGGACCAGCAGCACCTCGTGGGGCGAGCCCTCCAAGGCTCGGCCGAGCACGCGGTAATTTTTCTTGATCTCTTCCAGCAGGTTGGCCTTGGTGTGCAGCCTGCCCGCGGTGTCGCAGATCAAATAATCTACCTTGCGGGCCACCGCAGCATTCAGGGCATCGTACATCACGGCGGAGGGGTCTCCACCGGCCTGGTGTTTGACCAGATCAGCACCTACGGTTTTGGCCCACTCCTCCAGCTGTTCGATGGCTGCGGCACGAAAGGTATCGCCGGCAGCCAGCAGTACTTCCCTGCCCTCGTTTTTTAAAAGGTGCGCCATTTTGGCGATGGCCGTGGTTTTGCCCACACCGTTCACCCCGACCACCAGGCAAACCGTGGGAGGGGAAGGGGCCGAGACCAACCCGCTTGCCGCCTCTCCTTCCATCATCTCCACCAGTAAAGCCTTCAAAATATCCTGGGCTTCATCGCGGAGTTTGATTTTTTCTTCCTTTAATCGCTCCCGAAAAAGTTCGATGATTTCCAGGGTGGTCCCCAACCCGACATCGGCTGAAATCAGTATTTCCTCCAGCTCCTCGAAAAAATCGGGGCTTATTTCGCTCCTGGTAAAAAGGCCTTCCAGCCTGCTTTTAAAGGCCCCTCTTGTTTTATTCAATCCCTTGACAAACTGCTCCAGCATATGGGTCGGTCACCCCACTTTCCTCGACAAGCTCAAGGAAACCGCATTGGAGACGCCCTGTTCCTCCATGGTCACCCCGTAGAGAACATCGGCCTCTTCCATGGTCATTTTGCGGTGAGTAATCAGGATAAACTGGGTGTGACGGGTATATCTTTTTAAGAACAGGATAAAACGTGCCAGGTTGTTTTCATCGAGGGAAGAATCAACTTCGTCCAGCACACAGAATGGGACGGGCTTGTATTTTAAGAGGGCAAAAAGCAGCGCAATCGCTGTCAATGCCTTTTCCCCGCCGGAAAGGAGCGATATATTTTTAAGCTGCTTTCCGGGAGGCTGGGCAGCTATCTCTACACCGGATTCGAGTGCGTCCTTCGGGTCAGTCAGCTTTAAAAAAGCCTGTCCCCCCCCAAACAGTTGCTGGAAAATATCCTGAAAATTATTCTCAATCGCGCGCAGCGCTTCCAGAAAACGCTTTTTGATATGGCATTCCAATTCTTCCACCACTTCCCTGATCCCTTTTTCCCCTTCCAGTAGATCGCAGCGCTGATTTTCCAGAAATGAAATCCTCTGCTGGATTCGCTCGTGCTCCTGCAAAACACCCACGTTAACTTCCCCCAAAGCGGAAAGCTCCCGCCCACAGCGCCCTTTTTCTTCTTCCAGGGTTTTTTCATCTTCCAGCGACGCCATGAAAGCCTTAGAAAGCTCTTTTCCCGGCTGCAAGCCGTATTTTTCCCCCAGCTGCTGCCGCAGGTACTTTTCGCCTTCAGCCGCACGCACCTGCTCAATATCCAGCTCCTGCTGGCGCCTGCGGTAACGTTCCAGCTGTTTTTTCTTTTTTTCTATTTCCCACCTGACACCCTGTTCTTCCTCTTCGAGTGCCTCCAGTTCGTTCTTGAGCCCTTTCACCCTTTCTTCGAGCCGCTCGATTTCCCCGCTTCCGACTTCCTCTTGCCTCTCCAGCTCTTCTTTCTCTGCCCGGATCCGTTCCAGTTCCTTTTTTAACCTTTCTTTTTCTCGCGATGATTCATCCTTCAAAGAGTCCAGCCGATCTTTTTCAAGCAGCTGCCTGCGGTACGTCTCCTGCAGCGAGCTTTCCTTTTCTTGAAGAGAAGAAAACCTGACCCGGGCCTCAATGAGCTCTTTTTCCAGCTGCCTGTATCTTTCTTCGTTATCCCTTATCTCCTCACCGAGCCCCTGCTGCTCTTGCTGCAGTTCCTTGATCTCCCCCTCAAAAACACCCAGCTCGTTTTCCAGCTGTGCACAGTTTTCCATTATTTCGTTGTAATGGCGCTGCAGGTGCGTGATTTCCCTTTCCAGGTTTTCTATTCCATCCCCTGCCCTCTTTTTTTCCAGGTCAATCCTTTCCAGTTCCCTCTCCAGGCTGTATGCTTCCTTTTCCAAGCCAACCAGTTCCTCTTCCTTTTTTTTCAGAAAAGATTCAAGCCGGGCGATCTTTTCTTCCAGCTGTTTCCGCGAATCTTCGGCAGCTGCAAGACTTACCTGTAATGAGCCTGTCTCTGCTTCCAGATTTTTTAATTCTCTCTTACGGCTCAGTATTCCCGTTCTTTCCCGGGAGTGATACCCACCCGACATGGCTCCTCCCGGAGAAATCATCTCGCCGTCCAGCGTGACGATTTTCCAACCGGAGCGGGTGCTTCGAATCAGCTCAACAGCGCTCTCCAGCGTTTCCGCCACCAGCACATTTCCCAGGAGGTATTCCACCACTTTATGAAACCGCGGGTCTATTGCCACCAGTTCGTGGGCTCTTCCGAGAAGCCCATCCCTTGATGCAGGGGCCAGATCTGTTTTCAAAATGGGACGGAGCAGGTTTAACGGGAGCAGGGTGGCCCGACCGGCCTTTTTCTCTTTCAGCAGCCCGATAGCATTGCGCGCGCATCCATCGTCTTCCGTTACGATGTGCTGGAGTGCGCTGCCAAGAGCCGTATCAATCGCCCTTTCGAACCTTTGGGGGACCTGAATGAGCTCTGCTACCGGCCCATGGACACCGGCCAGCCCATTATCCTCTTTTGCTGCCTGCATGATGGTCTTGACGCCGCCGGAATAGTCACTCATTTCTTCCTGGCTGTCTTTTAGGGACTTGAGGCGGGCCTTTTTTTGTTCCAGCTCCCTGGCCCGCCGATGGCAGTCCTCGTTTTCGCGTTTCGCCTCTTTCTGAAAATCTTTGAGCCGTTCGCGCCATGAGAAGAGATCTTCTTCCAACCTTTCTCTCTCCCGTTCTTTTTCTCCCACTTGCAGCGAAAGGGTGTTTCTCCTTCCCTCGGTCCGGGAAAAATCGCTGCGCGCCGTTTCCAGCTTTTCCTGGAGTTCTACCCTGCGGGACCGCACCTCCTCTGCCCTCTGCCGGCGGTCTTTCAACGATTGCTCCGCAGCAGCCTTACAGGATTTCCGCTGCTCCGCCTGGTGCCGAAGTTCTTCCAACTGCTGGAGAAGTTCGCTGCGAGAAAGTAACGCCAGCTGCTCCTGCAGTGAAGAAACGCTGCCGGCAATGTGTTCCTGTTCTTTGTGGATTCCTTTTAACTGGGACTCCTGGTCCGCAATCGAGTCCTCCAGGCCGGAGAGTCGTTCTGTTATCTCACTGTGCGATTGCGCCTTGTAGGCAATTTTTTCATTTACGCTGCGTTCCTGCTCTCGAAGCAACAGCAGCCTGTGCATTCTCTTTTCATTTTGGTCCTTTTCCTCGCGGAGTTTTCGTTCAGCTGCTTCCATATCTTTCCTTTTGCTGTCAACTTTGGGGCGGACCTGTTCCATGTTCAGATGCAAATCATCCAGCTGTCTTTTTCTTTCTTCCAGCGCAGCTCCTGCTTCATCCAGGCTGCTGCGGATCCCTTCCAACAGTAAATTCTTTTCCCACCACTGCCGGGACAGAAGCCCCTTTTCCGCACGCCGATAAGCCTGAAGCAATTCCTTGTAGCGATAGGCTCGAGAAACCTCACCTTTTAAAGATAGCTCCCGTTCTCTCAAGTCTCCCAGCAGGTCCTCTATGCGGACGAGGTTCCGATTCACTTCTTCCATCCTGGAAAGGGCCTCTTTTTTGCGCTGTTTATACTTGTGAACTTCGGCCGCCTCTTCCAACAACTCGCGGTTGTCCTCGGGCCTGGCATTGATCAACTGTTCAATGCGCCCCTGCCCGATGAGGGAATAGGTTTCTCTTCCGATACCGGTATCCCAAAACAGTTCGTAGATGTCTTTCAAACGGCAGGGCGTATTGTTCAAAAAATATTCCCCTTCACCAGAACGGTAAAGCCTCCGCGTAATAATCACCTCTTTATACTCCACCGGCAGGTGATTTTCCGCTTCGTCCAGGGTGAGTTTTACTTCGGCATAATTCATCGCCTTGCGCCCGGCCGAGCCGCTGAAGATTAACTCTTCCATCCTGCTGCCCCGGAGTATCCGGGGGCTCTGCTCACCCAACACCCAGCGAACCGCGTCCAGCAGGTTGCTTTTTCCACAGCCATTGGGGCCTATCACCGCCGTAACCCCCGGGGAAAACCTCAACTCCAGTTTTTCCGGAAAGGATTTAAAGCCCGTCACTTCGAGACACTTCAAATACATTTCGGCGCCCACCCTTATTTTATGCTGATACCCGCATTATTTGCCGGCAAACTCCACAAAGCTACCTGCTTGGGTTACAGGTAGCTTCGCTGTTTAAAACCGGCCTGCACATGATATTATCTCGGTTCTACCAGAAACTTGATCGCTGTTCGCTCTTCTCCGTCGATCTGGATCTCAACAAAGGCGGGGGTGGATACCAAATCTATCCCGTTGGGGGCCACGTAACCCCTTGTGATGGCGATCGCTTTGACCGCCTGGTTAACTGCCCCCGCTCCTACCGCCTGCAGCTCAACTGCTCCGCTCTTCCTGATGACAGCCGCCAACGCTCCTGCAACCGACTTCGGCTTGGAATTCATTGACACTTTAAGGACTTCCATTGGATATCTTTTCCTCCTATAATGGTTTAAACTAATGGTTTAAACGCTTTTCTGAAATCACTGGCAAAACATCAATACCTGCAAAGGCTGCAGCAACTTTTCCATATCGGGCTTGCGGCCGCTTTCCGAGGGGGGTGAAACAGTGTGCTTAAGGTGGTATAGGAAAGCCTTACTCTGCCGGCAAGCTGTCGTCCATTTCATTCATGGATTCCCATGCCGCTTTAGCCGCTGATTGTTCGGCCTCCTTCTTGCTCTTTCCGCTGCCCTTTCCAATCTTTCTGTTATCCACCAGCACAACCGCCTCGAACGTTTTATCGTGGGCAGGCCCGCTCTCGGAAACAATCCTGTAAACGGGCGTTTTCCCTTCATCTAACTGGAACGCTTCCTGCAAAATCGTCTTAAAATCCAGCGATGGGTACTTCCCTTCACTAATGGAATGGAGCACGGGGCGGAACAGCTCGATAATGCGATGCCTGGTCTCTTCGTATCCCAGGTCTACAAACAAAGCGCCAACGAGAGACTCCAGCGCATCGGCCAGCAGGGATTTCTTCCCGGCTCCGCCGCTGGCTGCTTCTCCCTTGCCCAACCGCAGGTAATGTCCCAGCTCCATTTTTCTGGCCAGGCGGGCCAGCGTAGCTTCATTCACCACGTGATGTCGGAGAAGGGTCAACCTCCCCTCTGGTGAATGTGGAAAGGCCTTAAAAAAATATTCTGAAATTACCAGTCCCAGCACGGCATCGCCCAAAAACTCCAACCTCTCGTTGCTGCTGATCCCTCTCTCGTAAGCGTAAGAAGAATGGGTCAGCGCCTCAACATACAGTTCGAGGTTTTGAACGGGCCAACCTATCCCCCGCAACATATTTGCAATTGCTGCATTGGACGAAGACATCAGAAGAAACGCCCCACTTACGGTGCCTTTACAACCAGGCAGGCGTTGGTGCCGCCAAAACCGAAGGAATTGGACATGGCCACCTTGACTTCCCGGCTTCTTGCCTCATTCGGCACGTAGTCCAAGTCGCACTCCGGATCGGGCTTCTCGTAGTTGATGGTAGGCGTGATGATGCTGTTTTTGATGGAAAGCAGCGTCGCCACCAGCTCAACCCCGGCGGCGGCCCCTAAAAGGTGGCCGATCATGGACTTGGTTGAACTGACGGCCAGTTTGTAGGCGTGCTCTTTAAACAGCCTTTTAATGGCCAGGGTCTCAATGCGGTCGTTGTATTCTGTTGAGGTACCGTGGGCATTTATGTAATCCACGTCCTCAGAGGAAAGCCCGGAGTCAAGAAGCGCTCGCTGCATGCAGAGGTACGCGCCCTGCCCGTCGGGATCCGGTGCGGTGATGTGATAACCGTCTCCCGACATCCCGTAACCGACAACTTCGGCATATATGGAAGCCCCTCTTGCCTCGGCATGTTCCAGGGTTTCCAGGATCAACACCCCTGCCCCTTCTCCCATCACAAAACCATCGCGATCGAGGTCAAAGGGCCTGGACGCCCTTTCCGGCTCATCATTGCGGGTAGATAACGCCCTTGCCGCACAAAATCCGGCAAAAGCGATAGACGTAACAGGAGCTTCAGCCCCGCCGGCAATCATGATGTCCGCTTCATTCCGCTGCAAAATGCGGAAGGCTTCTCCTATGGAATGCGCTCCGCTGGCACAGGCGGTCACGTGCGCTGAGTTGGGGCCTTTCAAGCCGTGGGTGATGGAAATGTAGCCGGAAGCCATGTTGGCTATAAGCATCGGTACAAGATAAGGGCTTACTCGTCTCGGTCCCTTGGCCAGCAAGATCTTGAACTGCTTTTCAATGGTATCGAGCCCGCCGATGCCCGATCCGACGATAACACCAATTCTTTCCCGGTCTTCGCGTTCCAGGTTTAATTCGGCGTCCTGTATGGCCATCTCAGCAGCCGCCTGCGCAAAATGTGTAAAACGGTCCATCTTTTTAACATCGCGCTTTTCCATATAATCCTGGGGCTCGAAATCGTTTACCACCGCGGCAATATGGGTCGGGAACTCCTTCAGGTGTTCAATTGATCTGGTACCGCTTTTTCCTCCAATCAAACTTTTCCAGTACTCTTCGTTCCCCACGCCGATGGGTGTTACTGAGCCGACTCCTGTTACGACTACTCTGTTTAACACTCATTTCACCTCACCTGATTGCACAGTTCATCTATATGACCTTCTTAAGAGCCCTGCAACAAAGCGAGCAGGGCCCCTTTTTTGGCTAAGATATTTGCTTCTCTATGTAATTAATGATATCGCCTACGGTCTTAATTTGTTCCACCTCTTCATCAGCGATTTCCAGGTTAAATTCTTCTTCCAGGGCCATGACCAGCTCCACTACATCCAGTGAATCTGCGTCAATATCCTCGAAAGTAGTCTCAAGGGTGATTTTCTCTTCTTCCACGTCAAGCTGCTCCGAAATTAATGACTTGACCTTTTCAAAAATCTCCACGCCTACTTCACCTCCCTCCAGTTATTACAGCTGGTCTTGAATGTTTGATACGTGCGGCTAGAGTGCAAGCCCACCGTCTATGCAGATTACTGTTCCGGTAATGTATTCGGCGCCTTGCGCCAAAAACAACACAACTTCAGCCACCTCTTCCGGTTTGCCGAATCGCTCCTGGGCGATGGAAGCGATTGCTTTCTCCTTCAGCTCATGCGGCATCTCCCGGGTCATTTCCGTTTCAATAAAACCGGGGGCAATGGCATTCACCGTAATATCTCGTTTTCCGACTTCCCTGGCGAGAGACTTTGTGAAAGCAATCACACCGGCTTTCGCTGCAGCATAGTTGCACTGGCCGCTGTTTCCCACCAGCCCGGCAATGGAGGCCATGTTGATAATGCGGCCGCCGCTTTTTTGTTTCAGGAGGGGTTTCAACGCGGCCTTGCAGCAGTTGTAGGTTCCCTTTAAGTTTGTATCAACAACACTGTCCCAGTCCTCTTCTTTCATCCGGGCCAGGATGTTGTCCTTGCGAATGCCTGCATTATTGACTAGTATATCAATTCTACCGAAATGATCAAGTACAGCTTTTATCATCTTCTCACATTCTTCAAAGGACGTCACATCCGCCTGGAACAGGTGTCCTTTTCCCCCTGAAGACTCGATTTCCTGCACCACTTCCCGGGCCGCTTCGTGCTGTGAAGCATAATTGACCGCCACCGCTGCCCCGGTCTTTGCCAGGGCCAGTGATATTTCACGTCCCAGCCCCCTTGATCCACCTGTTACCAGGGCCACTTTTCCCTCTAAGCTCACCTTCTATCCCTCCTCCAGGTGCCGTAAAAACCGTTCGTGGGTTTCCAGGTCTTCGACGTGTAACGCCTGAACGTTCTTGTCAATTTTCTTCATGAAGGCGGTCAACGTCCTGCCAGGACCCACTTCAACAAAGAAATCAATGCCATCTTTCAACAAAAGCCTCATGGAATCCTCCCATAAAACAGGATGGGAAACCTGTTTGACCAGGGATAATTTAATTTCGGAGGGGTCACTCAGGTATTGCCCGCTGGCATTTGCCACGAATGGCACCTCCGGACGATTAAGCGTTATTTCTTCAAGCACAGCAGCCATTTTATCCTCCACAGGTTTCTGCAGCCGGCAGTGGAACGGTGCACTCACAGAGAGCATGACCGCCCTGGCTCCCTTTTCCCTGCTCAGACGGCAAACCTCCTCCAGGGCCTCCCTGTGCCCGGCAACCACCACCTGGCGCGGGCAGTTGTAGTTTGCCGGTTCTGCACAGCCATGGGCCTGGCTCTGGCGGCAAAGCTTCAACACCTCCTCGTGTTCAAGCCCCAGGACGGCCGCCATCCCCCCTTGGCCAAGGGGAACCGCTTCCTGCATGTACTTTGCCCTTTTCTGAACAACCGGCAGCGCATCACTGTATTCCATCGCCCCGGCGCATACCAGGGCGCTGTATTCACCAAGGCTCAATCCGGCAACCGCCGCCGGCCTGATGCCATTATTTTCTAGAACTTTCAAGGTGGCTATGGTGGCAGCCAGGATGGCCGGCTGCGTTCGTTCCGTTTTGCGCAGCTCTTCCTCCCGGCCCTCAAAAATGATCTCGCTCAACCTGTAACCCAGCCGCTCGTCAGCTTCTTCGAAAACTTGCCGTGCTTCGGGATAGTGTTCGGCAAAATCCCTGCCCATCCCGACATACTGGGCTCCCTGGCCTGGAAAAAGAAATGCAATTTTTGTCAACGATATCCACCCTCCTCCAGCCGTTAACCGTACCAGTGCAAAATGGAGGCGCCCCAGGTAAGACCGGCTCCAAATGCCACCAGGCCTACCAGGTCTCCAGGTTTAAACTTTCCTTCCTCCACAGCTTCATCCAGGGCAACCGGCACCGAAGCTGATGACATATTGCCGTAGCGGTCAATATTCACCAGCACCTGTTCCATGCTCAGACCCAATTTTTTGCAGGCGGATTCAATAATGCGAATGTTGGCCTGGTGCGGCACCAGGAAGTCCAGATCGGCCGGCTTCTTCCCGCACATGTCAAGCACCTTCAATGTTGATTCGGCCATAACCTTTACGGCAAACTTAAAAATTTCGGGACCGTTCATTTTAACGTAGTGCATCCTGTTCTCCACGGTCAAATGGTTGGCAGGTGCGCTGGTGCCGCCGGCTGGAATGTAGAGGAGGCCGGCCTGGTTGCCATCGGAAAACATTTTTGAGGCCAGTACTCCCCGCTCTTTTTCCACGGGCTGGATGACCACGGCTCCTGCCCCGTCACCAAAAAGCACACAGGTATTCCGATCCTGCCAGTCGATAACGGGGGTAAGGGTGTCAACCCCTACCAGGAGGATATTCCTGGCGGCACCCGTCCTGATAAACTGGTCGGCCACGTGAAGACCATACAAAAATCCTGTACAGCCTGCCACGACGTCGAACACGGCAGCATTGCTTGCGCCCAGGTGAGCCTGCACAAGGCAGGAAGTGGATGGTAGAGGTTGGTCCGGTGTCACCGTAGCCACGATCAGGAGATCAACTTCTTCGGGTTTTACACCGGCTCGCTCCAGGGCAATTTGAGAAGCAGCGGTCGACAGGGACGAGTTGGTTTCCTCCCTGATCATCATTCTTCTTTCTTTGACCCCTGTGCGGCTGCTTATCCACTCATCACTGGTCTCCACGATCTCTTCCAGGTCAAAATTGGTTATCTTCCCCACGGGAAGAGCTCTTCCTGTAGAAATAATTCCCGCTACCTTGCCCGAAGACAATGACAACACATCCTCTCTTACGCGTTCATCCTCAAAGCATGTTCGATTTTTTCATTGGTGCGGTTGTGCACGATTGGATAGGCCTGATTGGTCAGCGCGTGCATGATCGCTTTGCTTTGAGAGGCGCCGTGGCACTTAATGCAAGCGCCCTTTACCCCGATCAGCAACGCTCCTCCGTATTCCGACTCGTCCAGGCTGGCGCGAGCCCTGCGAAACACGGAGTAGAGCATGGTTGAAGCGAGGCGGGCTTTGAAATCCTTCTGAATCTCTTCTTTCAAAAACGCAAAAAGGTCTCTGGAAACACCCTCAATCGTTTTAAGCAGGACATTTCCAACAAAACCATCACAGACCAGCACATCGGTTACGTTTTGAAATATTTCCTTGGCTTCTATGTTGCCCATAAACTGATCTAAGTTATCCTTAATCATCTGATAAGAGGTTCTTGCACAGTGGTTTCCCTTATTTTCCTCACTGCCGACATTTAGCAGTGCCACGCGAGGCAATTCTTTTCCCATGACTTCCCTGGCGTATATCTGCCCCATGAGGGCGTATTGAAACATGTGCTCAGGCCTGGCATCCATGTTCGCCCCCACATCAAGAACAGCCATGCCCTCTCCTTCAAAAGTGGGAAAAACCGATAGCAGGGCCGGCCGCTTGATCCCACTGATGCGGCCCAGGAAAAGAAGTCCTCCGGCCATCAGCGCCCCGGTGTTCCCTGCACTTAACACCGCATCTGCTTCCCCCTGGCGGACCAATTGCATCGCCATGACCATGGAAGCGCCCTTTTTGCGCCGTATAGCAAGGCCCGGGTCTTCCTCATTTCCGATCACTTCATCTGCGTGGACAACTTTAACCCTCGGGGAGTTTCCTTGTCGGCCCAGGGTTTCTTGAATGGTTTCTTCATTGCCGACCAGCAATATTTCAAGATCTTCTTTTCTTTCCAGAGCAGCCAGTACTCCTTTAACAATCTCGGCGGGAGCATGATCTCCTCCCATGGCATCTACAGCTACGCGTACCATAACTCCCCATCTCCTCTGACTACAGGAGTAAAAACTTGGAATAAAAACAAATTCCCGGGTTAACTGAAGTTAACCCAGGCCGAAACGCAAAAAAATTTACTTGGTCACTTCTTTTCCTTTATAATACCCGCAGTGGCGGCATATGCGATGAGGAAGCTTCGCTTCATGACACTGGGGACATTCCACTAACCCTGGAACCGTAAGTTTCACGTGTGATCTGCGTTTATTTTTTCGCATTTTTGAAGTTCTTTTCTTGGGTACGGCCACCTTTTCCACACCTCCTTCATCGGATGAACGAAAACCGGCCGGTCTTCATGCCTTTTCGTCGCAGAAATAATGCCCTGCTAAAAACAGGTTGCCCTCAAAGCTGCTGCCGGCGATCATTATTTCTTCTAAATCCCGGCTATCTAATTTTCTGCAACTGGGCCCAGCGGGGATCGATTACTGCTTCATCACAACTGCAGGACACCTTGTTCTTGTTTTTCCCGCAAACCGTGCAGAGGCCCCGACAATCCTCCCGGCAAAGAATCTTCAAGGGCTCAGACATGATAAAAGACTGCCTCAGGTATTCACTGAGCTCCAGCATTTCCCCGCTAAAAACGAACTGGTCCTCGTCTTCTCCGGGAACTGCAACATAGTCTTGCGGCTCTCCAGACTCTCCAAGATGCCTGAACTCTTCATAGATATTCGACTCCAGGCCAAATGTAACCGGGTCCAGGCAGCGACTGCAGTCACCTTCCAGCGAGACTTTCCATGAACCTTTCACGATGGCCCGGGAACGGATATAGGCCGCTTCCAGGCAAACGTCCATCAGGGCATTCCCGTTACGCGGACTGTAGAGACCAATATGATTCAACTCCGCTTGAAAACAATAAAGCTTAAAAGCCCCTCCCGCTTTTTTTAAATCGGACAGGTGAATCCTCGTCATACACACCACCCCATTAAAACTATGCCTAATTATATATGAGGGAAATCTTTCTTGTCAAGAATTCCGGGCAGCAGCCAGGGCTGACGCATGAAAAATGCTTCAAACCCTTTATATTTCAAAACTTTGTTAGAAAAATGGCGCGAAAAGTTGTTTGGCTGCAATCCCTGTAAGCCTTGATATGCCTGTATTTTAAAA
>PWTK01000049.1 GCA_003563895.1 Syntrophomonadaceae bacterium
CCGCTCATGACTAAAACAGCTTTTCCCTGCCTTCCCAGGATTACCATTTGTTAGAAATTATATTATTATCTATGCGTCGAAAAAAGTTGGCAAAACCTCTGTGTTTATTGTTCATAAACAGCCAGGATATCGTCCTGCCGGACGATCAAGTATTCCTCGCCGTCCACTTTTATTTCTGAGCCGGCAAACTTTGAAAACACCACCCGGTCGCCCACTTTCACATCCATGGGGGCTTTTGTTCCGTCATCCAGCACCTTGCCCGGTCCGACCGCCTTCACTTCGCCCTCCTGGGGGCGCTCCTTGGCCTTGTCGGGCAGGACAATACCGCTCTCCGTTTTTTCCTCCTGCTCCAGCACTTTTAAAACGACCCGATCTCCCAAAGGCTTCAGCTTCATATCCTTACCTCCTCCTTTATGTATTTTTGTTTGGTTCCAGGCTTGTTAGCACTCTATTTAGGTGAGTGCTAAACAACTATAGATATATTACAGGCAACTTAGGTCCTGAAGCAAGCCAGAATAGCGCCTGAAATAAAGGGGAAATAAAATTAATTTGACGTTATATGGCAATTAGCTCAATAATATTTTGATTTGCTTCAAATTGCTCGCTTTGAAGGCCCGATTCATGCCGGCGGTGTGCGGAGAGGCTCTCCCCCCTCCCTCCCTGCCCTGGGGCAGCGGGCAAAAAGGCAAAAAGTAGGGCAAAAAGTGAGGTGAGAATTGGCGGTGCCTGGCTTGCCTGGCAGAAATTACCGGGCAAAAAAGTGGCAGTGCCCGGCTTGCCTGGAGGTTACTTCCAGGGCAAATAATGATGTCACAAGCCCGCCTTCAACAGCAGGCCCACAGAGCCGGCTTAAAGCCGGTGAATGGCAGCAAGCGGGGCAGCGGGCAAAAAGGCAAAAAGTGACGGTTCTCGACTTCTCTGGCAGAAACTACCGGTCAAGAAGTGACAGCTCTCGTCTTGCCTGGAAGCGGCTGCCGGCCAGGAAGCGGCGGCGCTTGTCTTGTCCCTTCCCTCGCCTTAACAGCAGGCGGAGAGGGCGGGAAGGCACCATCGAATGCGGTTCGGATATTCGCTTCCGAAAAACATGCGGGAAGACCGGCCCCGAAGCGCTGCACTTTATCGGCCGCAGTCTGACACCTCTCCCTTTAACAGCTCCACGGCATGGGGAAGAACGGTCAAAATGACGTCCATGCCCTCTCTGACGGCCTGGGGGCTTCCGGGGAAGTTGATGATGAGCGTCTTCCCCCGCACTCCACAAACCGCCCTGGAAAGCATGGCATGAGGGGTTTTTTTGCGGCTTTCCCTGCGCATCTCCTCCGCCATGCCCGGGACTTCCCGGGAGATCACTTCCAGGGTGGCGTCGGGGGTGATATCCCTTGGTGCGAGGCCGGTTCCGCCCGTGGTGAAAATGATGTCTGAGCCCACTTCATCGGCGAGGCGCATCAGCTCGTTCTTGATGGTTTCTCTTTCATCCGGCAAAACGGAGTAATGGAGAAGCTCCCAGCCGTTTGAATCCACGACTTCCAGGATCACCGCACCGCTCTGATCTTCACGTTCGCCGCGGTGCCCCCGATCGCTGACCGTCAGCACGGAAACCTTGATCTCATGAAACCTTTTCACTTCTTTTTCCATCCTTCATTCACTCCAGATTAATATTGGGTCTCCAACGACTGCCAAACAAGTTCGCCGCTGCGGGCAAGGCCATATCCCCCCAGGGCTTCGATTTCCCCTCGAAACTCTTCAGAAGCGATTACTTCCAGAAGCAGCCGGCAGCGGGGGGTTTGGAAAAAAGAACCCGCGATCGCCAGCTGATAGGATTCCTGGGCCAGGGGGATAAACACCATGCCCAGCGCCTTGGCTGCAGCACTGATTCCCAGGCCGGCCTGGGCGCTGCCCGCAGCCACAGCGGCAGCGACCGCCAGGTGGTTATATTCTTCCCGGTGGTAGCCCTTGATCTCCGCCGGGTCGATCCCCTTCTCCCGCAAAACATAGTCCAGGTAAATCCGGGTTCCGGCCCCCTTCTGCCGGTTCACGAAGACCACCTCTTCCCGGCAGAGGTCTTCCATGCTCTCGATCCCCAGGGGGTTGCCGGGGGACACGATCAGGCCCAAATCCCTCTGGGCCAGGTGGACAAGATGCAGGGGTTCTCCGGACAGGTAGCGCTCCAGGTAGGGAACGTTATAGCGGCCGCTCTCGGGATCCAGGAGGTGCATTCCCGCCAGGTGGGCCTCTTTCCTCTTCAAAGCCATGATCCCCCCCATGCTGCCCAGGTTGGCCGAGGAGAAAAAACAGTCTTTTTGCTTCCTGCCCAGGTGATCGGACAGCACATCCAGGCTCAAGTCGTGGCTGCCCAGGCAGACGATGGTGTTTTCGATTTCGCGCTTGGGTTTCCAGAGCGCAACTTCTATCTCCTCGCCCGCCTCTACGCCTTCCCTGTCCTGCGGAATAGCGGCCACCCCGTCGGCCCGTACCAGGGACATGGTCACACCGGATCCCCGGGGCAGCGGTGCAGCCACGAAGCGGCCTTCCACCTTACCCAGCTTGAGGCGCAAAAATTCTTCTTCTTTCAGGGAAGAGAGCACGCGCCGGGACATGTGCACCTTGAGGGTCTCCCGTTTCGCGGGGTGGATCTCCTGCCACCGGCACAGCAGGGGGTAAACAAACAGCTCCAGCACCATGTAGGCCGCCACGGGGTAGCCGGGAACACCGACCACGGGGACCTTATCAAAGGCTCCCAAAATAACCGGTTTTCCGGGCTTCATGGCTACGCCGTGAACAAAAACCCTCCCTGCCTGGTTCAGCACGTCGTGGGTGTAGTCGCGCCGGCCGGCCGAGGATCCGGCACTGATCAGGATCAGATCCGCTTTAGAGGCCGCCTCCCGCAAGGCACTCTCGAGCTTCTGCGGGTCATCTCTCGTAATGGGAAAGGAAATCGGCTCGCCCCCCCATTCCTGGACAGCCGCAGCAAAGGTCCAGGTGTTCGAATCGATAATCTCTCCGGGGGCGGGGTCTGTGCCTGGAGAAACCAGCTCTTTCCCCGTAGGGATAATCGCCACCCGAGGCTTCTTCAGCACCTCCACCTGAAACACCCCCCCGCCGAGCAGCGCCCCCATGTCACAGGGCCTGATGCGGTGGTAAGCGGGGAGGATCATCTCGGTAGCCACGATGTCCTCGCCGATGGTGCGCACGTGCTGCCAGGGTGTTGCCGCCTCCCGAATTTCAATCACTTCGGGAGTTTCCTCGCGGGGGAAGTAAACGTTTTCGATCATGATGACCGCATCACATCCCGGGGGCAGAGGGCCGCCGGTATCGACATAAAATGCATTTTCCTCCAGCCTCAGCCGACGGGGAGAAGTGGGGACGGCGCCAAACGTATCGGAGGATTTTACCGCCACCCCGTCCATGGCGGAAGCGTGATAGTGGGGTGAAGAAAAACGGGCCCAAACCGGCCCGGCCGTGATCCTCCCGCACGCTGCAGTCGTATCGAACGTCTCTTTTTCCATTTTTTTTGCCGCTTCTTGCCAAAAAAGCTCGCGTGCGCTGTTTAATGGCGTGTTGCTGAGATATATTTTGCGTTCCAAATCCTTTCTTTAGCCTCCCGCACTGAAAAGATACACGTTAACTTTGGCCCCCGCAGGCAGCCCCTCCGCATCGCGGTGGATGACAAAATAGCCGTCAGCCCTCACCGCCGTGCGGAGAAGACCCGGGCCGCCGAAAACGGGCCTGGCCCAGAGGGTTTTCTCCCCTTCGGCCGAGGTTTCTTCATAGAGCGCCACCCTGACGTAGTCTTCTCTTCCCCCTGGCGAGGAAAAGTTGGTGCTGAGACACGCCTCCAGGTAAGGCTTATATTTGGGCAGCGGAGAAAGGCCCTGCAGCAAACGCAAAACCGGAACCACAAAGAGGATGAAGCTAAATTTCGCAGAAACGGGGTTGCCGGAGAGGCCGAAGACGGGGATGCCCCCGCCCATCCCGAAAATCATCGGTTTTCCCGGACGCATGGAAACACCGTGAAACAGGATGCCGCCTTCCGGGAGATCATCGATCACCTGCATCGTCACGTCCCGGCTGCCCACCGAGCTCCCCCCGGACACAAGGATCAAATCAGCGCCCCGCAGCGAGGAGAGCACCTGTTCGTGCAGGTCCTGCCGCCTGTCCGGTATGATCCCCCCGTAACAGGGTTCCCCGCCGCATTCCTGAACCTGGGCAGCGAGCATCGGGCCGTTGACATCGCGGATCTGCGCAGGCCCTGCTTCCTCGCGGTAATCCACCACCTCGTCGCCGGTGGAAAAGATGTGCACCCTGGGTTTCGCGTATGCCTTGACCTTTTGAACCCCCAGGGCAGCCAGTATGCCCACGTCCTGGGGCCGCAACCTGTGCCCCGGGGGGAAAAGCAGGTCTTTTTCCTGGAAGTCTTCCCCGGCGCGGAGAATGTTTTCATAAGGGGCTGCGGGGCGGTAGACCGCTACCTCCCCGCCCATCAGGTCACAGTATTCCAGCATAACCACGCTGTCACTGCCGGGCGGAAGTATGCCGCCCGTGGGTATGACCATGGCTTCTCCCGGGCCGATGCCGCCCGGCGGTTCCTGCCCCATAAACACCTCCCCTTTTAAATAGAGGAGGGCCGGCATGCTTTCCGAAGCGCCGAACGTATCGGCCGAGCGAACGGCAAAGCCATCCATGGTAGAACGGGGGAAAGGGGGGAGCTTCTCGGGAGCCTTGATGTCCTCCGCCGTCACCCGCCCTGCCGCTTCTCCCAGGGCAACCGCTTCCACAGCCGTTCGCTTTGCCTCCAGGACCTCAACAATACGGCCCCTGGCCTCTTCGACATTGAGCACAGTTAACAACTTTTCCAATTCACCCCTATTCACCCCGTTACATGGCAAGAAAGCACATCAGCCGCGACACCGAATGCCTGGAAAACTCTGTTCATCCCGGGCAAAAAAGAAAGTACGCCTCCAGAGAAAAATATCATCTCTCTTCCATGGCCATAAGGGACGGCACCACCGCCTTCCCTTCGGACCTCCGCTTCGCCCCGGTAACGCTTAAACCGGCTTCATCACTGCGATGACTGCAGTCTTTCGCTGCAGGGGGACAACCCTGCAGCGATTTCTCCTGCGCCCGCCCCCGCGGCAACCGCGGGCGCCGTTCCCAGGGGCTTCTCTCCCCGGCTGCCGGAACCGTACCACCCGGTTTGCAAGCCCCGGCATCAATCATAAATATCGTTCAAAAGCCCTGCCTGGTTCGACGCTCCCGAACCGGCAGCGGGGCCGGGTTGACGGGGGGCACTGCAGTGCCGTGCGAGATTTCGACCCCGAATCAAAAACAGCCCAGCTGGCAGTTAACGATCTTTATTTTCAGCTCATTGCACCAGCTTCCCACTTCCGCCACAGAGCAGTTGTATTCGCGGGCAATTTTAAAGGCCATAATACAGGGAATTTTGCCTTCCGGTGCGTTTTCGCGCAGTGCTTTTTTAACTGCTTCCAAGATGATCGTCCTCCTCATTTTGGAGTAATATCAAGGCGGCCGGCCCCTGTGCAAGACTGTTTTCCGCGTGCCCGCCGCTCCCGCCGGCCCGTCGTTTCTTACGCTCCAATCCCCACCACCCGCGGCAGCGATAAATGCTCGCTGCAAAACTGCCCCCGCCGGCTGGACTGAGCCGCCGAGCACGCTGCAAAAGGCAGCGCGGCAGTTCTTACTTTTTAAATCTATAATAATATCTCCTTTTTGTCAAACAAGAGAAGGGTATCCCGCGGCGAACATGGAAAATAAGGGGGATAACAGAGTTCTCTGCACGATACGAAGGATGTTTTAAAAAGTGGGGAAGTGACACCGGTTGCTAAAAAAACTGCTGCAGGGCATTTTTTTGGGAGTTTTTATCGTGCTGCCCGGCATGAGCGGTGGAACGGCTTTTCTCATTCTGGGCATCTACAAAAAAGTGCTGCGCGACTTCGCCAGCTTAAATCTCAAGCCTTACGCCGGCCTGGGAATGGGTGCCGTAATTGGAGTGGCCTCGAGCGTGATGCTCATGGGGTACTTTTTTGAAAAGCAGCCCACCTACACATTGCCGCTCATCCTGGGGGCCCTCTGGGGGTCGGCGCCGCTGCTGTTGAAGGAAAACAACGCCCTCCGGGAAAAATCGCTGCCCCTCACCTCAAAATTCCTCTTTTTGCTGGCAGGGGCGGCATTGGGGTGGACACTGGGCATTGAGCCCCCGTCCGTTCACCCTGCGGGCGACACTTCCTCGTACGTCTTTCTCTTGCTGGCCGGGGTTATCGCCAGTTCAACCATGCTGATCCCGGGCATATCGGGAAGCGCCGTGTTGATCGTGCTGGGCGTCTACGGGGACCTCCTCTTATACCTGAGGCAGATGGAAGCCTTTCCCCTACTCTTTTTTGGCGCCGGCTGCATCGGCGGACTCCTCGGCCTGCCCGGACTTGTGCTCAAACTCTTTCACCGCTCCAGGTCATTTTTTTCCTTTTTCGTGGCCGGTTTAATACTCGGCTCGGGACGGGCCCTCTTCCCTGAGGAGCTCACCCTTACGGCCGTTATCCTGACGGCCGCCGGGTTCCTGGTGGTGGCAAAATGGGGAGGGAAGAGCAGCAGCCGGTCTTGAGCCGCTGGCGGCATCCCCTTGCCCGGCCCTTTAAAAGTCCCCCTTCTCGATTTCATGTACTGCCGCTTCGGCACGGCCCAGGCGGGTCCAGTCCTTAAGTCACATCTTTACTTCCGTGTACACCCCTTCGTCACAGCGGCCGCGTAAAGATACTTTACACTGCCCTGGCTCTTTATCAACCCGTTTACTGTAAACTGCCTGCATGCAGCGGTGATTACGCCGCCTGTTGATACGCATAAACATGGCCTTCAATCCATTATATCCCGGTGGAAGAAGTAAGCCCAAAAAAAATAAGCCTGGCCAGTGCTGAAGTATGAAAAATGCCTACAAACTTTTTATTTCAGGACTTTGTTAGCATCTAAAGCGCGAAAAATTGTTTCGCTGCAATCCCTGTAAGCCTTGATATGCCTGCATTTTAAAAGTCATGCGTCAGCACTGAAGCCTGGCTATTCGTCAGCATAAGACCGAGGCATATACTTCCCCAAGGCCTGATTTCGAGAACGGCTGCATGGCTCTGCCCTGCCCCTGCCCTGCGTGGTAGTATCTGGTTGCTCCCTCCTTTGCCCCGCGCCGCAGTCATTCAAGCCGGCATCCCCCTGGCAGCATTCGCTGCTTTTTTGTTGTTTCCGCTTTCCCACCAGCTCCTGCCGCCGGGCCTCTTACCGACCTTTGGAACTGAGCCGCCGGTATTCCTCTTCCGCAAGCCTAAACGCTTCTTCTCTGCTCTCGATCAGCCCTTCCGCCTGGGCTTCGGCAATAACTTCCAGGATCTGCCCAACCAGCCGGCTTTCTTCGATATTGAGCAGGCTCATGATTTCGTTTCCGGTCACCAGCGACGGGGGATGCACGTATCTGCTTTCTTTTATCAGGAAGCGGGAGAGGAGGTTGTAAGCAAACCTGCGGTACCCTTCAGCGGCAGGGAGGGACTGGGCCTGGCCGGGAGAAAGATCCAGGGAGGCATAGTGGCCGGCCAGGGAAAGCAAAACCACTCCCGGCGTTTCCCGACCCAACTGCCGGTAAAACCTGTAAATGGTGCGCCCTGTTCTGTCCGCATTCTTGTAAAGCAGAAGCGGGTGCAGGTAAAAAAACGCCAGAGACTGGATTATATTTCTTTCCTGCCTGCTCAAACGCAGCCGCCGGGTATACCGGAAAAACTTTTCCGCCTTTTTGTCCGCTTCCTCGTAATAGGTCTCGCCCAGTTTATCCATATCTTCGGAAGGGAAATCGATAAAAGTATTTTGCAGCAAAGCGGCTAGCTTCAGGATTTGATCCCGCCGCCACCCCCCCCGCAGTTTCTCCTGCAGGTAGCGCACCAGCGGCCCCTGCCAGGCGGCAGGAAAGGGGAGTTGGTGGAGAAAATGCTCAAGATGGCGGAGGGTGGCCAGGGCGTGGTCCCATCCCCTTGACGCATAATGTGCAGACTCTTCCAAAGCGTTGGCCAGCCCGGGGAAAATAACCTCCAGGAAGTTCAGGTCTTTCATCAGCGCAAAATAATCGGCCGACTCCTTTTCCAGCAGCTTCCCCCACTCCATTTTTATTCTTTCGCCGGCCACGCGATCCAGCAGGTTTCTGTGCTTCCGAAACATTTGGAGCGTTTCCTCTTCTATTTGAAACTGCAGCTTGGAAGAGAACCTGATGCCGCGCAGCATCCGCAGAGGATCTTCCAGCAGCGCTTCTTCACCGGTCGCCCGGACGAGCTTCCTCTCCAGGTCTTTCCTTCCACCAAGCGGATCCAGCAAGCCGTCCATCCAGTTTGCTTCTCGAACGAGATCGCCGATGGACAAGGCCATGGCATTGACCGTAAAATCCCTTTTTTTCAGGTCTTCGTGGATGCTGCTGCCGCGAACGGCGCCGATATCCAGCTGCCAAAAAATATCTTCCCAGTGGAGGTTGACCCTCGCCGTTGCATGCTCCAGGTTCAAATCATAGTATGTTCCCCCCACAGCATCGGCCAGGCTCATACCTACAGAACGAGGGTCCAGCTCCGCCACCAAGTCCAGGTCATAGCTTTCTCGACCCATCAAATGGTCGCGGAGGAAGCCCCCGATTATATAAGTTTCTGTTTTTTGCTCATTGCTGATACGATAAAGTTCTTCGGCAAAAGGCAGTTTCACATTTCACCACATCTTATTATTATAAAATCACATCGTTTAACAACGCAAAGAACCTCCCCACGCCAATGGCCTGCCGCCCATTCGCGAACCGGACCCGGTGGAAATACAGAGGTGCCCTGGCAGGCTGCCCGGAGCAGGGTCCACACCGGACATGAAGAGGGCAAGCGGTGCAATTTTTGGAGATGGCGCAGACCACTCCCCGCTATTCACCGCCATCTGCAGGCATCTGCAGCGGACTCCTGCCTTTACCTTAGATTTCTATAATGTCCCGCCAAAAACCTTCTTCACTCCCGGGAGGAAATGAAAAAAGGCTTCATTCATTGCTCAATTTCATTCTCACGACACCCAGTTTCACTCCCCCGGCAAAGCAATTTTCACCAACAGCAGGAATGAGAACCTTCTATAACGAAAGTACCCTATGCCTTCATGTCTTCGTTTTGAACAGCGCCTTCCCGCTTTCGGCTCGAACAGCGAGCACCTCCCTGCAGGCGGGATCTCCCCCACGGCTGAAAGGCCGCTTCAGGGGAGAACAAGATCAGCCCAGGGCACATTTTGAAAAGGAGTTCGGTCCAATGAAGCTGGTTTATAAGGGAAAAACCAAGGATGTTTACGCACTGGAAAACGGAAACTATTTGCTCAAATTCAAAGACAACGTAACGGGGGAAAACGGCGTATTTGACCCCGGCGCCAATCAAGTGGGCTTAGCCATCGACGGGGCCGGAAAGGCGGGGCTTCGCTTATCAAAGTTGTTTTTCGAGCTATTGGAAAAAAGGGGCATCCCAACCCACTTCGTTGACGCCGATGTCGAGGAAGCGACAATGACCGTCAAGCCGGCCACCGTATTCGGCAACGGCGTTGAGGCGATCTGCCGTTACCGGGCTGTCGGAAGCTTTCTGCGCCGTTACTGCATGTACTGCGAAGAAGGCCAATCGCTGGACGCTTTTGTGGAATTCACCCTCAAAGACGACGAGCGCGGAGATCCGCCCATCCCCGAGGAGGGCCTGGAGATGCTGGGCCTGCTTTCTGCGGAAGAGTGCGCGACCATCAAAGATTTAACCAGAAAAATAAGCGGGATCATCAAAGAGAAACTGGCCAAAAAGGGTATCGAACTGTATGACATCAAACTTGAATTCGGCCGGGTGGATGAAAGCGGAGAGATTGTTCTAATTGATGAAATATCCGGCGGCAATATGAGAGCCTGCAAAGAGGGCCGGCGCCTGGAACCCCTGGAACTGGAAAAAATGCTCCTTAACGACTGACTGCCCTGAAAACAGTGCATTGCCATTTTCAGGCTTCTGATGGTGAAGCTGGCAGGTACCGGAACCGAAGGAGTCGTCCCGTTTTACGGAAGCAGAGGTCATTTTAATCGAAAGGAGCGTACGGCCATGAGTAAAAAATTTCGCTTCCGGCAGTGGATATTATTCATTCTCTTTTTCATCATCGGCATCTGGAGCATTATCACCGCCTTTACGCACGAACCAGGCTTTCTACTGATGGTCCTTTTCATCGGCATCGTCCAGATCCTGGTTTCCCTGCTGTTCCTGAAATGGAATATCTTCGAGGGGTATTAAAAAGAGCGGGTTGCGCCCTTACTGCGGCTCAACCCGCTCTTTTGCTGCCCATATGCTATTCCGGTTTGGGGGCGTAGATAACGGCCAGGATGCGCGTTACGCTGCCCTCGCCACACTGCACCCGGTGGGGTATCCGGGAGTTGAAATAAATGCTGTCTCCCGGTTCCAATACGTCCCGGTGTTCTCCCAGTTCTACTTCCATTTTGCCATCCAGCACAAAGATGAACTCCTCCCCTTCGTGGCTGTACGCGTTGCGATCCTTGGTGGTGGCCGGTTCAAGGTGAATGAGGAAGGGTTCCATATGCCGGTTTTTTTGTTCATAAGCGAGGGACTCGTAGGAATACCCGTACTTGACCCCCTGCTTGGAGGCCACCCGGGAAACCGGTCTGCGCTCGTGGCTGCGGACAATGGTAAAGTCGGCTTCGCCCACAGCGCCGAAAAAATAACCCATCTCCACGCCCAGGGCCCTGGCGATTCGGCTTAACGTGCCCAGCGGAGGGGAGATAAGGTGGTTCTCGATTTGTGAAACCAGGGCAGTGGAAAAGCCGGTTTTTTCCGCTACCTGCTGCAGGCTCATCTGCTTTTCGCGCCGCAGCGCCTTTATTTTCTCCGCCACGTGCATTTCCTGCCGGTTATCGTTATCCGGCATGTTCCATCCCCTCCTTTTGGTGCTGGAACCCCCGGCGCAGGGCTTTAACCATGAGCGGAATGTTTTTGCGCTTTCCACCTTCAAAGAAGCTGTCCACCGTCTCTTCCACCTTTTCCATGGATACCACTCCGCTTCCGGCCAAAAACGCCCCCAGCATAACGATATTGGCCATTTTATGTTCACCCACTTCCTGATAGGCAATCTCATTTGCCGGAAGGGGAACGGTTCCCAGGTCCCCGCGCTCAATGAGCTGGGAATCGACCAGGGAGGTGTTCACCACCATCAGCCCCTCCTTTTTCACCTTTCCCTGGAATTTCAGCAGCGAGGGATTGCTCATGGCGATCAGCCCGCAGGGCTCATCGGTTATGGGTGAGCCGATCTTCTCCGAAGAGATGACCACCGTGCAGTTGGCGGCACCACCCCTCATCTCCACCCCATAAGAAGGCATCCAGGTCACATGCAGGCCTTCCAGCATGGCCGCATGGGCCAGGAGATCCCCGATCAGCAAAATCCCCTGCCCTCCAAAACCGGAAAGGATCACATCATAATACATCGATCGCTCTACCTCCTCAACACCCTACAGGTAGTCAGGGCTTTTTCTCTCTTTGTAGATCCCCAGGGGGTAATAAGGCAGCACTTCATCGTCAATCCGGGCTGTGGCTTCCTCCGGCGACAACCTCCAGTTGGTGGGACAGGCAGAGATGAATTCCACAAAGGTAAACCCCATGTTGTTCAGCTGCATTTCAAAGGCCTTCATGACCGCCTTCCGCGCTTTTTTTACACCGGCGGCGTTATGAAGGGTCACCCTGGCCGCAAAGGCCACCCCTTCCAGGGTCGCCAGCATTTCCGTCATGCGGATGGGATAGCCGTCCCGGTGAAAATCCCTGCCGAAGGCGGAGGTGGTGGTCTGCTGCCCCAGCAGGGTGGTGGGAGCCATCTGGCCCCCGGTCATTCCGTAAACCCCGTTGTTCACAAAAATCACGGTGATATTCTCGCCGCGGTTCGCCGTATGCACCACCTCTGACATGCCGATGGCCCCCAGGTCACCGTCACCCTGGTATGTGAAAACAACATTCCTGGGCAGCACCCGCTTGAAACCCGTGGCCACGGCCGGCGCCCGGCCGTGGGGGGCCTCGCACACATCGATATCCAGGTAGTCATACAAAAAGACGCAGCACCCCACACCGGGCACCCCGATGGTCTTCTCGCGGATGCCGTATGTATCGATGGCCTCGCCCAGGAGTCGATGGACGATGCCGTGATGACAGCCCGGACAGAAGTGAAAGCTTATTTCCGCCAGTGAAGCGGGCCTAGCAAATACTTTTTGCAACTTCATCCCCTGCCTTAATCATTTTTTCGGCTTCTTCCAGTATTTGGCCGGGCGTGGGGATGCCTCCTCCAGGCCTGGCCAGGAGCCGGGCGCTGCAGCCGGGTGCCAGGTTAAGCCTGACATCGTCCCACATCTGCCCGGTGTTCATTTCCACCGTCAGCACTTTCCCCGCCTTTTCCGAAGCTTCCCGTAGGGCATCGCCGGGGAAGGGGAACAGGGAAATCGGCCGGATATAACCGACTTTGAGCCCTCGATCGCGGGCCATGCGCACGGCCGACTGGACCATTCGGGAACACGAACCGAAGGAAACCAAAAGTACCTCCATCCCTTCGTCCAGGTCCGCTTCGACCATGGTGTCCTCCTCCCGCATCTGGCTGTACTTCCGGAAAAGATGCCAGTTGTGTTTCTCCATCTCGTCGTCTTTCAGGTATAGGGATTTTATCCTCTTGGTCGGCAAGCCGACTGGTGCTCCCTTCAACGCCCACTCCTTCCCAGGAACCCGTTGGGGCGCATCGTGTAACAATACGGGCTCTTTCATCTGACCCAGGATGGCATCAGCCAGGATCAGGGCCGGGTTGCGGTATTTATCGGCCAGCTCAAAAGCCTTAATCGTCAGGTCGTACATCTCCTGCACGGAATTGGGTGCCAGCACGATGACATGGTAATCGCCGTGGCCCCCTCCCCGCGTAGCCTGGAAGTAATCGCCCTGGGAAGGGGCAATCCCCCCGAGACCGGGACCGATCCGGGTAATATTTACCGCCAGCCCGGGAAGCTCCGAGCCCGCCATGTAGGAAAGGCCTTCCTGCATGAGTGAAATTCCCGGGCCTGAGGAAGAAGTCATCGCCCGGGCGCCCGCCGCAGCCGCCCCCAGGAGCATATTGATGGAGGCGATTTCGCTTTCGGCCTGTATGAACACGCCGTCAACTTCTGCAAGGCGGACGGAAAGATATTCGGGGATGTCATTTTGCGGCGTGATCGGGTAGCCGAAATAATAACGGCAGCCCGCTGCTACGGCCCCCTCGGCCAGTGCCACGCTGCCTTTCATCATCTGGCGCTCAGACATTTACCCTGCCCCTCCCTTTTCTTTTTGCTTTTTCTTGTCCCTGTAGACTTCGATAACTACCTCGGGGCACATCTCCGCGCACAGGGCGCAGCCCGTACATTTTTCACCGGAATCCCCGTTAAAGCGGGCCGGGTTGTAGCCGAGCATGTTGATCCGCTCCCCGTCAATGGCTATGAGCTGGCGGGGGCAGGAAAGGACGCAGTAGGAACACCCCTTGCATTTTTCCGCATCTATCAAAATCTTGCCCATTGCCGGTCCCCCTTCTTCAGTGCTGACTGCCGTGTGGCCTGGCGGGGGATAAAAGCCGGTTTTGGCAGGAAGCATCCCCCAGACAAAGACAACCTTTTTGATTATAACCCTGAAAGGGAAAAAAAAGCAACCGCCTTTTGTCCTGCGGTTGTCAGAAACGCACAAGATTAGCCTGCTGCTTTAAGAA
>PWTK01000081.1 GCA_003563895.1 Syntrophomonadaceae bacterium
GGTTCCCTTGGAGTCGTTTATAAAAAGCACCCCATTGACCTCGCCAACCGGTTCCAGGCGGTGAGGCACACCCGAAAATTCATGCAGTTCTGCCGCAATATCTTCCGCTTTAACCCCCGCCGCCCAGGAAATGGCCGCGGCCGCCAAAGCATTTTCGAGGTTATGTTTTCCCGGCAGGCGGACCTCATCCGCCCTGCAGAGCTCGATAATCTCTTCGCCCTGGTTGAACAGGATTTTGCCTTTTTCGATATAGATACAGCACGGGAAGGGGGGAACCGCCCTGGTGCTGAAAAAAATCAGGCGGCATTTTACCGAGGAGGCAAGCTCCCTGACGAGCGGGTCGTCCCAGTTAAGCACGGCCCAATCCTCGGGATGCTGGTTTTGCAGCAGTTTTTTTTTGGAAGAAACGTAATGACTCATCTCGCCATGATAATCCAGGTGGTCGGGCTTTATGTTCAACACGGCGGCGAATCGAGCCCGGAACTTTCGCGTATGATCGAGTTGAAAACTGCTCAACTCTGCAACGATCCAGTCATCTTTTTTTGCCTGCATCACGGCTTCACAAAGAGGAAACCCGATATTCCCCGCCACAAGCACCCCATCAAAATTCCGCTTGAACATTTCTCCTGTCAGCGAAGTCGTCGTGGTCTTGCCGTTGGTTCCGGTTATTCCTGCAATGGGTGCTTGAGAATAATGGTATGCCAGCTCGACTTCTGAATAAATGGGAACGCCCCGTTTTTCGGCTTTTTGCAGCAGGGGCAGGCGGGGGGAAATCCCGGGACTCTTAATGATCAAGGAAATACCTTCCAGCAGGGAATCCGGGTGGCCTCCACAAACCAGCTCCACCCTTTCATTTTGTTCCAGCTGCCTGACCTCTTCGTCCAAAAGGTCCTTCTCCCTGGAATCGCTGGCCACAACCCGCCTCGCCCCTTTTTCCAGGAGCAGCCCGGCAGCGGAGAGCCCGCTCCTGCCAAGTCCCAGCACCAATACTTTTTCTCTCTCTATATGCTGCAGCATGTTTCGTTCTCTCACCCCTGATCCAGTTAATGCCCTTCCTTGACAAACGAGGGATGTTCCCTTTCGCTTTAACGTGACAGCCCTTGCAGAAAATGACTAAAGGGGGGGCCACTCCTCTTTTGCCCATCCATCGCTGCGCCTGCAATGTAAAGCCGCTTGCATTTTCTCGTCCAACCTGCCCGTTATGCAGCGAACGCATATCCCAACAAGCCCAGCAGCGCAAAACATAACCCCGTCATCCAAAACCCGGTCACCACGCTCCACTCCGACCAGCCTTTAATCTCGAAATGATGGTGTAGAGGGCTCATGAGAAAAATTCTTTTGCCCGTCAGGCGGAAAAATGCCACCTGCAAAATTACTGAAATTGCCTCCAGGACAAAAACTCCGCCAATAACGACCAGCAACAATTCCGTTTTTAACAATACGGCCACCAAGGCCAGGGCTGCGCCGAGGGAAAGCGAGCCCACATCTCCCATAAAAACTCTGGCAGGGTGTATGTTGTAAATTAAGAAGCCGGTGCAGGCCCCAATCAATGAAGCACACAGATAGGCTGCTCCGTGCTGCCCCTGCAGGGATGCGATAATAAGAAAGGCCAGCAGGGACAAAATTGCGGTTCCCGCCGCCAGGCCGTCGATCCCATCAGTAAGGTTGACCGAATTGGAAGCGCCTGTAACCATGAAAAAAATCAACAGCAAGTAAAAGTGGCCTATTTCAACCTGCATCGCGCTAAACGGGATCATCACGGCCGTCGCATGGCCAAAATGCAAGAGAACAAGATAAAAAATGAAGGAAAAAACCAGATGCCCCAGTATTTTATGCCTGGCTCGCAGACCCAGGGAGCGGTGTTTTACCACTTTCTGAAAATCATCGGCAAAACCCAGCAGGGCCACGGCAAAAATAACGATCAGCGCTGCCCAACTGAGGGGATCGCGGGGCAAAAAAATAACGGAAGTGATGAGGAAGGCCACCAAAAAAACGATCCCCCCCATCGTTGGGGTCCCCGCTTTTTCCAGGTGTTTTTGAGGGCCGTCCAGGCGTATCTGCTGGCCAAAACGGAGGCGTTTCGAAAAGCGTATGTAAAAAGGATAAGCGGCCAGACAAATAACAAAGGCCAATGCTGCTGCAAGGTATATTGTTCCGGCCAAAGAAAGCCTCCCCTCGTTTCGGATATTCCCCCTCCACAAAACCCTTCCCGATGCAAATCCTTTAACTCATTGTTATGGAGTGGGAATGATGTCCTTAAGTGGCAAGCACAACGTCAACCCAACCCCCCACTTAATCCCTGGCTTAATTCCTGGACGACTCTCTCCATCCGCATGCCCCTGGAGCCTTTCAGAAGCACTGTGGAGGTCCTCAAGGGAAGCTTCAAGAGCATGTTCGCAGCCTGGTGAGGGTCTTTCGCCGCAAAAACCTTCTCCGGTGGCATGCCCCCCCCAACCGCACCCCTGGCAATCAAAGACCCGAGTCGGCCCGCTGTGATCAAATAATCAATGTCAATCCTGGCAACAAACCTGCCCAGTTCCAGGTGCTCCTTTTCCGCTATTCCCCCCAGCTCAAGCATATCCCCAAGCACAGCAATTTTGGGGGCACCCGGGCTTTCTTTCAGATAATCAAGAGAAAACCTCATGGAGGTGGGGCTGGCATTGTAGGCATCATTGATCACCCGCAGCCCGGAATCGAACAGGATCTTTTCCAACCTCATTTCCGAAAAAACAGTTTTCTCCAGGCCTTCCTGGATATGGTGCAGAGATAAGCCGAAATGCAGCCCGATACCGATGGCAGCAGCAGCGTTATACGCATTATGTTTTCCGGCAAGAGGGATCCAGAAAGCCTTTTTGCCCTCACCCGGCAGGCTTGCAATCAACAGGTACCCCTCACCCTTGGGGCGGCACGCCAGGATTTTAATGTGAACATCATCCCCAAAACCATAATAGATAACCTTTCCCCTGTATTCCTCTCCCAGCCGGCGCAGACAATGATCGTCCCCGTTCAAAAAAGCAAGACCGCCATCTCCCATGACCTTGAGCAGCTCCCCCTTGGCTGAGGCGATGTTTTCCTTGCTTCCCAGGTATTCCATATGGGCTTCCCCAATATTGGTGAGCACACCGACAGTCGGATTGGCTAAAGAGGTGAGCAGCCCAATTTCTCCGCTTGCGCTCATGCCGAACTCAAAAACGGCGGCCTCGTGCTTTTCCTCCAGTTTAAGCAGCATCAAAGGCAGCCCGATATGGTTGTTCAAGTTCCCTTCCGTTTTCAAAACATGCAGTCTGCTGGAGAGGACAGAAGCCGCAAAATCCTTTGTAGTCGTTTTGCCGTTGCTGCCGGTCACCGCAACAACGGGAATAAAAAATCGACGGCGGTGATAAGAGGCAATATCCTGCAGGGCTTTCAGGGTATCCTCCACAACAATCACAGCCTTGCCAAAAAAGGTGTCGTCCAGTTCCGGGAGGGGAAGAAAACGCCGTTCAACCATTGAGCCCGCTGCGCCCCTTTGGAGAGCATCGAGGACAAATTTGTGTCCGTTTTCCTTCTCTCCCTGCAGGGGGATAAAGAGTTCACCCCTGCCTGCGCTGCGAGAGTCAATAATATACCCGCTGAAGTGCAATTTGTGTGGGCTTCCCGGGTGCAGCTCCCCTCCCGCCGCCTTCAGAACTTCCTCCACTGAGAGTGCCATGAGCCAGTCTCCTCAAATATAAGGTAATAATTAACGGAAAATTATGATGCGGGATGTGCCTGCTTGAACCAACCGCGCACATCCGAGCTTTATCCCGTTCAGCATGCTTCAGGGCATACCGCAGCTTAGTGCTTTAATGCTTCTGAACAGAATCATTGTTCCAAACGTGGTCCACCAGACCTTATTAATAACCAATGAATATCAGGCACAATAAAGACCTTTTTTGCGCGGTACTGTGCCGTAGTAATTAAATTTCAGGGCACTTTGGTGGCCATCATTTACCCCCGGAGTCCCCCTGCAGCACTTTACGAGAACATCAAAAATTACGGACGCAGTGCAGGACTATGAACCCTACAGCGACAGGTTCATTGAATCGCGTCATGGGGAACGGTTCCATCCGCATCGCTTAAAAAGGCGGGGAACACCAAACCTTTGAGGTAGTTTTCATTTTTCATGGTATAGGGACACACCTCCTGAAGAGGGGTGTCATTTCTCAAGGTCGGGGGACACACCTCCTGCGGAGGAGTGTCCCCTTGCTCCTTGCCCTGCATCGCTGAGGCGATGCTCAAACCGCTCCCGTGGCAGCGCGGAGGGCAAATTACCGCTTTAGACTTAAAATGTTGACACAATCTTATCATAACCGGCTTAAAAAGGTAAGGATGCGCCAAAAAATCTCCACACCTTTTTTCGTTTTCATTCCCCATACCTGAGCGCGTTGCGCATTATTCCGTCAATTAGAAAAAGGGCCTGGGGGAAAATCGGGGGCGGGCCCGTCAGAACAGGAATAAATCAAGTTGGAATGCTTATGGACGCTGAACATTGAAACCAGTTTTTAAAAGCAGCCTCCCGCCAGGTTTTGCTTTTCTATTGCCGGGGATTGAAAAGCCAAAAACTGCTACGCTGACAGCGCAAGGGGACAGCAGCATCCACAGGGGAAAGGTGAACAGTCACCGAACTCCGAGCCTGTTTTTCAGGATCTCCGAAGCAACTTCCCGGTCACAGAAATGGATGGTGTGGTCGCTGAAAATCTGGTAATTTTCATGGCCCTTACCTGCAATGATCACGATGTCTTCAGCCCGGGCAAGCTCAATGCCCAGTTTAATCGCTTCATAACGGTCGACCTGGATTGTATGGCGGTTTCTTCTTCCGCTTTCCAGGAGGCCGGACTCTATTTCCCGAATAATCTGCCACGGATCCTCTCCCCGGGGGTTATCTGAAGTCACAATACAATAATCGCTGTACTGGGCGGCAATGCGCCCCATAACAGGTCTTTTTGACCTGTCCCTGTCTCCACCACAGCCAAAAACGGTGATGATCCGACCCTTGACAAAATTTTTTGCAGCTTGAAGGATGTTTTCCAGGCCATCGGCTGTATGGGCATAATCCACCACAACCAGGTAATCCTGCCCCAGGTCCACCCGTTCAAACCTTCCCGGGATCCCTTCCACTTCCTGAAGAGTCTTTTTAATGGTGGGCATGTCAATCCCTGCCAACATGCACGCTGCTGCAGCTGCCAGCGCATTATACACGTTGAATTTGCCCACAAGCCTGAGTTCAAAACGTTCTTCCCCCCATGGCGAAATGAGCTTGAAACGGATTCCCTCCTTCTTCAAGGATATTTCTTCTGCCCTTACCATCGCTTTCTCGCTCAAACCGTAAGTTACCGGCTGAACCGTGGACTGGCGAAGCAAGTAATCAAAATGCGGGTCATCCATGTTCAACACCACAAAGCGCGGACGTTTTCCCTTGTAAAAACTGCCCCCCATTTGTGAAAAGAGTTTTCCCTTCGCAGCAAGATATCTTTGAAAGTCCTGGTGAAAATCGAGGTGATCCTCTGTAACGTTCGTGTGAACGGCAATGTCAAAATCAGACCCGGCAATCCGGTTAAGCTCCAGGGCGTGTGAGGAAACCTCCATGACGGTATGGGTTACGCCCCTGTATCGCATGGCGCGGAATATTTTCTGCAAGTCCGGGGCTTCCGGCGTAGTGGCCAGCACGGGGAGGCTTTCTCCCGCGGCTTTGCACTTTACCGTACCGAGGAGCCCAGTCCGGTGGCCGGCCGCAGCCATTGTCTTTTCGATGAGGTAGGTGGCGGTGGTTTTGCCGTTTGTGCCCGTCACCCCTACCAGGAACATCTCCCGGGAGGGAGAGCCATAATACTTTTCCGAAACAGCGGCCATGGCCAGGCGAACGTTGGGAACCCGGACCTTGACAGCCCCCTTCACCTCCAGTTCTTTTTCGACAAACACCGCCGCTGCCCCGGCGTCCACCGCTTTATCAATATAATTATGCCCGTCACTCTTGCTGCCCTTAAGGCAGAAAAATATGAAACCGGGCTCAACTTTGTCCGTATGGTGAGCCAGTCCCCTTACGGGAAGATCGGCTGCACGTTCACCTCCGAGGGCCACCGCGGGCAAATCCTTCAGGAGTTCTCTGAGCAAAAAAGTGTTATCCATCCGGGCCTCTCCTCTTTTGCACACTTTTATCCCCTGCCTTCTGTTTCCTGTCCATCCTGGTTATTATTGCCACCTTTACTTTTAAACGTTGTGATCCGATATAATATTATACATTATTGATAGGGAGAAGAGAAGCGAACGCTGACGGTAGAATTTTTTTCCAGTACTTCCCGGGGGGTGGGATCCTGTTCAACGGCCATCCCGGACCCTTCCGCTTCCATTTTCAAGCCCAGGTAAGACAGGACCTCTGCGACTTCCTTGATGGTCATTCCCGTGAGATCCGGCAAAACAACCTCTCCCTCAGCAGAGCCCCATATCCCTTCCAGGTAAACGATTATCCCGCTGCGGAGCGGAACCTCAGACCCGGCTCCTGGAAACTGCGCCCTGATGGCTCCTTCTTCTCCCACCGGCTTTAACAGCAGACCTTCCGCATCAAGGCGGACACTCGCCTCATCAACGCTTAACCCTTCAAGCTCCGGCACAGAAATGGTTTTAGGCTCTTCTTCAAGGAGGTGGGAAGGCGGGATTTCCAGGTAAGAAAGCACATCAACCATTATATTGCGGAACAGGGGGGCACTTACCTGTGAGCCCCATTGGGGCCCTCTCCTGGCGCCATCCACGGCAACGTAGAGCACGACCTGCGGGTCTTCCAGCGGGGCAAAGCCGACAAAGGAGAGAATATACTCTCCCCGGATGTAATTACCCCCGGGGCCAACTTTTTGAGCCGTCCCTGTCTTGCCTGCGATGCGGTAACCGTCTATGGAAGCGTTAACTCCGCTGCCGGACTTGACAACTTCCTCCATTGAGCGCTTGACTGTTTCGGAAGTGTCACTGGAGATCACCTGCCTGATCACTTCGGGCTCTCTCTTCTCCACTACCGTACCGTCTTCCCCCCGGATTTCTTTTACCAGGTATGGAGACATTAAATACCCTCCATTGGCCATGGCAGAAACTGCCATGGCCTGCTGGAGGGGAGTGGTGGATATGCCTTGGCCAAAAGAAGTGGTGGCCAGTTCAACCGGCCCCACCTGATCGAGGTTAAAGACGATGCCTGAACCTTCTCCGGGATAATCAACGCCGGTCTGGTTCCCAAACCCAAACGCGCGAATATATTCAAAGAGGCGCTGCGCTCCCAGCCTTTCCCCCAGGGCAATAAAAGCGGGATTGCAGGAATACTTGACCGCACCCATGAAATCGATAGTTCCGTGGCCGCCCTTGTCAGAAGTCCAGCACCGGATGTTCCGGTTTGCAACCTTCACCGAACCGGAACAGTGAAAAGATTCCTCTTCGCGGTACAGGCCCTCTTCGACGGCTGCACAGAGGGTTACCAGCTTAAAGGTCGAGCCCGGCTCAAAGGTATCGGTTACGGGATAAAGCCTCCAGCAGCTGCTGTCGTAATCGCTGTATCGGTTCGGATCAAAATCCGGCTTGGACGATGCGGCCAGGATTTCTCCCGTGTTGGGGTTCACGGCGAGGGCCATGACGCGGCTTGCATCGTACTCCATCAGCGCCCTGGAAAGTTCTCTTTCCACGATGAATTGGATCGTTTCGTCTATGGTTAAAACAAGGTCTTTGCCTTCCTGGGACGGAACAAAGCGGCGCACGCCGGGCACTTCTCTCCCGCGGGCATCGGTAGGAACCACAATGGTTCCATCGGACCCTCTGAGTGCTTCTTCATAATAGACTTCCAGCCCTCCCCAACCTTGGTCCAACCCGACAAAGCCCACCAGCTGGGACAGAAGCGTTTCATTTGGGTAATACCTTTTGTCTTCGTATGTAAAGGTAATTCCCGGAAGGTTGAGCAACCTGACTTCGTCGGCTACACTTTCGTCTACCTTTCTTTTCAGATACACAAGCCACCGATTTACCTGTGTAATCTGTTCGTGCAGCCGCTCCTCTCCTGTGTCCAGTATTGGGGCCAAGGCTCGGGCAGTCATATGGGGGTCATCTATATGCGGAGGTATGGCCGCCACTGTTTCAACTGTCCTGCTTCCAGCCAGCAAGTTTCCGTGGCGATCGAATATTTCACCCCTGGTCGAAGTGGTGGGAATATTTTTGTTCCACTGTTCCCAGGCTTTTTGATAAAGCTCTTCGGCAACCACAAGCTGTATCCACCCGAGCCTGGTCACAAGTGAGAGGGTGATTATGACTGCCAAAAAAAACAAAAAGAGGAGCCTCTTGCGGATATGTAAGCTGGAACCTGTATCAGCAGGCACCATATCACCACTTTCCCCAGCCGCAGGCATGGGTAATTCTTCATCCCGGTCAATCGTTCACTGCGGATAAAAGAAGCCATTCCTTTTCCTCGGGATATTGGAGGCCGATCTCATTCAAGGCAATTGCTTCGATCCGCTTCAGGGAACCAAGCTTCTTCGCCTCTGCCTGCAGTTGTGCATTTTTTTCTTTAAGCTGGGAGATCTCTCTTTCCACCTGCTGGATCTCATACTGTACCGCTACCACGCTGCTGTAATTGCTGATAAAGGCGACACTGATGGCCACCAGACAGAGGATCAGGGTGAAAAGCACTGCCGCTTCCCGGTTGGAAGAGGTTCTCTTTTTTGTCGGAGGAAGGGGAGAGGGGGAAGGGCCCCGCCTTTCCGGCCTGATCCGCTGGTAAGCAAGATTGCCGTGCTGCTCCAGCAAAATTTGATTCCGGGGTTTCGTCCTGGTTTTTGCCAATCCATTCACCTGCCTATCTTCTTATAAATCGTTTGTATGCGGATCGATTTTTTCTGCAGCCCTTAAGCGAGCACTCCTGGCACGAGGGTTGGCTTCGATCTCTTCCGTGCTTGGGAAGCAGGGCTTCTTGCTGATAATTTTTACCACCGGCACCCTTCCGCAGCTGCAGCGCGGAAGCTTTGGGGGGCAAATGCAACCCCGGGAATTTTCGATAAACGCTCTTTTTACAATCTCGTCTTCTAAAGAATGGTAAGCAATAACGGCCATCCGACCTGTTGGCCTCAAAATGCTTATCCCCTGCCGCAGCCCTTCCCTTAAGTTTTCCAGCTCCCGGTTTACGGCAATCCTTAACGCTTGAAAAATCCTTCTCGCCGGATGCCCCCCCTTGCGCCTGGCCGCAGCCGGGACGGCGGCCTTTACAGTTTCGACAAGTTCCCCGCTCATTTTTATGGGCCCCTTTTCCCGACGCCGATTGACGATGAAAGAAGCGATACGCCCGGACCATTTTTCCTGCCCATAAGTCCTGAATATCTTCTGCAGTTCATTCTCGGAAAGCTCGTTCAGCAAGTCGGCCGCAGTTTGCGGCAGCTGTTGATCCATTCGCATATCCAATGGCGTGTCTTTTTGGTAAGAAAAACCGCGCTCTTCGCAATCAAGCTGAAAAGAAGAGACACCCAGGTCAAACAAGAGACAGTCCACTCCCAGCGGTTCAAACCTCTCAACAATTTCTTTTAGGGCGGAAAAGTTGCCCCGTATTGGCCGAAAGCTGTCGCCAAAACTTGCCAGCCTTTTTGAAGCCGCTGCCAGGGCATCCTCGTCACAATCGATTCCCAACAGTCGTCCTCCGGGATGCAGTCTTTTGAGCAGGGCTTCCGCATGGCCTCCACCACCCAGGGTAGCATCAACAGCGACTTTGCCCGGTGCCGGCTGAAGTATCTCCAAAACCTCTTCCAGCATGACCGGTGTATGGTGATACCCGGCACCGTTGCGCTCAAATCCCATAATAATCCCTCGGCTATCAAAAATCGAAATCCACCATTTTTTCGGCTACCTGCTCGTAAGAGAGGTTTGAGCTGCTGCTGTATTCTTCCCAGTTCTCCTTGCTCCAAATTTCTGCGCGGGAGGAAACCCCCAGAAAAACGACTTCCTTATTCAGACCGGCATGCTCCCTCAGCGGAGAGGGAATTAAAATACGCCCCTGCTTATCAATTTCTGCATCGGAGGCGCCCGAAAAGAACATCCTCATAAAAGCCCTGGCCTCCGAACGGGCAAAGGGAAGGTTTTTGAGCTTGTTTTCCAGGTTGGACCATTCCCGTCGGTGAAAAAGGAAAAGACAGTTATCCAGCCCGCGGGTAATAATAAAACTATCGCCCAGTTCCTCGCGAAAGCGGGCCGGCACGATAACCCTTCCCTTTTTATCCAGGGTATGTACGAATTCTCCTATTAACACGTTGTACGCCCCCAACCAGAGATTGGAAAAATGACGGCCGCCCCACCGACCTGCACAACAGTCCCTACCTGGCCACCACTTTAACCCACTTCATACCACTATGGTCATATATTCTGCCCTAAATTTTAAATTCCTCCCTCTTCACAAAAAAAATTTTAAAAATTTTTAAAAAAAGTGTGGGGTGTGACGGCATGGCTTTTGATATGTTGTGTGAGGCAATCAGCACTTTCAGCCGCAGCAAATCAGATTATTTAAACCTGACAACCTGGATCACTGGAATTTATGCTGACAGCACCCCCTGTCGGCCCTCGCTCATTGGGAGGGCAAGAGCAAAAACGGAAAAATTTTTTCTCAGCGTCCCAGCCTGGAGCTGCCTTTACCAACCCGCCTCTCTCGGATCCAGGGAAAAAGGCATCACACCAATCCCCAGGTTCAGATCAAAGGCAGGATTGATGCACATAAAATAAAAAGCACGCCTATGGCGTGCCGAAAAAAATAAGGCAGGTGGCTGTTCCTCCGGGACTCTGCTCAAGGGCCGGAGAAAACAAAGGAAGGGATTTTAATTAAAGGAGGTAGTCGGTTAGCTCCTGTCAGCTTATATTTCGGTCATGAGCTTATCAAATTATGCAATAATGAGGTGGTTCCCCATGATAAATTGTGTACCGTCTCTTGAACCAGGGAAAAGCTGCTGCAGCTGGGTTTGTCGGTGAAGCTGACATCAGCAGGGGCTGCAACTGTTTTTATTTTCCCAATGATGGGCCGGCAGGAGCTAACCGACTGCCCCCTTAATTGAATTAGGAATATTTGTTCCTGGGCCGGCCGGGCAACCCTGAAAGGCCCAGGCAGTATAATTAAATAAGGTAAGAAAGAAAAAGGGTGGCTATACCAAAATATACCAACAAACCGGTGACGTCCTTAATCGTGGTCACAAAAGGGCCGGCCGTGATAGCCGGGTCAAATCCGAAGTGGTTGAAGATCATGGGAATTAAAGTGCCGATGGTTGCGGCCAAAACTATCGTGCAAAACATGGCGATCCCAACCACCACCCCTAAAAGGGGGTTGCCCTTCCACACCATCGCAGCCAGCATAACGAGGGTTCCATTCATGACTCCGATCGTAAAACCCACCTTGGCCTCGCGGAGGAAGTAGCGCCAACGGTCGCTGGGAGCAATTCCTCCCGTAGCGAGGCCGCGAACAAAAAGGGTGGACGACTGGGTTCCAACATTCCCGCCCATATCCATAATAACCGGTATAAAAATGGCCAGCATCACAATCGCTTCCAACGTGCTTTCAAAGGCCCCGATAACACTGCCGGAAAGCAGCCCCCCCATGATGCTGATGATCAGCCAGGGCATCCTCCGGCGGGCATGCTCCAGGGTGGAGGCCTCGAATATATCGACACCCTTCACTTCTCCGGTTCCGGTTAACCGGTAAATGTCCTCCGTGGCCTCCTCTTCCATAACATCCAGAATATCGTCGACCGTAACGATTCCGAGGATTCGTGTTTTCTCATCCACCACGGGGACAGCCAAAAGATCGTACCGGGAAACCAATCTGGCCACTTCCTCCTGGTCCATTTCTACAGGCACACTGATCACATTTTCCCGCATGATTTCTTTAAGGGGAGTACTGCCGCTCGCAGCTATGAGGTCTCTCAATGACAGCACGCCTTCCAGGCGAGTTTCCGGGTCTACCACATAAACATAATAGATGCTTTCCGCTTCGGGGGCGATCTCCCGCAGGCGGTTGATCGCTTCATCGGCAGAAATATCTTCCGGCAAGGCGATAACATCCGTGGTCATAATGCCGCCGGCTGAATCTTCCGGGTACTTGAGCAATCCCCTGATATCATCTGCTTCTTCTTCAATGAGGGATAATATTTCGCCGGCTTCTTCCTCGGGAAAATCAGCGATCAGGTCAGCCGCATCGTCCTTGGCCATTTCTTTAAGTATGGCAGCGACCTTCTCTTTCGTTAACAACTGCAGCACCGACAGCTGGTCAAAATCATCCATTTCCTGGATGATAAGGGCTGCTTCCTCATTAGAGATTCTGTAAAACAGCTCTCTCTGCTGTTCCTCGTCCAGTTCTTCGATCATTTCCACCAGGTCGCTGGGGTGCGCGCCTTCTTCCACCTGGTTGAGAATGTATTGCAGTTTTTCTTTTTCCGTCACCGCTGATCTCCCCTCAAAAAAAGGCAGGAAAGTTGTAAAAAATGTATTTTATATTATAACATTATTGCGACGGAAACAAAAACAAAAAATAAAGGCTACTCTGAAAATGCAACTTCGCCGAAATGAATTTCCCCTTTGAAAAGGAACATTTTTGTTCTTCTGATGGTGAAGCGAGGCTTCATGATGGTCTCTTTTTAACCAGCATTGTTGATAGCCTTAAATACCCTTTACTTTATTGCTTGCCTCATTTCGTTTTCCATTTTCTTGTTCGAGGACACAGCACCTAAATTCCAAACAATATCAACACTTAAATTTAAATGAGCCAAAATAAAAAACCCCACCATGCCGTGGGCCGCCGTTTTGAACTGCTCCCCCCACAGGTGGGTGCCCTCTTACGTGCTTTGCAGGTCCCCTTTTCCGGGGCTTCTGCGCCACACGTAAAGTCCGGGCTCCCGTATCGTCAGTGTTAGCTCAAAACTTGTGCGGCTTTTCACGCACACGGTAGGGTTTCTTTCATTAACCAGGTGCATATTTATGATAGCATATATCCCACGGCAATGCAACAGAAAAATCAGCTCAGGCGCCCTGTTTGCGGGCTCTTTACCCGGCTTTCCCGACCCACAGATGACTTCTTGAGGACATCAAGGTCAGGCCGGCTCGTTTTTTCTCAGGAGACGCTCACCGCTTAATTTCATTATCGATCTCTTTTTTGATATCCTTTAAAGCCAATTGAATATGCAGTTCCTGCAGCTGCTTTGCCACAACAGGGGCCGGAGCTCCCGTCATCAAGCAATTCCCGGAAGCCGTTTTAGGAAAAGCAATCACGTCGCGGATGCTCCTTCTGCCTGCCATCAGCATGACCAGGCGATCCAGCCCAAAGGCGATCCCCCCGTGAGGAGGAGCGCCATATTGGAAGGCTTCCAGGAGAAAACCAAACTTTTCATAAGCCTCCTCCGGGGACAGCTTTAACAGGCCAAATATTTTTTCCTGTAATTTCCTGTCATGATTACGAATGCTCCCCCCTGCAATCTCCACTCCATTGTAAACCAGGTCATAAGCCTGTGAACGGGCTTGCAGCGCATCTCCATCCAACAATTCCAGATCCTCCTCCAGGGGCGCGGTAAAGGGGTGATGGTTTGCGCTCAAGCGGTCATCCTCTTCTTCGTAGTGAAAATACGGGAATTCTACCACCCAAAGAAAGCGGTTGAGGTTTTCATTTACCATCTGCAAGCGCCTGGCCAGCTGCAGCCTCAGTTCTCCGAGAACTTCCAGGGCTGCGCTCCACTCGTCGGCCACAAAGATCAGAAGGTCTCCTTCCTCACCTTCCATTCTGGCACAGATTTCTTGGAGCTGACCGGGGGCAAAAAACTTGGCAATGGGAGATTTAATTTCTTCAGCGGCAATCACCATCCAGGCCAACCCCCCCGTTCCCAATGACTGGGCCTGGTGGGTCAGATCGTCGATCTCTTTGCGGCTGAAACTCCCACCGCCTTTTACATTCAAACCTTTCACCACACCGCCCGTGGAAACGATGTTCTTGAAGACCTTGAACTCCGCTTCGCGGGCGATATCCGTGATATCAGTAATTTCCATGCAAAAACGGGTGTCGGGCTTATCACTGCCGAAACGCTCCATGGCTTCCCGATAAGGAAGAATTTCAAACGGCGCTTCAATTTTTCGATCCAGCACTTTTTCAAAAAGGTGCTGGACCAGTCCTTCCACTTCCCTCATAATGGCATCACGGCTGCAGAAAGACAGTTCCAGGTCCAGCTGGGTGAATTCGGGCTGTCGATCGGCCCGCAGATCTTCATCGCGAAAACAGCGTGCAATCTGGTAATATCTTTCTATTCCAGAAACCATCAGGAGCTGTTTGAACAGCTGCGGCGATTGCGGCAGGGCAAAAAAGTTCCCCGGGGAAATGCGGCTGGGCACCAGGTAATCCCTGGCCCCTTCAGGAGTACTTCGGGTCAGGACGGGCGTCTCTATTTCCCAAAACCCTCTTTGGTCGAGGTATTCCCTGATGGCTTTAAAAACATCGTGCCGCATTTTCAGGGTTTCCTGCATCTCCTGGCGGCGCAAATCCAGGTAGCGGTACCTCAGGCGCACGTTCTCATCGGTCTCGATATTGTTTTCGATATAAAAAGGCGGTGTCAGGGAAGGGCTCAATATTTCCAGGCCGGTAACCGTTAGCTCAATTTCACCGGTGGGAATTTTTGGATTGTACGTTTCTTCGGAACGGGCCACGACTTCTCCCTCGACGGCCAGGACGTATTCGGGACGGATCGCTTTCGCCTGGTCAAAAAATGAGGCGTTTTTCTGATGATCAAAAACCACCTGGACAACCCCGGAACGGTCCCGTAAATCTATGAAGATTAGCCCCCCGTGGTCCCTACGGGTTTTAACCCATCCGGAAACAATTACTTTCCGGCCGATATCTTCTTGCCTCAGTTTTCCGCACTCGTGAGTTCTTTCCGGATTCATTTCTTCATGCGATCCTCCTTTGGAGTGGCTGCCTGTTATTTTTTGGACTGCTGCTGTTCGAAACACATTTTCCTTTTTCGTGTGGCAATGCCGGTAGAGTAGACATCCACCGGAAAAGTTGGCGCATCATGTTTGCGTAATATGCGAACATGTTTGGGAGCCCGCTCAAATATGATTTCCCCCGTTTCCCTTCAGGCCATCGTTCGACACGGATTTGGTGAGAGATCCGGAGTGGTATTCGGCGGCAACAAGGGAGTGAACCTCCTGGAGAGGTTCATCTTCTTTTTTAACAGCCGCGCTTACGGTTTTATATATTTTCCTCTATTGCCTATTGCCTTTCCCGGCGCACCATCGGTTGAGCTCCCGTCAGATGCTGTACGGCATCCTCGTAAGACAATTCTTTTTGCTCTCCCGACACCATGTCCCTTAAAACCATCCCGTCTCCCAGAGCTTCCTCTCCACCCACGATCAAAACAAAACGGAATCTTCCCCGGTTGGCCTGCTTCATCTGGGCCTTCAGTCCCCGCTCCATGTAGTCCATCTCTGCCCTGAAACCGATTTTTCTCAAGTCATAAAGCACTCTTTGGGCCCAACCCACAGCCTCCTTGTTTCGCAGTGCCACAAACACGCCTGAAGGTGCGGGCTCTTCCGGCAGCAAGCCTTCTTTTTCCATGGCCAGGAGGATGCGCTCTACACCAACCGCCATACCCACCCCGGGAAGGGAGGGGCCTCCGCAGAGTTCCACCAGGTCATCGTAACGCCCGCCGCCGCCAAGCGAGTTTTGAGCGCCCAAATGGGTGGAAATAAATTCAAAAGCGGTGCGGGTATAATAATCCAAACCCCTTACCAGCAGCGGATCATGCTGAAAAGAGAGCTCCTGCTGCACGAGATGCTCCTGCACCGCGCTGTAATGAGCCCGGCAGTCCGGACAGAGGTGTTGATCGATATAAGGAATATCAGTCAGGGCTTCCCGGCATGTTTCCACCTTGCAGTCCAGGACACGCAGCGGGTTTGAATGGGAGCGCTTCCGGCATTCACGGCAGAGCAGTTCGCCCTTATCCCGAATAAAACCCTGCAGGGCTTCCTGGTAGGAAGGCCTGCAACTTTGGCAACCCACACTGTTCAAGCGCAGCTCCAGGTTTTCAAACCCCAGCCCGGAAAAAAAGTTTGCTGTAAACTTGATCACTTCCACATCTGACAGAGGATCCTGTGTGCCAAAGAGTTCGATACCCATCTGGTAAAATTGCCTCTGCCGCCCCGACTGGGGGCGATCGTAGCGAAACATGGGGCCGTAATAGTAAAGTTTTATCGGCTGGGGCATGTTCTGATAGCCGTGTTCAAGAAAAGCCCTCACCCCCCCGGCCGTCCCCTCGGGACGAAGGGCAACTTCTCGCCCGCCTTTATCTACAAAGCGGTACATCTCTTTTTTCACCACATCGCTGTCTTCGCCTACACTGCGCACAAAGAGCTCGGCATCCTCAAAAATTGGCGTTCGAATCTCTTGAAAATTATAGGAACGGCAGAGCTTGAAAAATTGTTCCTCCAAGCAATGCCACTTGTAGGCCTCGGTGGGGAGCAAATCTTTTGCTCCACGCGGAGCTTTCCAGTTTACCATTGCAATACACCTGCCCAAAATATCCTCAAAAAAATAAAGCACACATGAATTGCCCTCAGAAAACCTCTCCTGCCCTGAACCTTTGAAAGATGGACGGTGCGTAATATTGATGAATAACTAAGGAAGGGGAGAGCAATAAACCTGTATATGTTACAAATCACCGGCCTGAATAACGGCCCAAAATCGCTGCCGGCCGCCTGCGAACTGTTCTTCACAGCAAGCCGGGAGCGGCATCCTGGAGGACTGCCCGTTTCACGTTAGACGAAATTCGTTTTCGGGGACCCCCGCAGCAAAAGTGCAATCATACATTGATTTTAGCTAATGAGCCGAATATTGTCAACTTCGCCGGGCAACGGCGCCTTTAATATGTGATTGGGTTCGGAGCAGTTTTCACGTTTATTTATTTACATGAATATCAACTTAACTCAGGGAATTCTTGTTGAGTGGCCCCCCAAATACAACTTTTTAGCAGATCAAGGCCTTTTTGTAAGTGTGACCCTTTAAAACCTCTTTTTTGCGGGGCTTCTTTCATTGTCATCCTGAGCAAACCCGATAGTCTGATTTATTTATTTTTTGTCTGTCTAATTTTCCAAAAAAAAAGGACATCACTCCCGGAGTGGCGAATGTGTAAGAGAATGGCTATTTCAACTTTTTCGAATTTCGGAACAACGTTTTCCGATGGGCTGTTACATATTGACTGAGCGAAGTATTACCATTATTTTTCAGGTGTATTATGCAGTGCTTCATCACCGCCCCCGGAAGGGATGTTTTTTTCGTCCCATTGGCTGCGTTTCCGCCCTGTTCTCGTGCGGACTGCTCACTTCTCAACACGGCTTGTTATCCGTGACTGCCTGTTTTTTTAATGCATGAAAGCTTTGAGCGTCCCAACTACCAATGATGTTAATTTTATTTATGTACTGGCCTCCATTTAGGCCTGCTGTGCTCAGCATAAAATAAATTGAAACTGCAACTCTCTACGGCCAGGAAGAATTCCGTCCCTGTCCTCGATGCCATTAAAGCAGCATTAGAGGGCAACCTTTTTGCCCCAGAAACTTGGTTTACATTTTTTCGGTTTTCAAAGAACTGGTGTCTGAGCAGTTACGCCGCAACAATATGGAACAGTGCCCTTCATCCTGGCAGAGGACTGTTAACGTATAAATTTTTGACAGCCGCACGCAACATTGTTCATAAATTAACAAGTCGGCCTCTTTCTTGCAGAGCTCTTTTAAAAAACTTCTCAAAAACCAACAAAACTCGCACGGTGAATACTTTACCTGCTACCTGTTCCAGCCCAGGCCGACCACAATTACCAGCAGCAGGAGGTGATGGCGCGTTCACCAGGCAGTAATTGAGGCAAATCATTTTGATAGGATCTCGCGTGGCTTATTTGTTTAACAGATTCCTGCTATCTAAGGAGGGAATTAGCGCATGGGCAAAAGAGTTGCAATTGTCGGCATTGGCTATTCAACATTTAGAACGACATCACAGGATGTTAATTACCGGGAAATGATTTTTGATGCCGCCTTTAAGTGCTATGAAGACGCCGGGGTGAAGCATCCCCGGGAAATCGATGCTTTTGTGGCGACGTCTGAGGACTTTATGGAAGGCGTCAGTATCGCCGATGAGTATGTACCCGATCAGCTGGGAGCAGCAACGAGGCCCGTTGAAAGCATAACGGGCGACGGGATACAAGGCTTGGCCGCTGCACTAATGCAAGTCCAGACAGGCCAATTAAACCTGGTTGCTGCATCATCTTTTTCCAAGGCTTCCAACGTAATCGATTACTACAACGTGGTTTCTTATGCCTGTGACCCCACATATATAAGGCCCTTAAAAGAGCATCCTTACTTTATCGCCGGACTGGAAATGATGAAGTACCTCCATGGAACCGGCACGACGAAGGAGCAGTGCGCCAAAGTCGCCGTGAAAAACAAGGAAAACGCGCTGGACAACCCAAACGCCGCATACGGCAGCCTTGTTTCGGTGGAAGATGTGCTGAACTCGCCGATGAGATTTGACCCCCTGGGCCTGCTGGACACCTGCGGAGACATCGACGGCGCCATCGTGCTGCTGCTGGCTTCGGAGGAAAAAGCCAGAGAACTGAACAAAGAACCCATCTGGATCAATGGGATCGGGTGGGGGACCGACACCCCGAATCTCGATTCCAGGATCAATTTCGGCGCTGAAGCGCAGTACGCAAAGCTGGCCGGCCAGAAGGCGTATAAGATGGCCGGGATAAAATCCCCCAAAAATGAGATCGATTTCGCCGAAGTAGATGACACCTTTACTTACAAAGAACTTCAACACCTGGAAGCGCTGGATATCTGTGCTCCAGGAGATGCAGGCAAGCTGCTGGAACAGGGGGCTTTCTCCTCAAAGGGAACGTTTCCGGTGAATGTTTCCGGCGGAAGCCTGGGAATGGGTTACAGCCACGAAGCGAACGGTACTCAAAAAGTAATGGAAATTGTCCTGCAGCTGCGCGGGGAAGCCGGGAAAAGGCAGCTGGACGGGGTGAAAACCGGGCTGGCATTTGCCTGGAGAGGCATTCCCACCGCCACAGGCGCAGCCGTGATCTTGAGCAAAGATAAATAATTCCTCTTGGTTTGCTGAGGAATAATACTTTACCGTAAATGGAGGGTGAAGAATATGAGAAAAGTGGCCGTTGTCGGTGCAGGGATGACAAAGTTTGTTAGAAGAGCCCTGGAAACACCGAAAGAACTTTCATTTGAAGCCACCAAGGCCGCTCTCGACAGCTGTGAAATGAAGCTGGAAGACATCGAATGTGTCGCCCACGGCAGTGCCCCGGATGCCTTTGACGGTATCCATCAAAAAGGCGAGTACCTGGCGGATGGCTGTGGCGGCTGGAACAAGCCGACCATGAGGGTGTTTAATGGAGGCGCCACCGGAGTGCATGCCGTGTGCCACGGGTGGTACCACGTCGCTTCAGGGATGTTCGATACCTGCCTGGTGGTTTGTGAAGAAAAGATGTCCAACGCCATGCCCCACGCGCAGGGTTTTTTCCTGACCATCTTTGATCACATCACGGAAAGGCCGCTCTACCCGAACCTGCTGTGGATCTTTGCCATGGAAATGAACCGCTACATGGAAGCCTACGGTTACACCAAGGAAGACATGGCCATCGCCGGCGCCTTGATCAAGAACCACGCCCTCAACCACCCCGCAGCCCAGCTGACAGAAAAAGTGACCGTGGAAGACATCTTGAACTCCGAGCCTATGGCTTACCCGGTATACAGGTTGGACGTGAGCCCCGTTTCCGACGGCGCAGTGGCCGTCGTGCTGGCCTCTGAAAAAGTTGCCCGCCGGTTAACCGACAAGCCCGTCTGGATCGAAGGCGTAGGATGGAACGTTGATACTTCTTACTGGACCAACAAAGACCTCTATTACCCCCGCTACCTGGAAGTCGCCGCCAAAATGGCCTACGATATGGCCGGCATCAGGGAGCCGCACAAAGAGATAAACATCGCCGAGCCTTACGATCCCTTCAACTACAAGGCGCTACATCACATGGAAGGCCTGCAGCTTTCGCCGAGGGGGAAAACGGTCGAGCTGCTGAGAGATGGGCACTTCGACCTCGACGGGGAAATACCCATGTGCCCCTCGGGCGGCCTGCTGGGAGTAGGTAACCCCATAGCTGCAGCGGGCACGGTAAAAATTGCCGAGCTCTTCTATCAACTGAGAGGAGAGGCCGGCAAGCGGCAGGTCCCCGGCGACCCGCGCCTCGGCGTGGCCCACGCCTGGGGCGATCTGATGCAGGCCAGCTCCGTAGTGGTGATGGGTAAATAAACCGATGATTTACGACTAATCCTGTTCAATAGGAGGAGATAAAATGTCCGGAGTTGAAAAGGTCTACGGTGGAACTGGACTTTCGGCCAGCCAAGTAGAAGATGGATCCATTTTCGTGGAACACGACGCCCTGGATTGTGAATACACCTGGGACGCCGGTGTAGCAATCGGTCGTTACCTGCAGGAACTGAAAAACGGGCGCATCATCGGCAGGGAATGTGATGAATGCAGGCGCATTCTGGTTCCCCCGCGCATGTTCTGTGAGATTTGCTGGAGGCCCAATGATCGCTGGGTATATGTAAAAGACACGGGGACAGTGAATACTTTTTCCATCTGCTATGTTAACTGGGACGCCAGCAGAATTGAACCGGGGCACCCCCCGCACCTGCCGGCCGTCATCGAACTCGATGGAGCAACAAAAATGATAGGAATTATGCATATTCTCGGCGAAGTGGACCCGCAAGCGATTAAAATAGGGATGAAAGTGAAAGCCGTCTGGAAGCCGGAGGAAGAGAGAACAGGGGCCATCACCGACATTAAGTATTTCAAGCCGTATTAAAGGGAGGGAGCGAAATGGCTTTCAGAGAAAGAATAGAGAAAAACACCGGTAATATATTCCGTTCTTCAGAAGAAGGCAAGTATTTTCCTGTCGTAAGCCGCTACACGGCAGGAGTGGCCGGACAAAAATTCCTTGAAGAGATCAAAGAAAATGAAAAGATTTTCGGCACCCGCTGCAGCAAGTGTGAAATCACCTTTGTCCCGGCCAAACTTTACTGCGAGAGATGCTTTGCCAGGATGGAAAAGGAACACTGGGTGGATGTCGGCACCAGGGGAACCCTCTACTCCTACACGGTAGCCTACGAAGAAAAAGACGGCAGCCCCAAGGAAACCCCTTCCATCATCGGGGCAATCAAACTCGGCGACGGGTTGCTGTTCCACTGGATTAAAGAAAGCAGCGCCGATGACCTGGAAATCGGAATGGAAGTCGATGCCGTCTTCAAGCCCAAAGGAGAAAGACGGGGAAGTCTGGTGGACATTGATTACTTCAAGCCTAAGAAGTAATCTATCCCGGCAGCAGCACTTCGACTAAACTCAGCAGAGAGGCGGCCCTTATTTCAGGGCCGCCTCTTTCATGTGGTACGCCCGGCATGGGCGATAGCTTGGCGGTAAAGTCCGCTGTGGGGGGTGATGGCCCCAACCACTAGCTGAAAGCAAGGATGTCCATCGTGAGGTTGACAGCGCGGCGCAACTTCTCAAAGCCCTTTCGCTGTGAAAAATAATCACTCAAGAACAATAACTGGTGTGATAAAACCAACAACGAAGTTGTGGATAGGCAGCAGCGGTGGAATGGGGGCATGAATATTGCGGAAAGCTTGGAAGCCCTTCCCAAAAGGAATGCCTGCCCTGTTCAGCGAAGTTTTCAGCTTGCAACCGAGGGGCTCTTCTAGCGCTAAAACAGTTTTTCGCTGTCAAGCAGGATCGTCACCGGGCCGTCGTTGTCCACCAGCACCCGCATATGTTCCTGAAAGACACCCCGGGCCACACGGAGGCCCTTTTCTTCCAGGAGCCGGCAAACCCTCTCATAAAGGGCAGCGCCTTTTTCCGCGCCGGCGGCCCCGACAAAGCTGGGCCTGCGGCCCTTGCGCGCATCGCCAAAAAGGGTGAACTGGGAAATGCAGAGCACTTCTCCCCCAACATCTTCCAGCGAAAGGTTCATCTTGCCGGCTTCATCCTCAAAAATTCGCAGCCCGGCAATCTTGTCAGCCATGTAGCGGCAGTCCTTTTCTTCGTCATCACTGCCGATGCCGAGAAAAACGACGACCCCTTTTTCAATTTCCCCCACCGTTCCCGTTCCCGTTTCCACCCTGGAGGATCCTGCGCGCTGAACAACTGCCCTCAATGTTTCACACCCCTTTTATCCGGCCTGGGCTTGCGCCCCCCTTTGTTCTCCTGCGAATAGCCGGGAGTGCGCCTCACCGTGAACACATCCTTCACCCGCCGCACCTTGCTGATAATATAATCCAGGTGCTCCAGGTCTTTCACCACAAAGCTCAGGTGGATGATGGCAATCTTTTCCTTGGTGGTGCGCCCGTCAACCTCGGTGATGTTCACTTTGCTCTCACTGACAGCGTGCATTACTTCTGTCAGCAAATTGGGGCGGTCCATGGCCGCGACTTCAATTTCCACGGGGTACGAGGATTCGCTTCCGCCTTCCCAGTAAACCCTCATAAAACGCTCTTCTTCCCCGCTAACCCGCTGGATATTGGGGCAGTCCTGGCGGTGGATGGAAACACCGCGCCCCCTGGTTACAAATCCCACGATGCTGTCCCCCGGCAGGGGGTTGCAGCACTTGGAAATCCGTACCAAAAGGTTCTCCATCCCTTCTACCCGGATCCCATTGGCGGTTTTATGCCCTTCTTTCCACGGTTTAATTTCCACGGGGGGAAGCTGTTTCTTATCATCTCCATACTGCTTGTTGTATTCTTCCCTTAAACGGCTGATTACCTGGTGGGCTGAAACCCCCCCGTATCCAACCGCCGCAAAAACATCTTCGGCAGAAAGCAGGTTAAATTTTTTTCCTACTTCTTCCAGCAGCTTCTCCTTCAGCAGCAGGTTGTGGTCGGCCTGCAGTCTCCTGGTTTCTTTTTCCAGCATTTCCTTGCCTTTATGAATATTTTCCTCCCGTTTTTCCTTTTTAAACCAGGCCCTGATTTTGCTCTTGGCCTGAGAACTTTTGACCATTTTCAGCCAATCACGGCTCGGTCCACCCTGCTTGCTGGTGATGATCTCCACGATGTCCCCCGTTTTTAATTGATAATCCAGGGGGGTAATGCGGCCGTTCACTTTGGCACCTACACAGTGATTGCCCACATCCGTATGGATGCGGTAGGCGAAGTCGAGAGGGATGGAGCCCGCCGGAAGGTTGATCACATCGCCCCGGGGGGTAAAAACAAATACCTCGTCTGTGAAGAGGTCGATTTTCAAATTTTCGATAAACTCGTGGGCATCTTTCAAATCCTGCTGCCATTCTAAAAGTTGGCGCAGCCAGGACAGCTTTTCTTCAAATTCCTGGTTGTCCTTCACTTTTTCTTTATATTTCCAGTGGGCTGCAATTCCGTATTCCGCAGTTCGATGCATCTCCCGGGTTCTGATCTGAATTTCCAGCAGCTCGTTTTCGCCGCATACTACAGTAGTGTGCAGGGACTGGTACATGTTGGGCTTGGGCATGGCAATATAGTCCTTAAAATGTCCCGGAATGGGCCGCCAAAGGGTGTGCACGGCCCCCAGGGCCGCGTAGCACTCTTTGATGGAATTGACGATAATGCGCAGCGCCGTCAGGTCATATATCTCGTTAAAATCTTTCCCGTACTCTTTCATTTTGGAATAAATACTGTATATATGCTTGGGGCGGCCGCTGATCTCGGCTTCAATAGTATTCTCGACCAGCTTTTCCTGGAGGATGGAAACCATTTTTTCAATGTAATCTTCTCTTTCCCGGCGTTTTTTGGCCAGCTTATCCACCAGGTAGTAATACTCTTTTTCATTGAGATGCCTGAAGGCCTGGTCTTCCAGCTCCCACTTAATCTTGTAGATGCCCAGCCGGTGTGCCAGCGGCGCATAGATGTCCAACGTTTCCCGCGCAATTTCTCTCTTTTTTGCATCGTGCAGGTAACGCAGCGTCCGCATGTTATGGGTTCGGTCAGCCAGCTTGACGAGAATCACCCTGATATCCCGGGCCATGGCAATAAACATTTTGCGCCAGGTTTCGGCCTGGTGCTCCTCTTTTGACCGAAACTCCATTCGGCTCAGCTTCGTTGCACCATCCACCAGGTAGGCCACTTCCTCCCCGAACTCTTGCTCGAGTTGTTCGTAGTCCACCATGGTGTCCTCCAGGACGTCATGAAGCAGCCCGGTGACCACGGTGACCACATCAAGTTCCAGTTCGGCCAGGATCATGGCAACACCCAGCGGGTGCGTGATATAGTGATCCCCCGAAACCCTCATTTGATCGCCGTGGGCTTTCAAGGCAAAATGGTACGCCCGCTCCACGAGCGCCCAGTCTTCTTTTTTCTCGTTATACTTTTTAAGTCGCTCTTCCAGCTGCTGCAGGCTCATAGCAGTTCCCCCGTATTCCAATCATAATGAGCTCTCACAAACTCCGCATCAAGGGCCTCAAAAGGCTTCGGAAAACAAAAAGCGGCACCTTCTCAATGATGAAGAACAGGGATCGGAGCCCTATGTAAAAGATTCATGGGCAAAACCGCTCAGCGGGTCTCCTCCATCACCTGGCTGCAGCATTTCCGCAAGAAAGATGCGACCTCGCTCCCCTCGGAGTACATCAGGTATTCCTGCCACATTAGAAAGCGCTCTCTCTTGTGCTTTTCCGCCAAGTAACTGCTTGTAACAGAGATGTTTCCAAGAAGCGAGCCATAGTCATCAATGTAAGCCCCGTTCACGGACAGTTCTTTTCGAGAAACCTCCACCAGGAAAGCCTCTTCCAGGATGGCCATGCCTTTCTCGATGAGATGACCTGTAGTTGGAAAAGGCAGCCGCTTCTTCAGTAATGCGTTAACCTCACCCAGGGGAATGCTTTTTCCTGACATCAGCTCATGCAGCGTGTAATACATCTGCACCACGGAGCACAGAGTAGGGAGCATCGAAAAAGACCTCTTAATATTATTGTAATAGTCCTTTTCCCCAAAAATCAAATGTATTTTTACACCGTTTTCTTTATCCGCTTCCCGTCGTTTTTTCATGCTGCCTGCTGCTGAGCTCAGCAGCTGCTGCAGCAATTCTTCTTTCCAGGGAACATCATAAAGAACGATGTTTCCGGCGGGTTTTCCCTCATTCTCCACCGAAAAATGCCGCCCCTGGTGGCTGACAAAAACCTGGGGAAACCCCTTTAGGCGCTCTTCCAGCCGCCGGGCTTCGCCTGCGGTATTGACATATACCAGGACCTTTTCCCCTTCATTTACAACTTCGCGGATGTAGGCTTCTTTGAATTGAAATCCCCGCTGGTCTATCAACAACAAAGGACCTTCTCCCTTAATTTCATCGGAATACCGGAAGTGGCTCACCTCCAGCTGCAGTTCTTCCTTCCCCTGCCACCGATCCAGCGAGAGGGTGAAAGCCAGGGAAAGCCGCCGAAGGCTGTTCAATCCGGGCAGCCTTTTTGAGGCATCAAAACCGATCCCCTGAAAAAAATGGCCTCCCTTCTCCAGCAGCAATCGGAGGTGTTTCCCCCCCCGTCCTACTTTCCTTTTGCCTTTCAAAAACCAACCGTCTCCACAAAAAAGGGGGCGCGGATTGCCAAAGCCGAAGGGCTCGAACATCTCCAGGCTCCGGGCGAGTTCCGGGGTGATCTCTTCCGGTTTCAAAAGGGCATCCAGGTAAAGGTCTGCGGCAGGTCCCTTCTCGCCATAGTAGCTGCCGGCCAACCGGTCCATCCTTTCAGAAAAACTGGGAACCTGTCCTTTTTCTATCGAGAGCCCGGCTGCCGCACTGTGACCTCCGTGAGCCAGCAATAGATCATCACAGCCCTCCAAGGCGTCGGCCAGGTTAAATCCCCCCGCACTCCTGCCCGAACCTCTTCCCGCCTCCCCCTCCAGGCCGATCAGAATCACCGGCATCCCAAAAACATCCACCATGCGGCTGGCCACAATACCCAGGACCCCCTGGTGCCACCCTTCACGGGCTAGAACCAGGCTGTTGAGTCGGGGACTGGCAGAAAGCCTCACTTCTGCCACTTGCAGGGCTTCTTCGAGAATTTTGTATTCCAGATCCTGGCGCCTGCTGTTTTCACGGCCAAGAAACCGGGCCAGCTCTGCAGCCTTTTGGGAATCTTCTGTTAACAGAAGCTCCAGGGCAATGCCGGCATCTCCCATACGGCCCGCCGCATTCAACCGGGGAGCCAGGGCAAAAGCCAGGTCTCGAGCTCTCAATTTCCCTTCCTGCACTCCGGCCTCTTCACAGAGCGCCTTCAGGCCAGGACGTAAGGCGAGGTTCATCCTCTTTAAACCTTCGGCGACAAGCACCCGGTTTTCATCGAGGAGGGGCACCACATCCGCCACGGTTCCCAACGCTGCCAGGTCCAGCAGGTTTTGGGTAAAGCCCTCCCTGCCTCCAGGTCTGTTTGCCTGCAGGACTTCTTCCGACAGCAGGGCTTCGGCCAGTTTAAAAGCCAGCCCGGCACCGCTCAGCTCTTTGAAGGGATAGCGGCATCCCTGTTGGTGTGGGTTTAGGATCGCCGTTGCTTTCGGCAGGGCTTCTGCCGGGTGGTGATGATCCGTCACCACCACCTCCATGCCCATTTTTTGGGCCAGGGCCACTTCTTCACAGGCATTGATTCCACAGTCCACCGTGATCAACAGCGAATTTCCATTTTTCCTCAAGTTTTCTACAGCGGAAAGATTCAACCCATAACCTTCATCCAGGCGGCTTGGGATGTAGTATGTCACCTCTGCCCCTAATTTATGGAATAGCAGCAGCAGTATCGCGGTAGCCGTTATTCCGTCCACATCGTAATCGCCGAAGAGGGCAACTTTACCACCATTTAAAAGCTGTCCCCGGATGGTTTCCAACGCTTCCCGCATTCCCTTTAACAAAAAGGGGGAATGAAGCTGGGAAAGGTCCGGGTGAATAAATTTCCATCCCTCTTCCTCATCCTCTATCCCCCTGTTTATTAACACTTGAGCTGCAGCCGTGGGGATTCCCATTTTTTGCGACAACTGCCTGCTTTTTTGAAGCTGAAGGGGCCGGACATGCCAGGAATGGTGCGTCTTTCCCATGGTCATCCTTTCTTCGTCATCTCCTTCGCATCTTTCATGAAAGCCTTCCCCTCCGGGTTCTCCTTCTCCCGGAAACGTTTATTTTTCTTCATCTTCCGGTTTGTCGGGCCGCTCCTGCTCTGCTTCTTCCAAATCCTCCGAGGGGAGGGGTTCATGATCCTTCCCTTCTGCTTCAGAAAGCCCCTCTTCTGCAACCTCTTCCTTCTGCGTGGGCTCACCGGCTCCGCCCGTCTCAACCCCGGCGGCGGTGCTTTGAAGCTGACCGACCTGCGCGAAAAGGGCATCCCTTTCGCCCTCCAGGTTCCGCAGGTTGTCTTTTAATTCCTCCACCTCGTTGCGGAGCCCCTTAATTTGAAAGTTTGCCCTGACCTGCCTGATCAGGCTGAGCAGAAACATGACCAGCGCCCCCAAAATAGCCGAACCCAGGATCACCACCACCGCAGAGACCTCCGCCCTGCCGTACAGGTAATTGATCGAAACGGGCTGATGGTTTGCGATGGCAAAAACAGCGATAATAAGACTGAAAATTAAGGCCAAAATAACTCCAAGCTGGCTCACTTTCTCTTCCCCTCCCTGTTCATTTTAACAGCGCGATCTCCATTTACGCCCTCACTGCATTAAATCGCTTTTACGCCTCCTCCAGCTCAAGCCGGGGAGATTTCCCCCTCCTTTCTTCGCTGATTCATGCTGACCCAAAGGGGCCCGGCAATAAAAATGGAAGAGTAGGTGCCGCTGACAACGCCGGCCAAAAGGGCCAGCGCAAAAGCCTGCAGGTCCATTCCCCCCACAAAATAATGAAAAGCGATAAAAAGCGAGATAAGAACGATAAGGGTGGTCAGAGAAGTATTGATCGAGCGGACGATATTTTCGTTTATACTGTCGTTTACCAGCTGTACCAGGGTTCTCTTCTGCCTGAACCTGAGGTTTTCCCTGATCCGGTCAAATATGACGATGGTATCGTTGATGGAATAACCAAACACGGTTAGAATGGCAGCAATAAAAGGGCTGTTTATTTCGATCTGAAAGATAGAGAAAATGGCCAGCACGATCAAGACATCGTGCAGCAGGGCGGCAATAGCGGCCAGTGAAAATCTGAACTGGAAGCGTAACGTGATATACAGCACCATGCCGGCGATGGCCAACAGCAGGGCCAGGAAGGCCTCCCGGGTTAACTCTTCTCCGATCACGGCGCCCACGTTTTCTACCCTCAACACGTCCTCGGTCGTAATGTCCGGCCACCGCTCCTGGAACGCGCCGATAACCTCCTGCCTGGTAGACTCCTCGAGGTATGGCGCCTTCACAACCACTTCGCTTCCTTCTTCTGTCATATCGCCCCCGGCCCGCTGCAGGGGCACTCCTTCAAGTTCGTGGGGAGAGAGAACCTCCCTCACTTCCTGCATGTTGTATTGTTCCGGCAGACGCAGATGCAAAATGGTCCCGCCGGTAAAATCGATCCCCAGGTTTAAACCGTGCAGAGAAAACGAAATCAATCCACCGGCAATGATGAGGGCCGAAATGATGTATGCAAAACGCCTGTATCGCAAAAAAGGAATGTTGAACCTGATCAATGCCTAAACTCCTTTCTTCCCCAGGAAGGCCGGCGTGCGCACCATTTTGGAACGGGCCGCCTGGCGCAGGAAAAAGCGTGTTAAGACCAACGCCGTAAGCACGCTGGAAAAAACGCCAACCATGAGCACCACCGCAAAGCCCCGAACAGGGCCGCTGGCCACGACGAAAAGGACAACTGCTGCGATAACCGTGGTCGCGTTGGCATCCAGGATGGCTCGCAGCGCCCTATCAAACCCGTTATTGATGGCCACCAGCACCGTTTTCCCGCTTTCCAGCTCCTCTTTGATCCGCTCGAATATCAGTACATTGGCATCCACAGCCATGCCGATGCTGAGAATCAGCCCGGCTATTCCGGGAAGGGTTAAGGTGGCGTTTATCCCCATCAGCACCAGGAATAAAAGCGCCAGGTAAACCACCAGCGAAATACAGGCCACGACACCGGCAAAGCGGTAATAGACAAGCATAAAACCCATCACCACAAGAAGACCGATGGATGCGGCCGCAACGCTTAAATCAAGCGCATTTTCACCGAGCACCGGACCGATAGAGCGCGTCTCCAGTTCCTGCAGTTCTACTGGCAGGGCACCCGAACGCAGCAGCATGGCGATTTGGCTGGCTTCGTCAGCCGAGGGGATGCCGGTAATGACGGCCTGCCCGTCTCTGATCACCTCCTGGACGGCAGGCGCAGAAACGAGCTCCTCATCCAGGTAGATGGAAATCACTTCCCCTAAATGGCGCTCCGTAGCGTCGGCAAATTTTTCTCTTCCCTCGGCATCAAACTCCAGCGCCACGATGGGTTGGTTGTATTCCCCCCGCGTGTAATAAGCGTCAGCCAGGTTCGCCCCCGTTAAAAGCTCTTCCCCTTCCGGACCGCGGAAGGTTAGCTGCGCTGTCCGCCCTATGGCATCCATCGCCTGGGCCTGATCCGCTATACCGGGAAGCTCGATCCGCAGACGCCGCTCCCCCTCCCTTTGCAAAACGGGCTCCGTTACGCCCAGCTCGTCGATACGGCTGCGGATGATGGTCATCGCCCTCTCGATGGCATCCCGGTCCCTTTCGGCATCCCCGGTCGTTTCGGCTTCCAGGAGGACGTACATCCCCCCCTCCAGGTCCAATCCCTTGTGAACATATCTTTCCCAGTTTAAAAGAAAGGCGACCGAGAGAGAGACCAAAACAACGGCCACCACGATAAAAAGCCAGGGACTTCTTTTTCTCCTTTTGCTGCTCAAAGCAACTTCTCCTCTCCTCCTGCCTCCGCTTTCTACAAGAGTTGGGCCTCGTTAATCAACAGGCAAAAGCGCGCCGATAAGAAATCAGCCGCCCTCCGACAGAGCACCATGCGGCTCAGAAATATTTCAAAATACTCCATGACACGGCTGATTTCGCTGTCTATTGTCAGTTTTAAGGTAATTGTCCCTTCCCCGGCATCCAAATCCAGGGAAGACTCTTCTACGGCATAGTTCACCCGGTCGTGGATATCAAATTTTGTAAATATCGGATTTCTAACCCTGGAGCGATGCACATCGCTCTTATCGGCCAGAATGACGGCGGCAGAAATGCGGCTCACGGGCTGTCCATTGGCATCATCGTGACTCCCAATGGCTGAGGCAATTTCAACCACTTCTTTTTCTCCCATTCCCATTTCCCGCAACACCCTCATGGCCAGAAGAGCGCCGATATAGTAGTGGTGGGTTCTTTCAATCACATTACCGATGTCGTGCAGGTAGCCCGCAATGGAGGCCAGTTCTGCTTCGCGTTCCCCCTGCCCCAGGTCCAGCATAACACGGCGAGCAGTGTCTGCCACAAGCTTACAGTGGCGAAAACCGTGCTCTGTGTAGCCGAGGACGCCCAGGTTTTCATCGGCCTTTTGAATGTACGTCTGTACTACCGGATTATTCATAACATCCCCAAAGTTGACCAAGGGCTTCCCTTCCTCTCCATCATTTACCTTCATTTACTTAACCACTAAGGAGCGCAGGCGGTTAAACGCTCCCGCAACTTCCTGTTTGCGCGGCAGGGCATATTCGCCCGGATGTTCGCCGTAGAAAGGCGAAACAACTTCCAGGCCGTTATCTTCTATGTCCCGATACGCCAGCTCGATGGCCTTTTTTAGGCTGTTTTTCCCATCGACATATTTTCTGGAAACATAATCCATTAAATCCCCCAAAAAGCGGGTCTGGCTGGGATCCACCAGCTGTTCCAGGTAAAAGAGAGAGAGGTTTTTGTTTCCATATTGAAGCGTATACAAACCCCTGGCCGCAATCTTTTTCTTTTTGCCCTTATAGGGTTCCAACCCTTTTTTCAGAATTACCCTTGGGGTCAGCGGCCCGAATGATTCGCCTCCTTCAGATACCCTGCCCTGGGGCAGATCGGAGGCTACCTTTTTCGCTTCCACGGTCACATCATAAGCCCGGTATTCATCCATCATCAACACCGTATCGGCCACATCAAAATAGTCACCGGCCCCCCCCATAACGATAACGGTGGAAACGCCCAGCTCCTTGTATATTTCAGAAACCTTGTCCAAAAAGGGGGTGATGGGTTCTTTCTCCTTGGCCACCAGTTTTTGCATGCGTACGTCCCTGATCATGAAATTTGTTGCGGACGTATCTTCGTCCAGCAGCAGCAGGGAACTGCCAATCTCCAGGGCTTCCACAATATTTGCCGCCTGGGAGGTAGAACCGCTGGCTTCGTCCGTGGTAAAGGCAGCTGTATCCTTTCCCATGGGCAAATTGTTGATAAAAGGGCTGATGTTTACCTTGCAAATCCTGCGCCCGTCTTCCGCGCGTATTTTTATTGCATCTTTTAATGATACCGTATATTCCCGGCCGTCGCCGGGAATATGGTTGTAAACGCCCCTTTCCAGCGCTCTCAGCAGAGTAGACTTCCCGTGGTAACCGCCTCCCACGATCAGAGTGATCCCGGTGGGAATTCCCATCCCCCTCACTTTCCCGCGGTGGGGGAGATGCAGCTCTGTTGAAAGCTGGGGAGGAGACTGGAACAGCACCGCTTCCCCATAAGACATCGGCTCATCGCTCACCCCGCTTTTCCTGGGGAGCAGAGCCCCGTCAGCCACAAAAGCAACCAACCCTTTTTTCTTTAAGAGGCTTCGCAGTACTTCCTGATCCTCGTTCACGGCGGCATGCCTTTTTAAAGCGTCCCAATCGATGCTTTCGGCCAGGAGGCTTTTTCTAACAACCTCCGGCAAAAACCGGCATAAAAGCTCCGCGGCTTCTTTCCCCATGATGGTCCTCCCCCGCGCCGGCAGTCCGACCGAGAGGCGCGCTTCCACGTATTTTTCGTTTACCACCATGGATGTTCGTTCCAGTATCTCCTGTCCGCCCCTGTCTATATAAACCAGGCCGCTTTTGCCGCTGCCCGATTTTCCGCCCAATTGTTTGGATATTTCTTCGGCAAATCGGCGGGTGAGGTAATCTTCAACGCCTGTTCGGCGGGCCCGGTCTTTAAAAAGGTGATGCGGTATCCCCGCCACCTGCTGGGGGATACGCACTCGCAGGCGGGAAGGGGAAGCAAACGGATCGCCCTGGATATAATCCAGGTGCATGGTAAAAAAGGGGAAAGAATAGACCCCCTTAATGTCCTTGTAGGCCTTGTAGCCTTTGCCGTCAATCCGCTGCAAGGTCTTCTGCAGATCGTCCATGCTCAGCAAGGTTGCCCCCCTTGGAAGTCATTCTTCATAAGTTGACGAAAGCAATTTCAAAGAATACCCTTATGCAGGTAGGCTTCCAGCACCGCAGTTACCAGGTGGGCAGGAGGATCTTTGTAAACAAACGGATCGCCGAGCTCCCGGGCAAGGATAAAGACAGGGTGCTCACCCTGCTTTTTTTTATCATAATAAAAAGCCCGCATAACTTCTTCAACCTTCAGGCCCGAAGGGGGTGGGGGCACATGGAACCGCTTGATCAGCCCCGTGATGCGTTCCGTGGAACGGGCATCCAGGAGCCCGAGGAGATGTGAGAGCCGGGCGGCCATTGCCATCCCAACCGCCACCGCTTCCCCGTGAAGGTAATATTGAAAATCGCTGGCAGCTTCCAGGGCATGGGCAAAAGTGTGACCAAAGTTTAAGATGCGGCGTTCACCGGATTCTTTTTCGTCGCGAAACACGACTTCACCTTTTATCATCACCGCGCGTGTAATATATTTTAACATGTTATCGCTGCTGGCGAAAGAACCTACCGGTGATTTCACCTCTTCCAGATGTTTGGGCAAAAATTGCTCCAGGCGTGTAAACAGCTTTACGTCACGAATAATACCATACTTGAGCAGTTCGGCCAGGCCGGAAATATATTCCCGCCGGGGGAGGGTTTCCAGGGTTTTTAAATCTGCCAGGATCAGGGAAGGTTGGTAAAAAGTACCTATCAGGTTTTTCCCCAGCGGGTGGTTTACGGCGACCTTCCCTCCCACGCTGCTGTCAACCATGGCCAGGAGGGTGGTGGGCACCTGCACAAAAGGCACACCCCGCAGGTAGGTCGACGCGACAAAGCCGGCCAAGTCTCCTGCCACCCCCCCGCCCAAAGCCGTTACCGCCGAATTTCTATCCAACCCAGCCTCCAGGGCTGCGTTATAAAGCCTTGCGGCGTTAGCCAGGGATTTGCTTCCTTCCCCTTCTTTCACCGTATACAGAAAAGGTTGAAAACCCTGCTCTCGAAGGCCCCGCAGGAACTCTTCTGCATACAACCGGGAAACAACCTCATCGCTCACGACAAGCAGGGATCGCGGCGGTAAATGCCGGGAAAGGATATGTCCCGAGAGGGAAAGCAGTCCTCGGCCGGCGTAAAAGGGATAACGGTGGCGATGAGTTTTCAGCTCAACTTTCAGCATTTTCTTCACCGATATAGCGCACAACCATTTCCTGGTAATTCTGGAACGCGGCGGAAAGCTCCGGCATAGAATCCCCCGCAAACTTTTCCAGAAAGGAGCGGGCCACTTCCCAGGCCACAACAGCCTCTCCCACTACCGACGCCGCCGGAACCGCACATATGTCGGAACGCTCCGCGGCAGCCTGTCGCTCTTCGCCGGAAGCCAGGTCTATGCTGGAAAGCGGTTTTTTGAGGGTGGGAATGGGTTTCATCGCCGCCCGCAGCACCAGGGGTTCTCCGTTGCTGATTCCTCCCTCAATTCCACCGGCCCTGTTGGTAGGACGGCTCCATCTCCTTTTTTCTTCTCCCGGCATGATGGGGTCGTGCACGCAGGACCCTGGAAGGAAAGACGCCTCAAACCCAAGGCCGATCTCTACCCCTTTGATGCCCGGCACACTCATCAGGGCACCCGCAAGGCGTCCATCCAGCCTTCTGTCCCAATGCACGTGACTGCCCAACCCGGGCGGGACCCCTTCCGCCCTGACCTCGAAAACGCCGCCCAGCGTATCCCCATCCAGGTCGGCCCTTTTTATCTCCTCCACCATTTGCCCTTCCGCTTCCTTATCGGGGCAGTTAAGAGCCGATGAGGAAATCAGCTTTTTTATTGCTTGGATATCCAGTCCTCCGCAGCATTGGCGCTCACTGATGCGGTGCTCTCCGATGGAAACCACAAACCCTCCAACCTCTATACCAAAATGGTTCAAGAGGAGGGCGGCCACGGAACCTGCCGCCACACGGACGGCAGTTTCCCGGGCACTGGCACGCTCCAGGACATTGCGCAGGTCGCGGTGCTGGTACTTGATTCCTCCCGCCAAATCCGCATGCCCCGGACGGGGGCTTTTCACTGAACGCTCTGCACCAAATTTTTCATCCGCTTCGCTGGAAGACATCACTTTTTCCCAGTTTTCCCAATCTTTGTTTTCAATCAACAGGGCCAGCGGGCTGCCAAGCGTCCGACCGAAGCGAACCCCGGAGAGTATGCGAACGGTATCCTTCTCAATGGCCATTCGCCCGCCGCGGCCGAAACCGCCCTGCCGACGCAAAAGCTGCTCATTAATATATTCCAGGTCTAAAAACAATCCCGACGGCAGCCCTTCAATAATGGCTGCCAGCGCGGGACCATGTGATTCTCCTGCCGACAAATAACGCAATTCCATGAGAAGGGATCCCTTCCGAAGGCATCAAGCGCGGAAAAACCTTCACAAAGAGACTCCCCGGTCCCCCCTTCCGCGGAAAAATGCAAAGCTGGCCTGACGTTCAAGCATAAGCCTCGTCATCCCAATAACGGCGCGGCCACCTGAAAAAACAGGCACAAGCAGGTTTTCTTCATCATATGCTTCTTGGTCCTCGGGCAAACCCCTATCCGCTTGCCCCGCTGCACGGGCAAGGCTTGGGGCCACAAGAGCCCGTGTCAACAGCTGCTGTTTAATAATTCCGGAAATTTTCACAAAAATGAAAGCTATATCTGGTAGAGAAAGCCTCCATCCTGAAAAGCTTTCTGCCGCCTGCAGAGTTCCTCCAGGGTTATTTCCTTCAATTTGTTCTCGATAACACTTTGGACGTCCATCCAGATTTGCTGCAGGGCACACCTTTCCTGCCAAAAACAGAGCTTCTTTTCCAGGGCCTCTTCCCTCAAGCAGCCCACCGGTGCGCTTTGTCCTTCCAGCGCCACCAGGATCTCTGCCATGTCGATCTCGGCAGGTTGTCGCGAAAGCCGGTATCCGCCTCGAGGGCCCCTTTCACTGCGCACCAGGCCCGCTTTTTTCAAGGAAGAAAGCAGGTGTTCCAGGTATTTTGCAGAAATCCCCTGCCTGCTGGAGATCTCCTGGACAGTGAGGGATCGGCCCTGGTTCAGGCCCAACTCCAGCATGGCCCTCACCCCGTATTCACCTCTCGTGGAGAGCTTCAACATTGTTTATCCACCCCTTTTCATGCTCCGCTCTGCCCTGCGCTCAAGCTCTTCCACAATTTGGGCGCTGCGAATGCCCAGGGTTTCCAGCAGCACCAGGAAATGAAACAGGAGGTCTGCCGATTCCCCAATAATTTTCTCTTTTTCACCGTTTTTCGCTGCAATTAACAGTTCCGCTGATTCTTCAGATATTTTTTGGAGCACCCTGTCTGTTCCGCCGTCTGCCAGGGAAGCCACGTAAGATTCCGCAGGCCTCTCCTGTATCCTGTGCCGGATCACGCGGGACAACCAGGGCAGGAGTTCTTTCTCATCCTCGCCGCCTGCAGGGGGAAGCAGAGAATTGAAAAAACAACTCCTCTTACCCGTATGGCAGGCGGGGCCCTTCTGTTCCACCCGGATCAAAAGCGTATCCGCATCGCAATCGTAGCGGATCTCCCTGACCAACTGGATGTTGCCGGAGGTTTCCCCTTTCTGCCAGTACTTCTTCCTGCTGCGACTCCAAAACCAGGTCACACCGGTGTCCAGGGTTTTCTGAAGGGCTTCCCGGTTCATGTAAGCCAGCATCAACACTTCCCCGCTGTCGCAATCCTGAACCACGGCGGGAAGCAGTTCCTGTTTTTCAAAATCCAGTTGGTTGAGGGCAAAATCTTGAGCGTCCATTAGTGTAAACGCACCTCCACACCTTGTTCCCGAAGATAACGCTTCACTTCTTCGACCGAAAAATGACGGTAGTGAAAAACCGAAGCGGCCAGGGCCGCATCTGCTCCGGCCTCTTTAAACACTTCAGCAAAATGTTCAATCCGCCCGGCTCCGCCCGAAGCAATCACCGGAATATCAACTTTTTCAACCACCGCCCGGGTAAGGGAGATATCGTAGCCATTCTTTCCTCCATCGGCGTCCATACTGGTCAGCAGAACTTCCCCTGCACCCAGATCTTCTGCCTGGGCAGCCCACTCCAGGGCACTTTTCCCGGTGGGTGTTCTGCCGCCGTGCGTATAAACTTCCCAGTCCTGCCTTTCATCATTCCAGCGGGCATCGATGGCAATGACAATGCACTGGCTCCCGAATATGCCGGCACCTTCTTCGATTAGTCGGGGGTTTTCCACAGCAGAAGTATTGAGAGAAATTTTATCCGCACCGGCTTTTAATATGCCCCTGATCTGGTCAATGTTTCCAATCCCCCCTCCGACTATGAAGGGAATAAAGACTTCACGCGCCGTTCTCCTGACCACGTCTATCATGGTTTCCCTTTTTTCATAGGAAGCGGTGATGTCCAGGAAAACCAGTTCGTCGGCCCCCGATTTATCATAGAAGCCGGCCAGCTCCACCGGATCGCCGGCATCCTGCAGATCAACAAATTTTACCCCTTTTACCACCCTGCCCTCTTTGACATCCAGACAGGGGACGATTCTTTTCGCCAACAAAATCGTTCCTCCTTTATGCAATGCCTCCGGTTGCTCTTGAGGATGTTTCGGGACCCGCGGAAAAAGCAAAGGCATGCGCGCGGACAACTGCTCATGAATGGAATTTGGTGACGGTCAATTCTTTCTCTTGACCCGGGCAGCCCTGTTTGGAAACTTGCCGCTTCAAAATACTATTACGGTGACGTTTTTTAAAAGATATCGCACGAAAATCCCTTGCTGTGCCTGATATTTTTCGATTCGGGTGGATAAATCCTTGCAAAAATCGTTATGTTAAAAAACGCCCCGCTTAAGCAGTTTTTTCCAGGGCGGCCAGGGCCTCTTCCAGGGTAAACCGGCCGCTGTAAAGGGCCTGACCTACAATGACCCCAGAAACCCCCCATTTTTCCAGCTCTTTTAATGCGAGCAAGTCCTTAATAGATGATACTCCTCCTGATGCAATTATTGGAATCTCCAGCGACCGGGCCATTGTTTTGATGGCTTCTGTATTGGGGCCCTCAAGGGTTCCATCGCGGGAGATATCGGTGTATATGATTTCCGCCACACCGCGGCGTTCCATCTCAAGGGCCATGTTCATCGCCGAGAGGGCGGATCCTTCCACCCACCCCCGCACAGCTACCATCCCGTCTCGCGCATCAATGCCCACCGTGATGCGTTTCTCGTAAAGATCCACCAGTTCCTCTACCAGGGAGGGATGTTCGACGGCCACAGTACCGAGGATAACCCTGGAAACCCCTGCCTGAAAAGCATTGTGCACGGAAACCTTATCCCTCAGACCTCCTCCCAACTGAACAGGGATGTTCACGCTGCGGGCGATATCTCTGATCAGTTCATGGTTGACCGGTTTTCCCTCAAAGGCCCCGTCAAGGTCCACCATATGAAGGCGGGATGCCCCTCCCGCCTGCCATTGTAGAGCTACTTCCACCGGGTTTTCGCTGTAGACGATCTCCCGTTCCCTTTCCCCTTTAACAAGCCGGACACAGCGGCCTCCGCGGAGATCAATCGCCGGTATTAGCTGCACTCCTCAACCATCCTCCCAAAGTTGTATAAGACCTTCAAACCCATCAGGCCGCTTTTTTCAGGGTGAAACTGCACCCCATAAAGGCTGCCTTTTTTTACGGCAGCGGCAAAATCTGCTCCGTAGCTGCCCCAGGCCAGGGCACAATCTTCCCCTTCCCGGGGGATGTAGTAAGAATGCGCAAAATAGAAATGGCTGCCTTCCGGCACACCTCTAAAAAGAGGGTCTTCTCCGGCAAAATAAATGCGGTTCCACCCGATGTGGGGTACTTTTACACCCCCCGGAAACCTGTACGCATCCCGCGGGAAAATATTTAACCCCTCAAAACCGGGGCCTTCCTCGCTGCTGCGGTAAAAAAGCTGCAGCCCAAGGCAGATGCCCAACGTAAAGCTTCCGGCAGCCTGCCTTTTCTTTAAGTAATCCAGAAGATCCAGCCGGGCCAGTTCTTTCACGGCGCTGCCAAATGCGCCTACACCCGGGAGTACCACCGCCCTGCTTTTTTCCAACTCCGAAGCATCGCTTGTGAGCGTTGTTTGAACACCCAGATATTCGAAAGCGTTGCTGACACTGGTAACATTTCCCATGCCGTAATCGATAATGGCAATCACTGCCGGAAATCCTCCCCGGAAATAATGAACCCCTTCAAGCATGGAAGTATTGTATCACGCCCTTTTCGGGGTGTCAATCAACACCCGTCAGGCTCAGGGCTGATGCATGAAAAATGCTTCAAACCCTTTATATTTCAAAACTTTGTTAGAAAAATGGCGCGAAAAGTTGTTTGGCTGCAATCCCTGTAAGCCTTGATATGCCTGTATTTTAAAAGTCATGCGTCA
>PWTK01000099.1 GCA_003563895.1 Syntrophomonadaceae bacterium
GCACCCGATCCGAGTCCGTGTGCACCACCATGCCCTCGGCGGCCGCCGTGCAGCAGGAAGCGATCAGCGCCCGCGCCTTTTCCACTTCTACCACGCAGATGCGGCAGGCCCCCACCAGTTCCAGTTCGGGGTCGTAACAAAACGTGGGTATGAAAACCCCTGCTTTTTGAGCCGCATCCAAAATGGTGGCGCCGGGCTCGACCTCTACTCTCTGCCCGTTTATCGTCAAAGATACCATTTCATTTCCCTCCTTTACCTCTTACTTCGTTTTCACCGCATCGAATTTGCACCGTTCCAGGCAAGCCCCACAGCTGATACACTTGGGCTCATCAATGACGTGGGGTTCTTTTTTCTCCCCCGAAATGGCCTCGACGGGGCACACTTTTATGCAGGCCCGGCAGCCTGTGCACAGCTCGGGATCGATATAATAGGTGAGAAGATCCGGGCACAACCCGGCCGGACACTTGCGGTCGAAAATATGCGCCTCGTACTCGTCCCGGAAATAGCGCAGCGTGGTGAGCACCGGGTTGGGGGCCGTCTGCCCCAGGCCGCAAAGGGAACTGTCCTTGATGGAGATGGCCAGGTTTTCCAGGTGGGCAATGTCTTCTGCCTCCCCTTTGCCCTGGGTGATGCGCTCCAGGGTTTCCAGCATCCGCTTGGTCCCCTCGCGGCAGGGGGTGCATTTTCCACAGGACTCGTTCTGGGTGAAGCTGAGGAAGTAGCGCGCGATATCGACCATGCAGTCATCCTCGTCCATGGCCACCATCCCGCCCGAGCCCATCATCGCCCCGGCAGCGGTCAGGGAATCGAAATCGATGGGCAGGTCGATCTGTTCTTCGGGGATGCACCCGCCGGAAGGCCCACCGATCTGCACGGCTTTAAACTTTTTGCCGAAGCGGATCCCTCCCCCGATATCGAAGACCACTTCGCGGATGGTAATGCCCATGGGGACTTCGCAGAGGCCGGTATTGTTGACCTTCCCCGTGAGAGCAAAAATCTTTGTTCCCTTGCTGCCTTCCGTCCCTACCGAACTGTACCAATCATGGCCCTTGCGTAAAATTAACGGCACATTGGCCAGGGTTTCCACGTTGTTGATGCAGGTGGGTTTTTCCCACAGGCCCTTTACTGCCGGAAACGGCGGCCGCGGCCGGGGCATGCCCCGCTCCCCTTCTATGGAAGCCAAAAGCGCCGTTTCCTCGCCGCACACAAAGGCTCCAGCGCCCTCTTTGACGTTCACCTTAAAATCAAACCCGCTGTTGAGGATGTTTTCCCCCAGCAGCCCGTACTCCTCGGCCTGGGCGATGGCGGTCCGCAGCCGGCGCACGGCCAGGGGATACTCGGCGCGCACGTAGACATAGGCCTCGTCGCTGCCGATGGCCCTGCCGCAGATGATAATGCCTTCCAGCACGGCATGGGGATCGCCCTCCAGCACGCTGCGGTCCATGAACGCGCCGGGGTCTCCTTCGTCGGCGTTGCAGACAACGTATTTTTTATCATTCTCGCTGTTGCAGGCAAACTCCCACTTTATCCCCGTGGGAAAGCCGGCGCCGCCGCGACCCCTGAGCCCGGAACTCTTGACCGAATGGATGATCTCTGTGGGGCCCATGAACAGGGCGTTCTTCAAACCCCGGTAGCCGCCGCGCATAATGTATTCGTCGATATTTTCCGGGTCGATGACGCCGCAGTTGCGCAGGGTGAGCCTCTTCTGTTTTTTGTAAAAGAGGATGTCCTCGTGGTTATAAATATATTCGTCCGTGGTGGGGTCTTTATAGAGGAGCCGTTCTATGGTATTGCCCTTTATCAGGTGTTCTTCCACCAGTTCGGGCATATCGTCGGGAGTCACTTCTACATAAAAGACATCCTCCGGGTAAACGATGAAAAGAGGACCTTTTTCACAAAAGCCGTGGCACCCCGACAAGATAATGCGCACTTTATCGGTAAGGTTGTGCTTTTCCAGCTCTCGCTGAAGCGCATCCCTCACGTCCAGCGTTCCCGAAGAGATACAGCCTGTGCCGGCACAGATCAGGATATGTTTCTCGTACAACTTTTTTCCCTCCTTCCGCAATTCCTGCATTATTTCTCTACAAAGCCGCTGCTGTGTGCCAGTTTTTCAATAATTGCCTTCCGCTTTTCGGCGCATTCCTTGCTCTCATGGCAAAGGGGGCCTTCGAGGCAGCACTCGACAAACTGATCACACGGGTTCTCCTTGCTGTTAAAGCACTCCTCGCAGCACGGATCTATGAATTTTTCCACCTGCTCCCTCCCCTTTCCTGGGCATTTCTAGTGGGGACTCACTGCAGCCTCTGCTGCCGGCCGCAGGTTCAAAGCTCTTTCGGGCCTATTCTTCAGCCCTGATCCTCCCCTTCCCTGTACTCCTCCAGTATCCCTTCCAGCCTGTCCTGGGTCAGCTTTCCGTACGTCCTATCGTTAATCATCATCACCGGAGCCAGGCCGCAGGCACCAATGCAGGCCACTTCTTCGTAGGTGAACTTCATGTCCTCCGTGGTTTCTCCTACGCCCACCGCAAGCAGCTCTTTCATTTTATCCGCCACCTTGGAGACACCCCTCACGTGGCAAGCGGTGCCGCGGCAGATGCGAATGATGTTTTCCCCTCTGGGGGCGAGATGAAATTGCGCATAAAAAGTGGCCACTCCGTAGACCTTGCTGGCAGGAATGCGCAGCCTTTTGGCCACATATTCCAGGGCCGGTCGCGGCAGGTAGCCATACTCTTCCTGAATGCTCTGCAGGATAGGGACCATGGCGCCCTTTTGTCCTTCATAATTCTCCATGACCTTTTCCACTTTTTCATAATCAAACTCCTCTTCTACTGCACAGGCACAGCCCATCTGTTCGCCCAAAACCCAGACCTCCTTTCAATTTTCTATCGCTTGCATAAGCCTTTTGCATACGGCAAGCGGTTTCCGCAAAGACAGTTCCTGCGGTTGATAAAAAACCGCTAAGGAAAACCTATATGATATTCTCTTTCGGGAACAAATTATCCTGCTTTTCGAAAGGTCCAATTGAGAAAAATGTATCATGCCCGGGCGGCGGGGGAAGCGTCAGCCTGTCGAAAGAAACATCTTCCCGGCGCATCCCGGCCCCGGGCGGGATTCACGGCAGAGTTGTCCATATTGCTGGGCATCAGCCATACTCAAGGGCTGTCAGGCATGGTCAGCCCGCCCATGTATAAAACGCCTGCTTTCTGCCAGACTATACCCCGCGGGGCTTCCGCTTCGGTTGTTTTGTGCGCCCACGGCATGGGCTGCAGGCCTTGCAGCCGGTGTAAGCCCCGCATTCGGGGTCATATCAATCGCAACTGTTCAGGGAGCATGGTTTGCGGGGAGCGCTGCCGTGCGGAGAGTTCGAGCATCACCGCACCGAAGTGGAGCAAGGGCACATTTCCCTAAAAGAAGTGTGCCTTAATACCCTAAAAAGGGGGAGAAGATGGCACGGCCCCCTGTGGCACGCGTATTATGCCTGAGCAGTTAATATCAATCTTTGTACGGAGCCAAGTGAATGTTAATAAAGTGGACCTCTTCACGCTTCTGCAGAAGGTTTTCCTCCACCCGGTGGGCCAGATCGTGGCCCTCTTCGATGCTGAGCGTGCCGTCCACCCCAATCTCCAGGTCTACCAGGAGGCAGGGGC
>PWTK01000057.1 GCA_003563895.1 Syntrophomonadaceae bacterium
ACTTTGCCTTCGAGCTGATGCATGCCGAGCTGGAAAAGGCGTGGGCCGAGCTTTTCCGCGTCCTGAAGCCCGGCGCCTTTGCCTGCATCAATATCGGCGATGCCACCCGCACCGTCAACAACCGGTTTCAGCTGTTCTCCAACCACTCCCGCGTCCTGCACCAGTTCATGGAGCTGGGATTCGATGTGCTGCCGCCGGTGCTCTGGCGGAAGCAGACCAATGCGCCTACCAAGTTCATGGGGTCGGGGATGCTGCCCGCCGGTGCCTACGTTACCCTGGAGCACGAATACATCCTCATCTTCCGCAAGGGGGGCAAAAGAATTTTCAGCTCCGCAGGCGAAAAGCTCCTCCGCCAGCAGAGCGCCATCTTCTGGGAAGAGCGAAACATCTGGTACAGCGACGTGTGGGACTTCAAAGGCACCCGGCAAAACACCAACGACCCCGACCGAAAGCTCCGCGAAAGGAGCGCCGCCTTTCCGTTTATGCTTCCCTTCCGCCTCATTAACATGTACTCCGCCCAGGGCGATACCGTGCTGGACCCCTTTTTGGGCACCGGCACCACGCTGTTTGCAGCCATGGCCAGCGGCCGTAACAGCGTCGGCTGCGAAATCGATCCCCTTTTTTCCGGCTGCGTGGAGCGCACGGCACAGGCTGGCCTGCCGGCCCTTAACCGCTGCAGCGAGGGGCGCATCAACGACCACCTGCGGTTCGTGGAGGGCTGCCGGGAAAAAGAAAAGCCCCTCCTCTACCGCAACGAATTTTACGGGTTTCCGGTCATGACCGGGCAGGAGACGAAGCTGAGGCTGCCTTTCATCCAAAACGCCGTCCGTGAGGCGGAAAACCTCTACCGGGTGGAGCACTGTTTTCCCACAGCGCCGGCAGAGATCAGGAACATTTCCACCCCCTCCAATGAACAGCTGACCCTCCTCTAGTCGCCCCCCTTTCCTGAAAGGCGTGCCCGCGGCAGGGGCTTCCGGGAGGGCAAGCCCCCCTTCCCGATCCGCCGGGCCAGGGGGCCGGAAAAAGGGCGGCTTGTCTAAAGCGAAAAAAGGATCCCGTGACAAGCTTCACCTCACAACAAAAAAGACAGAACAGGGGTGTCTCCCGAGATGGAACATGTTGCCTCGAACAATAAGAAAAACCGGAAATACTACCTGGCGGCGGGAGGGGCTGCCGCCATCATTGTTGTCATCGTGCTGCTGCTCATCCTAACGGGCGAGGAGCCCGTCTACACCTTTGAAGAGCTCTGCCCCATCGCCGCCGGTGAAGTGCAGGAGCTGTCCATGCGCGACGGGGCCACCGGCGATCTGGCAGCCGTAGGGGAACCGGAAGCGGCCGAGGCGGCCGCCGATTTCCTGGAGATCATGGCGCCGCTCACCTTCCGAGAAGACAAAGACCCGCCCAGGCCCGGCTGGAGCTATACGGTGGATCTGTTCCGCGGGGAAGAAGATTACCTCCGGGCAGTTTTCGCCGGCCAATCCGTGCAGCTCATCCGTTATGAAGACGGGCGGGAAGAATGGGATAAGCGCTTTACCGCCGATGAGGACGTCACCTCCCAGCTGGAGGAGCTTTACGTGCAGGTCCGGGAGATCCAGGAAGAAAAAGAAAAGCCCACCGAGGTGGCGGTGGAGGAAATCCACGCTTCCATCTGCGTGGTCATCAACAACCACCCCTCGGCCAGGCCCTCCTCGGGCCTGCAGAAGGCCGACACTATTTACGAATTCCTGGTGGAAGGGGGTTCCACCCGCTACCTGGCCGTATTTCGCAGTTATTACCGGGAAAACTTCGATATCGGGCCCATACGCAGCCTGCGGCCCTATTTCGGCGTGCAGTCTGCTGAATACGGCGGGATCGTCGCCCACAGCGGCTATTCTGCCCGCACCCGGCAGATGATAGCGGGCCTGGGGCTCTACCAGATCGCCGATTACGGGAACAATTTCTGGCGCGACCCGTCGCGCCGGGCGCCGCACAACCTCTACACCAGCATCGACCGCCTCTACAGCATCGCCGACGACCGCATTGAGACCGAGGAACGGTTTTACAGCCTGGAGTACGAGCTCCCCGACGGGGCAGAGAAGGCGGAAACCATTGAAATCGAGTATTCGCCCCACAACAGGGTGCGCTACACGTACGACCCGGAAGAGGAACGCTACTTCCGCGCCATCAACGGCCAGCCCCACAGCGACCGCGAGACGGGGGAGCATTACCACGCCTACCGGGTCATCATTCGCCAGACCCCCCACACCAGCGTGCCCGGTTCGGAAGGCCTGGTGGATATCGACCTTCACGGTTCCGGCCCGGGGTTTCTCTACGAGAAGGGCCACCGCTACCCCATCACCTGGGAGCGGAACGGCCAGGAAACGGTTTACCGGTTTGACAACGGGGAAGAGATCCCGCCCACCCACCGGACAACCTGGATCCAGGTCACCCGGCGCTAGCGGGCAGAACCGATGAAAAGAGGAGGTGCGGCATGAAAGGGTTTTTCGGGAAAATCTTGAGGATAGATTTGACGGAGCAGACCTCAACGGTGGAGCCGATAGAACAGCGGTTACTCCAGGAGCACCTGGGAGGCAAGGGGCTGGGGACACACCTGCTGCTCCGGGAAGTAGCCGGTGAGGTCGATCCCCTTTCCCCCGGGAACAAGCTCATTTTTGCGACGGGCCAGGCCGGCGACAGCGGCCACCCGGCGGCCTCCCGCTACGGCGTGTTCAGCAAATCCCCCCTGACGGGGGTTTACGCGGAGTCCTACTCCGGCGGGCATGTGGCCCCGGCCATGAAGGGCACCGGATTCGATGCCGTCATCGTCCAGGGGGCCTCCCCCGAGCCGGTGTTTGTGCTCGTTTCGGAGGACGGGGCAGCGTTTCGCAGCGCCGCTTCGGCCTGGGGCATGGATAGTTACCGGGCAGAGGACCATCTCAAGACTCTTTCAGGTCAGAAAAAGGCCCAGGCGCTGGTGATCGGGCCGGCGGGCGAACGGATGGTGCGCTTTGCCTGCATCAAAAACAACTACTGGCGTTCTGCGGGCAGAACGGGCCTCGGTGCCGTGATGGGCTCCAAGAAGCTCAAGGGTATGGTTTTTTCCGGGGAGAAAAAGGCCGCCCTCCACGACCCCGAAGGGGTGAAGCGGCTGATCAAAGAGCTGCGCGAGGCCGGCCGGGAACACCCCGGGGCCAGGGCCTACTTCAACCTGGGCACGCCCATGATGGTTTCCATGCTGAACGAGCTCTTTTCTTTCCCCACGCGCTACTGGCAGCAGGGGCGCTCCGCTTCGGTGAGCGCGCTCAGCGCGGATTACATGAATGACCGGATGAAGGTGAAACCGCGGGCCTGCAGAGGCTGCTTTATCGCCTGCGGCAAACTGACGGAGGTCCTCCAGGGGCAGCACCGGGGGCTGAGAATTGAGGGCCCAGAGTACGAAACCATTTACGCCCTGGGCGGCCTATGCTGCCTGGAAACCCTGGAAGAAGTGGTCTATTTAAACGACCTCTGCGACCGCCTGGGCATCGACACCATCAGCGCGGGGAACCTGGTTGCCCTGGCCATCGAGGCCGGCCGGCAGGGCAGGGTTTCGGGTGCGCCGGACTACGGGGATGTGGAAGGGATTGCCGCCCTGATCGCGGACATAGCCCGGCG
>PWTK01000045.1 GCA_003563895.1 Syntrophomonadaceae bacterium
AAAATGCTTCAAACCCTTTATATTTCAAAACTTTGTTAGAAAAATGGCGCGAAAAGTTGTTTGGCTGCAATCCCTGTAAGCCTTGATATGCCTGTATTTTAAAAGTCATGCGTCAGTCCTGAACTCGTCAACTGAACACCGCCAGCCCGGGGAAGTAAGCATTCTGTCCCAATTCCTCTTCAATGCGGAGCAGCCTGTTGTACTTGGCCACCCGCTCCGAACGGGCGGGAGCGCCGGTTTTCACCATCCCCGCGTTTACCGCTACGGCCAGGTCCGCCAGTGCCGTGTCTTCGGTCTCCCCTGAGCGGTGCGAAATCACGCAGGAGTAGCCCTTGTTTCGCCCCAGCTGGATGGTTTGCAGGGTCTCTGTTACCGTGCCGATCTGGTTCATCTTGATCAGAATAGAATTGGCCACCCCTTCGCTGATCCCCTTCTGCAAGCGCAGGGGGTGAGTCACAAAGATGTCGTCTCCCACCAGCTGCAGCCGGTCTCCCAGCGCCAGGGTAAGGTTTTTCCACCCCTCCCAGTCCTCTTCTGCCAGCCCATCTTCAATCAGCACAATGGGGTACTTGTCCAGCAGCTTTTCGTAGTACTCAATCAAGCCATCCGCATCCATTTCCAGCCCCTCTCCGCGCAGCTGGTATTTGCCCTCTTCGTAAAGCTCTGTAGCCGCCACGTCCAGGGCGAGAAGGATCTCTTCCCCGGGAAGGTAGCCGCTTTCTTCAACAGCTTTCACGATCAGCTGCAGGGAATCTTCGTTGGAGGTAAGGTTTGGGGCGAACCCTCCTTCGTCTCCCACTGCCGTGCTCAAACCCATTTCGCGGAGCACTCTTTGGAGGCTGTAATAAACTTCTGTACCCATGCGGAGCGATTCGCGGAAACTTATGGCCCCGGCGGGGACGATCATGAATTCCTGTACATCCACATTGTTATCGGCGTGGACTCCCCCGTTCAGGATGTTCATCAAGGGCACGGGGAGCACATTCCCTCCCACACCGCCCAGGTAGCGGTAAAGGGAGACCCCCAGGGCGTTGGCAGCGGCCCGTGCGACAGCCAGCGAAACAGCCAGCATGGCGTTCCCGCCCAGCCTGGACTTGTTATCGGTTCCATCCAGCTCGATCAACCTGCGGTCAATTTCTCCCTGCTGCAGGGCGTCCCGGTCCTGCAAAACCGGTAGTATTTTTTCCCGGATATTCTGGAGAGCCGCCAGCACTCCCCTGCCCTGGTAGCGCTTTTTTTCTCGATCCCTCAACTCTACGGCTTCAAAGGTGCCCGTCGAAGCACCCGACGGAACCGAGGCCATGCCCCAGCCGCCGCCGGCAAGAAAAACCTCCACCTCAACGGTGGGACTCCCCCTGGAATCCAGAATTTCCCTCCCATGGATACGCTCTATGCGGGTATTCAATGCAGACTCACCTCGTTTTACTGCAATAATTTATCAGACTATCGGGTTTGTTCAGGATGCAATGAAAGAAGCGCCGCAAAAAAGAGGTTTTAAAAGGTTACACTTACAAAAAGGCCTTGATCTGCTAAAAAGCTGTATTTGGGGGGCCACTCAACAAGAATTCCCTGAGTTAAGTTGATATTCATGATAATTTATTCACCGCCTCTGACGCTGCTTATCTCCTCGGCCAGCGGGGTGCCGTCCATCTCTGGCGAAGCGGGCAGGTCAAGCAGCTTTAAAACAGTGGGAGCCACATCGGCCAGCTTGCCCCTGTCGAGCAGCCTGTATTCCCTGTGGGGGGCAACAAGGACAAAAGGGGTGTCATTCCTGGTGTGGGCGGTGAGGGGCGAACCATCCTCGGCCATCATTTCTTCAGCATTGCCGTGGTCCCCGACGATCAGCAGCGCCCCGCCCTTCTGCAGGACTTTTTCCGCCAGCATCCCCACCTCCCAGTCCACAGCCTCCACGGCTTTAATGGCAGCGTTAAGTTTGCCGGTATGCCCTATCATGTCTGCGTTGGCGTAATTGACGACAATCAGTGTATACGCTTCTGTTTCCAGCGCTTTGGACACCTCCAGCGTCACCCCGAGGGCGCTCATTTCCGGTTTCAAATCGTAGGTGGGCACGCGGGGCGAAGGCACAAGAACCCTTTCTTCCAGGGGAAAAGGTTCTTCGCGGCCGCCGTTAAAAAAATACGTAACATGGGCGTATTTCTCCGTTTCAGCCACCCGCAGCTGCCTGCGGCCGATTCCTGAAAGCGTTTCCCCGAGCGTATTCATCACGTACCGGGGGGGGAATGCAACGGGGGCCTGCAGGTGGATGTCGTACTCCGTCATGCAGGCAAAATGGGGAAGGGGGGGACGCGCGCCCCGGTCAAACCCTTTAAACTCTCTCTCCACAAACGCCCTGCTGATCTGCCGGGCCCGGTCCGAGCGGAAATTGTAAAAAATGACCGCGTCGGCGTCTCCAATGAAGGCCGGTGCCGCTCCCTCTTCGGCGATAAGGGTGGGCAGGACAAATTCATCTGTTTCTCCCTTCGAATAGGCTTGGTGCAGGGCTTCCCGGCCGGTAGCAGCTCGCCTGCCCCGGCTGTAGACGTAGGCCTGGTATGCCTTTGACGTCCTTTCCCAGCGGCGGTCACGGTCCATCGCGTAATAGCGCCCGGCAATGCTGGCGAGCTGCCCCGTGCCCAGTGAGGAGAGCCTTTCCTCCAGTTCCTGCAGGTACCTGGAGGCGCTTTGAGGAGGAACATCCCTCCCGTCCAGGATGGCGTGCACGAACACTTTCTCCAGCCCGGCTCGATGGGCCATCTCCAGAAGTACAAACAGGTGATCGGTGTAGCTGTGGACCCCGCCGTCGGAAAGAAGCCCCATCAGGTGCAGCGAAGAACCCCTTTCGCGGGCTTTCCCCACGGCGCCCACCAGGACCTCGTTATGGAAAAAACTGCCGTCCCGAATGGAGCGGGTGATGCGAAGAGACTCCTGCAGTACGACCCGGCCGGCACCCAAGTTCAGGTGCCCCACCTCCGAATTGCCCATCTGGTCTGCGGGCAGCCCCACATCCTCGCCGCTGGAAGCCAGACGGGTCCATGGGAAACGGCTGCAGAGCCGATCCATGTTCATTGTGTTGGCTTCAAAGATCGCATTTCCCCGCTTCTTTTTTCCGAGGCCCCAGCCGTCGAGGATGGCCAGTACCAGGAAAGGGTACGTTCCGGGGGCCATGTTCAACCTCTCCTCTCTTCGTATACCGAGCGAACGATGGCGGCGAATTCTTTTTCCTTTAGACTGCTTCCCCCCACCAGCGCACCGTCGATGTCTTCACAGGAGGTAAAGTCCCCGATATTGTCGGCATTGACGCTGCCGCCGTACAGCACTCGCGTCTTCTGCGCCGCTGCGCTCCCTATCTCCTTCAAAAGGGAGCGCACAAAGCCGGCCGCGGAAGCGGCATCTTCAGCCGAGGCGGCTTTTCCCGTACCGATGGCCCAAACCGGCTCATAAGCGACCACCAACCGCCCCGGCTGTTCATTTTCCAGCCTCTCCAGCGCTGCAAAAAACTGCCGCTGCAGCACTTCTTTTGTTTGACCCGCCTCCCTCTGCCGGAGGTCTTCCCCCACGCACAAGATGGGGGCCAGTCCGTACTCCAGCGCCGAAGCCACCTTTTTGGCGATCAGCGAATCGCTCTCCCCGAACAAATTCCGACGCTCCGAGTGGCCGACGATGACATAGCGCACCCCGACTTCCCGCAGCATTAGCGGTGAGATCTCTCCCGTAAACGCTCCTTCTCTTTCCCAGTACATGTTCTGCGCGCCCAGCACCAGGGGCGTCTGCTGAACCATTTTGGACAGCACAGCCAGGGCAATAAAGGGGGCGCAGACAACCATTTCTATCCCGCTCACACCGGTAACTTCGCCGGGGAAGCGGCGCACATAATCTTTTGCTTCCTCCAACCCCTTGCTCATCTTCCAGTTGGCCACAATCAGCGGCTGTCGCATCTTAACCCGTTAACCCCTCTTTCGAATTATTGTTGCTGCCTATCCCAACTCCCATTGCTTGCAGCCGTTCACTTGCTCTCCGCTCCGCTGCGATCCATCAAGGCCGCGATGCCCGGCAGCTCTTTGCCCTCCCAGAAATTCAAGACAGCGCCGCCGCCCGTGGAAAGATGGATCATTCTCTCCGCCAGGCCGAGCTTCTCCAGGGCCGCTACGATGTCGCCGCCGCCGATAATGGATTCCGCACCGGAGTCGACAATGGCGCGGGCGATCATCTCTGTCCCCCGGTCAAAGGGGGGCACCTCGTAAGCGCCCAGGGGGCCGTTCCAGAGCACCATGCGGGCGCCGCGGATAACTTCGCTGAACTCCGCCACCGTTTCCGGGCCCAGATCGACCGCGTGCCAACCCGGAGGAATCTCCCCCGGCAGCACGATCTTGCACTCGGCATTCGGCCGAAGCTCCCTGGTAATTACCAGGTCCCTGGGAAGATAAATGGCAGCCGCCTTTTTTTCTGCCTCTTCCATAAGGCGGCGGGCATCCTCCGTTTTCCCCTCCTCGAAAAATGAGTTCCCCAGCTCCAGGCCTCTGGCCTGCAGAAAGGTATTGGCCATCCCTCCGCCCAGCAGCAGGGCGTCAGCCTGTTCGAGGAAAAAACGTATCACGCCGATTTTATCCGCCACTTTTCTCCCGCCCAACACGGCCACCAAGGGCCTCGGTGGGTTATCGCGGCTGCGGGAAAGGTACTGGATTTCGGTTTCCATCAACAGGCCCGCTACCGCGGGGAGATAGCGGGCAATGCCGCAATTTGAAGCGTGTTCCCGGTGGGCGGTGCCGAAGGCATCGTTCACGAAAACATCCGCCAGCCTTGCCAGCGCAGCGGCGAATTGAGGGTCGTTTTTTTCCTCCCCCGCCGCAAACCGGATATTTTCCAGGAAAATGATTTCCCCGGGACGAAGCTCTGCCACGGCTTTCTCCACTTTCTTCCCGATCACCCCATCCGCCTTTTTCACAGACATCCCCATCAGGCGGGACAGGCGCTCCACCACGGGGTCGAGGCGCAGCTCTTCCACCACCTGCCCCCTTGGTCGGCCCAGGTGGGTGGCCACGACGACCCTGGCCCCTGCCTCGCTCAGGTAGCGGAGCGTGGAAAGCGAAGCCAGGATCTTGGAATCATCCAGCACTTCTCCTTCCGGGGACAGCGGAACATTAAAATCCACACGTACAAAAACCCGCTTTCCCTCCAAGGGGATCTCTTTGAGGGTTAACTTGGACAAGGTTATACCCCTCCCGCAATCATATTTTCTCGGGATCCTCGGCAGACCTCACAGCCCCTTTTGGGCCAGGTAGGAGGCCAAATCAAGAGCCCTTAGAGCGTAGCCCCATTCGTTGTCGTACCAGGCGATTATTTTCACCATACGGCTCTCCAGCACCAGGGTCGACAGCGCATCCACCACGGCAGAATAGGGGTTCTGCCTGTAATCTATGGAAACCAGGGGCTCATCCGAGACGTCCAGGTATCCTCTCAACTCCCCCCGGGCTGCCTCTAACAGCTCCCTGTTCACGTCCTCCGCCCTTGTCTCCCGCTTGAGCTCTGCCACTATATCGATCAGGGAAACGGCAAAGGTCGGGACCCGGATGGCCGTACCGTTAATCTTTCCCTGCAGCGCCGGCAGGACCAGTCCCACGCTGCGCGCGGCACCGGTGGTGGTCGGAATCATGGAAACTCCGGCTGCCCTTGAGCGGCGGGGATCGCTGTGCGAGCCGTCCAGCAGGCGCTGATCGTTCGTGTAAGAATGAACGGTGGTCATCAGCGCCCGCTCAATCCCGATCCTATCGTGCAGGGCCCTGGCGACAACCGCCAGGCAGTTGGTGGTGCAGGAGGCATTGGAGACGACATGGTGTTTTGCGGGATCGTAATTGCCCTCGTTCACGCCCATGACAACCGTCAGCTCCACGTCCTTACCGGGAGCCGTGATGATCACTTTTTTGGCCCCCCCTTGAAAATGCGCAGCGGCCTGTTCCCTGTGGTTAAAAGCCCCTGTGGCTTCCAGCACCACTTCGGCACCGGTTTCATCCCAGGGAAGCTCCGCCGGATCACGGCGGGAGAGAATCTGTATCTCCTTCCCGTTCACCACCAGGCTGCTTTCCCTGGTTTTCACTTCGCCGGCGAAAGGGCCGTAGACCGAGTCATATTTCAGGGCATGGGCCAGAAAATCCGGATCTCGCACGCTGTTCACGGCCACCACATTCACCCCGGGATGCTCAAAAGAAGCCCTCAGGCAGGATTTTGCCACCCTTCCATAACCGTTGATCCCTATCTGGACAGCCATCATTCCGCCTCCTTCATATGCATATGAACATGCCCGATCAATCATTCCTAGCGTTTTTATCGGCTGACAGGAGCCGGCCGACGCCCTGAGGAAGGCTCTCTGCTTTCAAAAAGTTCCAGTATCCTCCGCGCTGCCCCTTCATCCAGCACCAGGAGGTCCCGCGGGTGATTTCCCACCACGGCCACAATCGCTTCAGCCTTCTTGCGCCCTCCGGCTACCGCAATGGTATTTTTTATCCTGCCGCCCAAATCTTCCAGGTAGAGACCCAGGCTGGGAACCCGCTCCACAACTTCTCCGGAAGCGTTGAAAAAATATCCGAAGACCTCTCCTACTGCCCCTTTTTCCCGCAGCCTTCTGCGCTCCTCTTCCCCCGCTCCCCGGCGGGTGGCCATCTCTTCAGCCGTGCCGATGCCGTGAAGCAGCACCTCGGCCGAATGGATCAGGTCCATGATCTCTTTGATCCGTTTTTCCGCCAGCAGCATGTCGATGGCTTCCTGGCTCAACGAATCGGGGAGGTGCAGCAGGCGATAACGGGACTGCAGCTTATCCGCCACCCGGGCGGCAATGGTGTTGGCCTGGTAATCAACGATCTCCCCCAGTCCCCCCCGGGCAGGGACGACGGTAATTCCTTCCGGCCCCGGTGAAGCGGGCAGCATATCGGCCACTGCGGCGCACGAGGTGCCACCGGACACGGCCAGCACCATCCCCGGCGCCAGGCACTCCCTGAGCACCCGGGCTGCAGCCCGCCCCATTTCCCAGAGAACCACTTCGTCCTCCTCCAGCTCTCCGGGGACCACCGTCACCCGCTGCACTTTCAACAGCCCCAGCAGCCGCTCCTCCAAAGAAGTGAGCCCCAGCAGGGACTTGATATAGGGGGTGATCCCCGCCACCAGCGCCCGGCCGGCAGAGCTCGGGTAAATGCCCCCGGGCTCTACCCTGACCAGTCCCTGGTCCCGCAGGACCCCTATCTCGCGGCGCAGCACCCTCTCTCCGACGCCCAGGCAAGACGCCAGGGTACGGCGGCCCACGGGAGCGGAAAAACATATTCTGCGGAGCAGGCGATATCTGCGGAGCAGAATCTCCGGCAGCTCAGGGGCGATCAGTTTGAGGTAATCCTCCTGGTGGCCGAACACGAAAGAATCACCGTCCTTGCGATTGCTTCGTTCGCGAAAAAAAGGATGGGGCACATTTCTATTATACAATGAAAATTGGGTCAAAAAAAGACCGGGGGGGACTTTTTTTGACCCAATGGGGGATTTTTTCATGCCGTTATGTACGGCCTGCCTGGGCCGGCTCAGAACCGACGCCTTTTGAAAGAAGCCGGAATTCCCATTTCTTCACGGTACTTGGTGATGGTCCTCCGGGAAACCTCCATGCCTTTCTCGGCCAGCCGTTCCGCCAGCCTTTTGTCGCTGTAAGGGGAGGAGGTGTCTTCGCCTTCAACCAACTCCTTCAAACAGGCCTTAATGCTGGCCACGGAGTGCACCTCCCCCCTTCCCCCCGGGATTCCGCCGGAGAAAAAAAACTTAAAAGGAAAGAGTCCCCGGGGGGTCTGCACGTATTTGTTGGCCGTGGCGCGGCTGACGGTCGACTCGTGCATTCCGATCCGCTCCGCCACATCCTTCAAGGTTAAAGGCCTCAGATGTTGAATGCCCTTTTCCATGAAAGGTTCCTGGATGAAAACAATCTGTTCCGCAACGCGGTAGAGGGTCATCCTCCTCTGCTCAATGCTTTTGATCAGCCAGAGGGCGCTCTCCAGCCGTTTTTTGATGTAGCTGTTCACCCCTTCTTCCCCTCCGCGCTGCAGCAAGTTCCGGTAATAAGGGTTGATCATGAGGTGGGGGACATTGTCGTTGACGAGGATCACGTAGGAGCCTTCCACGTTTTCCACGATGACATCGGGGACGACATAGCGGATCTCTTCTCCGCTGCTGAGATTGGCCCCCGGTTTGGGGTTCAAAGTGCGGATATAGTCCATCGCTCCCTGGATCTCCTTCTGGGTAACGCCCAGCTTATGCGCTGCTTCCCGGCAGCTTCCGCTCGCCATATCTTCCAGGTGACGGTCGACGATCCTCTCGACCAGGGGCGGAACGTTTTCCCTTTCCCTGAGCTGAAGCAGCAGGCATTCCCGCAGACCCCTGGCGCCCACCCCTGCGGGCTCAAAGCTCTGGACCAGCCGCAGCGCTTCTTCCACTTCTTCCACCTTCATTCCCAGGAAACGGGCATGTTCGGCCGCCGTTCCCTGCAGGTAGCCGCACGAATCCAGGTTGCCGATGAGATATTCGGCAGCCTGAAAAGTTGCTTGGTCCGCGGAGGAAAGCTGCAGCTGGAAAGCCAGGTGTTCCTGGAGGGTGTGCTCGCGGGAAGTGAAGTGCTCGAAGGTGGGCTGTTCATCCCTGTTTCTGCTGACCTGGTAGGAATAGTATTCGCTCTCATAATCGCTGAAGTATTCTTCCCATTCAAAGGAGCGGTCTTCTTCGGAAGAAGATTCCCCGTTGTCCCGGGTTTCCATGGACCCCGTTTCCCCGTCCCCTTCTTCCTCTTTTTCAACCTCCAGCAGGGGATTGTTGTTGATCTCTTCCTGGATATAATCCATCAACTCCAAACTGGAAAATTGCAGCAGCGTGATGGCCTGCTGCAGCTCGGGAGTCATGATCAGTTTTTGGGTCTGTTCAATTCTTAATTCAAAGTTCATCTCCACGGCGCATTTTCCTCCCGCCTGCGTGTTTGATTCACTACAAAAAAAGGGGCAGGACCGGGCTGCCGCAGAAGATTCAGAAAAATTGGGCAGGGTACCAACCCACAGGCCTGTCTGCCCGGCTTCGGCTTCGCCCGGCCGGGAATAAAACATTTCGAAAAAAGCAACCCGTGACTTCCCCGGGTGCCTCTTTCCCGGATAGCGCCAGGCCGAGCGGCATATTCGCTGCCCGGCAGGTTGCCCCGTTCGTGCTGAAGATACCGGAGCGGCGATGGGTGGGCCCGGAAATAATTCCGGGCCGGCTAAACCGCTTTGAACGCTCCTCTTCCCAATAACGGTTGCGATCAGCGGAGGTATTTTTTTGAAACGAAGCGTTTCGGCAATATACTCGGCCGCTCGAAGCGAAGTATTCCCCCCGGAGGCCGATGGGACAAACTTTCGTGGGCACTGATGCCGGATCGGCCCATCCTTCCGGCTTTCAGCGGTGTCCGTCTCATATTTGGTGTATTCGACACCCCTGCAGAATTTCCTGCTTTCTGCTCTGAAAATAAAACTATGACGCACGCAGGTTCGCTGCCAAACGGCAATCGATTTTCATCTTCCTGATGGTGCCCCCGTTTTGAGGGGGCATGAGGGTCTCTTCTGAAAATGCAGCTCCGCCGCAATGAATTTCCTGTTTGAGAAGGAACCTTTTCGTCCTTAGGCGGCGGTTCTGAGCCGGTTCAGGCAGGCCGTACATACTGGTGGTGAAGTGAAACTGCATGACGGTCTTTTTTAAAGATCCGGGCAACAAACCGCGATCAGGCGTCTCTCCTGCCTTCTTTTAACTTGTGCGCCAGGGTCCCCAAACGCCGCAAGCGGTGATTGATGCTCGACTTGGAAAGGGGAGGGGTGGCGATATCCCCCAGCTCCTTCAGAGTCGCCTCCGGGAAAAGCAGCCGAAGGAGGGCGGCTTCCCGCAGCGAAGGGGAGATATTATCCAGGCCGATCGCGTTCTGGATCAGCTCAATGTTTTCGATCTGCTCGTGGGAAGCGAGCACCGTTTTGGTCAGGTTGGCCGTTTCACAGTTGACCAGGCGGTTGATCCGGTTTCTCATCCCCTTGAGCACCCTGACATTTTCAAACCCCAGCAGGCTGGTATGGGCGGAAATAATCCGTAAAAACTCGCCGACCTTTTCTCCCCCTTTCAGGTAAAGCACAAAGCCGTCTTTTCTTTCAAAGTGGCGGCTCGGGATCCCAAAGGAATCGAGCGCGTCTTTTAGCGCGCCGGCATGCTCTTCGCAGGGGGCCACGATCTCCAGGTGGTAATCCCGCTGCGGGTTGGTCAGATAACCGGTGGAAAGAAATGCTCCCCGTAGGTAGGAGCGCCGGCAGCACCTGCTTTTCATTTCGCCCACTTCCCGCCGCTGGGATGCGGGAGGCTTCAGGGCAAGCCCTGCGGGGCCGGAGCCTTCCTCCGCAAATCCCAGCCCCACCAGTGCCTCAACAGATTCTTCCCGTGAGGGCAGCTGCAAAAAAATGCGCTGTCCCTTCTGCAGTCGCGGGTTGCGGTAAAGGAACATCTCGGGCGCCGTATTAAAGGTTTTTTTGAAAAGCTGAAAAAGCCGGCGGGCGACGGAAGCATGCTCGGTCATTACGCCGACTTTCAAGCGGCCACTGCCGGTCGTTATGGTCCCGCCCATTTGCAAAAAAGCTTTCAGTTCAGCTGAGGCGCAGCAGAGGTTTTTCATGGGCTGCCGCGCCACCTCGCTCTTGACCTGCCGGGTAAAAGAATCCAATGTCATCACGCTCCATCAGCAGTAAACTTCGCCAAGCCCCTGGGAAAAAGCGGTCCTCTTTTCTATACCTTCTTGATATCCCTGTGATCCACCCGGACCCGGTAGCTTTTGTTTGCCAGAAAGCGCCCCAGTTCCTCCGAGAGGGCGACCGAGCGGTGCTTGCCCCCGGTACAGCCCAGGGCAATGGTCAGCTGGGGTTTTCCCTCCTTGATATAGCAGGGAAGCAAAAATTCGACCAGGTCGGTCATCTTTTGCAAAAACCGGTGCGTAATCCCCCACATAAAAATGTAGTCTTTCACCTGCTGCTCATGCCCGTCGAGCTCTTTCAAAGAGTTTACATAATGGGGATTGGGCAGAAAGCGGAGGTCAAAAACCAAATCCGCATCCAGGGGGAGGCCGTATTTATAACCGAAAGAGAGCACGGAAATGAGAAAGCTCTTTTCCATTTCACCGGGAGAATAAAGGAGGTAGATTTTCGCCTTGAGATCCGCCGGCTCCAGTTCCGAGGTATCGATGATCACATCGGCCTTGCCGCGCATCTCTTCCAGGAGGTTTTTCTCCTCGTTGATAGACTCCAATACGGTTCCCCTTTCAGAAAGGGGGTGCCGCCGTCGGGTTTCTTTATAGCGCCTCACCAGGGTTTCTTCAGTGGCTTCCAGGAAAAGAATTTCGTAATGGAAGCCCATTTCCTCCAGCCGATCCAGGGCCTCGAAAAGCCCGCTGAAAAGCTCGCCTCCCCGGATATCGCAGACAAGGGCCACGCGGTTGATACGACCCTCCGACTGGATGCACAGTTCGGCAAACTTGGGAATCAAAGCCGGGGGCAGGTTGTCCATGCAAAAGTAGCCCAGGTCCTCGAAGCTCTGCAAAGCCCTGCTCTTACCGGCACCGGAATATCCCGTGATCAGCACAAAACGCACCTTAAACAATTCATCCCACCAACCTTGAGGCCTTAAAGCCGGGTCACCTGCCGGAAAAATGATCGTATCCCCTGGGGGAAAGTTCCACCACCTCTTCATCGGAGCGCACCATTTCCACCTTCGAGTCCCGGGTTGAAAAAATGCGCCCGATAAAGCTGAGCCCAGTTCCCGTCGCTCTTTTCAATTTATAAGCCAGCCTCCGCGCCCGAAGGGGGGACCCCTTACCGCCGGAGACGGTCAGCACCAGCTCGTAATCCTCTCCGCCGTAGAGGGCCCACTCCAGGGGGTCGGCCCCCAGCTCTGCCGCCACCTGCTGCACAAGGGGAGGTATGGGCAGGCGCTCGGCCCAGAACCTGGCCGAACAGCCGCTGGCCTGCACGATTTCCCACAACTCGGTGGCCAGGCCGTCGCTGATATCGTTCATGGCCCCCACCAGCCCGCTCTGCACCAACACGGCAGCCTCTTTCACCCGTGGTACCGGGCTGAGGTGAGCCTCCACCAGCTCCTTCGCTTCCTTTTCCGCGTCCCTCCCCTTTTCCTGCAGGAGCGCCAACCCGGCAGCCGAGCTGGCGAGGGAGCCCGTTACCAGGATCATATCCCCTTCCCGTGCCCCGGAGCGGTAGGCGACCTCCATGCGGTTGGCCTCCCCCAGGATACAGACATCGATCAACAGCCGGTCGGGCGAAGCGGTAGTATCGCCGCCGACGATCACCACCCCGTATTCCCCGGCGATCTCGGCGATCCCCCGGTATATTCCCTCTACAAAGCTTACTTCCAGTTGGGGCTTCAGCCCAAGGGTAACCAGGGCCCAGCGGGGCCGCCCCCCCATGGCGGCGATATCGCTCAGGTTAACCGCCAGGGCCTTTCGCCCGATTTGCTCGGGGCTGGAAAAAGACAGGTCAAAGTGAACCCCTTCCACCAGGATGTCGCATGCCGCCAGCAGCCTGGCGCCCTGCACGTTTTGCAGCACAGCGGCGTCGTCCCCGATGCCGCGGAGCACTCCCTGGCCGCTGCCCTGGCCTGCAGGCCCCAAAACACCCACCAGGCGCTCAATTAACGCAGCTTCAGCGATATCCGCAACCCGCAGCTTGCTGTTTCTCATCAAGAGACTGCCTCCATTCCGTGTCCTTTTGCGTAGGCGGTATCATAAGCGATATATTCTCGATGGAAGAAGGCAAAACCTGCTCTCCCCCTTGATTGAAAAAATTTCTTAAGAGGGCCTTCCGCCTCCTGCCTGCAGCGGTGGGTTGAGGGCGCCCCCCCCCGGTTTGGACGGTTATCGGGGAAAGACGGCCGCGGCTCTTCACTTCTCAGCTTGGGAAGTTGATCATTCCCCGCGGTTATGAAAAGGAGGTGGAAGGCCCTGCCCCGGAAGGCGACCCCCAGAAGAATTTCCCCCGGCCGTGGACGGGAGGCAGCATGCGGAAGGCTTAGCCGGCGGCCCATTACCCAGGACGCTTTCCTGTCGCCGGCAGCGGCAGGGGATGGGGAAACAAGCCGGTGCCGCATCAGGGACCGAGCCAACCTTACCCTGCTTCCGGGAAAATCAAAACCCTTCCAGACCCTCCCCGAACCCGTCTTTTAAAATGATGGCACCCTTATCCAGCTGCAGCAGGCCCATCTTTTGGAAGCGGCTTAAAGCGCGCGCTACCGTTTCGCGGGTGGTCCCGATGATGGCGGCCATTTCCTGGCGGGTGATCCAGGTTTCTATTTTCATCCCTTCCGGCGTCTCTTCACCGTATCGCCCGGCCAACTTCAACAGCAGCCGCGTCAGCCTTTCATCGGCATCGTGCAGCCCCAGGTCCCTGATGGCCATCTGGGCGGCCCGCAGCCTTCGACTCATGATTTGGAGCATGGAGAGGGCCAGGGCGCTGTTGGAGAGCACCAGTTCCTCCATATCTCTGTTCGCCAGCGCTCCTACCAGGGATTCTTCCACCGCTTCCGCCGTAGCCGGGTAAGGCCCGCCGTCAAAAAGAACGACCTCCGCAAACACGCCCCCCGGGTGCACGTAGTGCAAAACCTGTTCCTTCCCTTCTTCGTTCAGCTTGGTCAGGCGGACCAGGCCGTCGAACAAAACAAAAAGAGCCTCTCCCGGCTCTTCTTCCAAAAACAATATTTCCCCTCTGCGGCAGCGGCGGACCTGGATCTTTTCCGCCACATATTCCGCCTCACCGGGTTGCAGCTGCCCCAGAAAGGGAATGCTCTTGATCGCTTGCAGCATTTCTCCCCTTTCCATCATGATTCACCTGCCGTTTCCTCGGCCGCTGCGGCGCTTCCAAGGCTCCGAAAACGCCGCTTGCCTCTCGCCTTCAAAAAATGATGGATCATTGCTGTGTCGGTGTTTATGATCTGCCGCGGGGAAAGCCCTGCCTCATGCGCCAGCGACAAGGCGATATCGCTGCTGCCGACATCGCCGGCGATATGCGCGTCGCTGTTGAGCGAAACCAGGCCGCCGTGATGCCGGACCAGCCTGGCGATTTCCAGGCACCTGGTTTTGCTTCCCCGGCGGATGAGAAAGGAGCTGTTGTTTATTTCCAGCAGCTTCCCTTTTTCCCTGGCCGCCAGGACGACCGCTTCTTCATGGATGGGAAAGTCGGGGTTTCCGGGGTGGACAATGCCGTCCACATAGGGGTTTTCCAGCGTCCTGAGCAGAACCTCCGTGTTCAGGGCCCGGGTAGCCGGCTGCATGCAGGGCATGTGAAAGCCGGCCCAAACCAGGTCCAGCTGCTGTAGGTAATATTCGGAAATGTCCAGGGTGCCGTCGCGGTCGATGATATTGGCTTCGATGCCCCTCAATATTTCCACGGTTTTTTCCCTTTCCGGGACGACAAACAGATTCCCGAAATGGTAGCGGTGGGGGCCGCCCGGCATGGCCGGGCCGTGATCGGTCAGGGCAATGCACTGCAGCCCTTTATGAACCGCACAGTCGATAATCTCGGCAACGGTGCTGTAAGCGTGCCCGCTGGAAATGGTATGGATATGCAGGTCGGCCACGAGTTCGATTCTCTCCAAACCCATCCCCTCCAGTCGCGATTCCCGCCCTCAAGAGCCCCTGTCCCTGCTTTTCACTCCATAAGGCGCGGCAGGGCCGTTCGCTAAAGCAAGTACTCCTCCACAAACCGTGCCACCCCATCTTCGGTGTTGGGGGGGATCACGATGTCGGCCGCTTCTTTCACTTCTGGCGGCGCGTTTCCCACCGCCGCGCCCAAGCCGGCGTATTGAAGCATATCGATGTCGTTGTAGCTGTCACCCACTGCACAGACCTCCCGGGAGGAGACCCCTTCCCGCTGCACCAGGTAGCTCACCGCCTGCCCCTTGGTTGAAGCACTGTGGGTGATCTCCAGGAAATGGGGACGGGACTGCACAATGGTCACTTCGGAGTCATATTTTGGGCTGAGCAGGCGCTGCAGTTCCGGCAGCCGCCCTCCCAGCTCAATTATGGTAATTTTTGTAGGTTCAGTGCCCCGCTGCTGCAAAAAATCCACCAGGTCGCCCACTGGATGAACCGGGATTGATGCAATCTTTTTGTAGTAATGGCTCTCTTTCGTTTCCCCGCTTACGAAAAGGTTGTCCTCCAGGTAGAGGTTTTGATGGACTCCCAGCTCCCGACCCAGCTTCAGTATTTCCTCCGCCACCGCGAAAGGAACCGGGCGGTGCCGCAGCAGTTCCCCAGTGCCGGCCACCTTGATCTTGGCACCGTGGTAGGTGATCAGGGGCAGCTCCACTCCCAGCCTTTGGGCATGGGGAAGGGCCGAGCGAAACATGCGACCCGTCGCGATGGTCACCAGCATACCCCTTTTCATTGCTTCCCGCACCGCCTTCAGGTTGCGGGGCGATATTTCAAAGGTCTCGTTTAGCAGGGTGTCGTCGAGGTCCAGGGCCAGCAACCGGTATTTCATTTCGCGCCGCCTTTCTGCACAGTAATGATTGGAAATCCCCGGCTCCGGGCGGGGCTCAAACAAGGGGGAGTGCCTGTCCCCCGTTCCCGGGGAAAATCTCCCGTCGTTCCCGCCATTCCTCCCGCCCCCTGGCCCGTTCCCCATTCCGGGGAAACAATGATGACCGGGTATTATAAGCTTACCGGTAAAAAGGTGGCTTGTCAACAAAAGCCGAAAAAGGGCTCAGCCGCGGGATAAGATGTGAATGGCGATCTTGTAGCGGGGCAGCAGCATCCCCGTTACCTCCACCTCCCGCATGAAAAGCTCCTCTTGAAAGTTGCGGCCCGAAAGCCACGCCTCCAGAAACTCGTATGTAACCCGGCGCTGGGCGTGGGAAACCACGATCCGCCCCCCGGCTTCCAGGTTTTCCTGGAAGATACCGGCCAGGCAGGCGTTAAGCTTCGGGTCGTAGAGAACGTCCGAAGCCAACAGGAGGTCAAATTTCCGGAGGCAGCGGAATTCCCGCCAGTCCTCCCGGAGCAGCTCGACCTCCAGGAAATTGCGGCGGGCATTCTCCCCGGCGAGTTCCAGGGCCGTGGGGTTAAAGTCGGAAAGCGTCACGCGGCAGCCCCGGGTCGCGCAGGCGATGCCGGGCAGGCCCATCCCTGCCCCCAGTTCCAGTACCGTTTCGCCCGGCAGAAGGGGAAGTTCGTCCCATAAAAAGTGAGCCATGGCATAAGCCGCGGGCCAGATGTCCGCCCAGCAGGGAACCTTGTCTTCATCGCTCACATCGGTCACCAGGTCCTCAATATTGTCCACGACCTGCAGCTTCAGCTCCCGGCCGGTTAATGGAATAAGCACCTCTTTTTTTTGAATCCTCAATTCTTCCAGCTGATACACCTCCTGTCCATGGCCTTCCTCTTTCCCTGCGGTTCGACGGCATCCTTTTCTGTGGCTGAAATGTTCAGGCCCTCCGTCCTTACATCCTGTGCGAAAATGGCAGAGCTTGTTCAGCATTGCGGGAAAACAAGACGGCACCGGCTTCTTCGGCGCGGGCAAATCGCAGGGCGCATTCATTTGTTGTTTTCCCCGCCGGCGTGCAGCCTTTGAAACAGGTTCTGCGCACTACGGGCATCCATGCCGGAAACGGTCTGAATCTCTTCCAGGGAAGCTCCCTTCAAATTTTCCAGGCTTTCAAAGTGGTTTAGCAGAACTTTTCTTCGCTTCGGCCCGATGCCGGGGGTATTTTCCAGGAAAGAAGAGAAGCTGCTTTTTGTGCTCCGCTGCCGGCTGTGGCTCAGCGCAAAGCGGTGGGCTTCGTCCCTCACCCGCTGCAGGAGCTTTAAGACGGGGTGAAAGCCGGGCAGAACCAGCGGGGAACCCTGGCCCGGCAAAAACAGGTGCTCCCGCTCCTTGGCCAGGGCAAGGGCGTAAACCCGGTTTCGTCCCGCCTCGCACTGCTGCAGGGCGGAAAGGGCGGCGGACAGCTGCCCCCTCCCTCCGTCGATCAGGATGAGAGGCGGGAGGGGCAGGTCTTTTCTCCTGAACCGCCTTTCCAGTACCTCTTTCAGGGCTGCGTAATCGTCGGCCGCCCCGGCGCCGCGAACCCGGAAACGCCGGTATAGCTCGCGCCGGGGTGCACCGTCCTCGAAAACGACCATGGAACCGACCGTTTCAGCGCCCCCAAAGTGGGATATATCATAGCCCTCGATGCGGCGGGGGACCGACGGCAGGCCCAGCAGGGCGGCCAGATCCTCCAGAGCATTTTCCTCCTGCAGCCGCCTTTCCTTTTCTTGACGGGCGCTCAACAGGGCGTTCTTCCGGCTCAGCTCCAGCAACGCTTTCTTTTCGCCCCTTTTTGGCACTTTAAGGCGCACCTTCCGACCTCTTTTCTGCCCCAACCAGTCCTCCAGCAGTTCCTTTTCGACGGGTTCGTGGGACAAAAGCACCTCGCCGGGAACAAAACAAGCCTTTTCGTAATAGTGCCGCAGAAATTCCTTCATGATCTCGCCTTCACCGGCGCCGGCCGTCTCCCGCGGGATAAAATGCTCGCTGCCCAGGAGTTTGCCGTCCCGCACGCGGAAAACGCCCACAACCATATTTCCGCTGCTGCCCGGCACCAGCGCCGCCGCATCCCGATCTTCCAGATCGCTGCTGACCACCTTCTGCCGTTCCATGAGTTTCTGCAGGGAAAAATACTGGTCCCGCAGGCGGGAAGCCTTTTCGTATTCCAGGTTCTCCGCGGCGTCTTCCATCTCGTCGCGGATCCGCTGCAGCAGAAAAGTCTGCCTGCCTTCCAGGAACAAAGAGACCTGCTCCACGATCCGGCCGTATTCCTCGGGGGAGATCTCGCCGCTGCAGGGCGCCAGGCAGCGCCCGATCTGGAAATTCAAGCAGGGTCTCGAGCCCGACCCTTCCGGCGCCAGGGGTTGGCGGCAGCTTCGCAGCGGGAACAGCTTTTTAATCAGGCGAAGCGTTTCCCGCACGCTCCCGGCATTGCTGTATGGGCCGAAGTAGCGGGAACGCCGTTCGTCCACCCGCCGGGCCACTTCCAGGCGGGGAAAAGTTTCCTCCGCGGTCAGCCGCAGGTAGGGGTAATTTTTGTCGTCCTTGAACTGGACGTTGTAGCGGGGTGCATGCTCCTTGATCAGGTTGGACTCCAGGATAAAGGCTTCCCCCTCGGAATCGGTCACGATGCAGGAAACGCTGTGAATATTGCTGACCAGCGCTTTCAAACGCGCCGAAGGAAAAGGGGGTTTCTGAAAATAGGAGCGCACGCGCTGTTTCAGGTCCAACGCCTTGCCCACGTAGATGGTCCGCCCCGAACTGTCCCGGAAGAGATACACCCCGGGGCTGCGGGGCAGGTGCCGGATCTCCTCCTGGAGCCGCTCATTTTCCTCGGTCATACAAAAAACCAACCTCCGTCAGGCCCGGGCTGCGGCGCGGAGTACTTCTTAACATCAATATAATGCCATATATGTTTCGTTAGAAACAATGACACTGAAGCAAAATAAAGGGTTTTGTGAAAGACAATACGTCGCTTTAATGATGTTATGGAGCACTAAGCGCCGCCCACGGGGGCTTTCAGGACCTCTTGCAGGAAGCGCCCGGTGTGGGAGGCCTCTACCCGGACCACCTCTTCGGGGGGACCGCAGGCCACCACCTCTCCGCCCGCTTCTCCGCCCTCCGGGCCCAGGTCGAGGATATAGTCCGCCCGTTTGATCACGTCCAGGTGGTGTTCGATGACGATCACCGTGTCCCCGTTGTCCACCAGGCGCTCCAGGATGTGGAGCAGTTTTTTGATATCGTCAACGTGCAGCCCCGTGGTGGGCTCGTCCAGGATATAGAGGCTTTTGCCGTTGCTGCGCCGGGACAGCTCGTTGGCCAGCTTCACCCTCTGCGCTTCCCCGCCGGAGAGGGTTGTGGCCGGCTGCCCCAGGCGGATATAGCCGAGACCCACGTCAAAAAGCGTCTGCAGGCGCCTGCGGATGCGGGGGATGCTGGAGAAAAAGTCCAGCGCTTCCTCCACGCTCATCTCAAGCACTTGGCTGATGTTTTTGCCCTTGTAGGCGATCTCCAGGGTCTCCCGGTTGTAGCGCTTGCCCTTGCACACCTCGCAGGGCACGTAGACATCGGGCAGAAAGTGCATCTCAATGCGCAGTATGCCGTCGCCTCGGCAGGCTTCACAGCGCCCGCCCTTGACGTTAAAGCTGAAGCGCCCCGGCTTGTAACCGCGCCCCCGGGCCTCGGGCACCATGGCGAAGAGCTCGCGGATCCCGTCAAACAGTCCCGTGTATGTTGCAGGGTTGGAGCGGGGGGTACGCCCGATGGGCGCCTGGTCGATCTCGATTACCTTATCCAGGTATTCGGTGCCTCTCAGTTCGCGGAATTCTCCCGGCCTCTCCCGGGCTCGGTGCAGCTTCTGGGCCAGCGCCCGGGCCAGGATCTCATCGATCAGGGTGCTCTTGCCGGAACCCGAAACGCCCGTCACGCAGATAAAAAGGCCCAACGGGAACGCCACATCGATCTCTTTCAGGTTGTTGGCCGCAGCCCCCAGCACCTCCAGGGAACGACCCCCGGGGGGGCGCCTGGACTCCGGCAGGGGGACGGTGCGCCGGCCGGCCAGGTAATCGCCGGTGATTGACCGCGGCTCGGCGCTGATTTCCTCCACTTTCCCGGCGGCCACCACATAACCGCCCGAATCCCCGGCGCCGGGCCCCATGTCTACAATGAAATCGGCGCTGCGGATGGTTTCCTCGTCGTGTTCCACCACGATAATGGTGTTGCCCAGGTTGCGGAGCTTCACCAGCGTCTGCAGGAGGCGGAAATTGTCCCGTTGGTGCAGGCCGATGCTGGGTTCGTCCAGGATATAGATGACCCCCGTGAGCCCGGAGCCAATCTGGGTGGCCAGGCGAATGCGCTGGGCTTCCCCGCCAGAAAGGGTGGCGGCGCTGCGGTCCAGGGTCAGGTAGCTCAGCCCCACATCCAGCAGGAAGACCAGGCGGGAAGTGATCTCTTTCAGTACCTGCCGCGCGATGTAACGGTCTTTTTCCGAAAGCTGCAGTCCCTCCAGGAAGCACTGCGCATCCTCCACCGTGAGGGAAGTGAGCTCGGCGATGTTCTTCCCCCCGACGGTCACCGCCAGGCTGGCTTCCTTGAGGCGCGCCCCGCCGCAGGCAGGGCAGGGCTTGCTGCTCATATGCCGGGCCATCTCCGCCCGGGTCTCGTCGCTTTCCAGCTCGCGGTAGCGTTTCTGCAGCAGCCCCAGGATCCCGGGGAACTCCTTTTTGTAGTGCCGGGTTCGCCTCCGGTAAGGGCTGGTATAGCGGAACTCGATGGTTTGGGATGAACCGTGCAGAAGGAGCGTTTTTTCTTCTGCGGTCAAGGTCTTGAAAGGTTTTTCCAGGTCGATGCCGTGCTGCCCGGCGAAAGCTTTCAAAAACTGCCTGTCGTAGCTGTTGTGGTAGCCCTTCCAGGGATGAACCGCCCCCTCGGGGATGGAAAGCTCGGGATTGGGGATGACCAGCTCGGGGTCGAATTCCATGGTCACCCCGAGCCCGTTGCAGCCCGGGCAGGCACCATACGGGCTGTTAAAAGAGAACATGCGCGGGGAAAGTTCCTCAAAGCTGAAACCGCACTCGATGCAGGCAAAATTGCTGCTGAAAATCCGTTCGTTCTGCCCGCCTTCCTCGACCACCACCAGGCCGTCGCCGAGGTCCAGGGCATTTTCCAGTGAATCGGCCAGGCGGCTTTCTATCCCTTCCCGGATGATCAGCCGGTCCACCACCACTTCAATGGTGTGCTTCCGGTTTTTGTCCAGGGAAATCTCCTCTTCCAGCTCCCTGACCGTCCCGTCCACGCGCACCCTGACGTACCCCTTCTTGCGCAGCTCGTCAAAGAGGGCGCTGTATTCGCCCTTGCGCCCGCGCACCACGGGAGCCATCACCTGCAGCCGTGTGCGATCGGGCAGGAGCAGCAGCTGATCGACGATCTGCTCCACAGTCTGCCCGGCTATGGGACGCCGGCAGTGGGGACAGTGCGGCCGGCCGATGCGCGCGAAAAGGAGGCGCAGGTAGTCGTAGATCTCTGTCACCGTGCCCACCGTGGAACGGGGGTTTTTGGAGGCGCTCTTCTGGTCGATGGAAACGGCCGGCGACAGCCCTTCGATGAAATCCACATCCGGCTTATCCATCTGGCCCAAAAACTGCCGGGCATAGGCCGAAAGGGATTCCACGTAGCGGCGCTGTCCCTCAGCGTAGATGGTATCGAAGGCCAGGGAAGACTTTCCCGAACCGCTGAGCCCCGTCACCACCAACAGCCGGTCGCGTGGAATCTCCAGGTCGATGTTCTTTAAGTTGTGCTCCCTCGCTCCCTTGATCACAATGCGGTCCATCCGCCCACTCAACTCCAATGAATTTTTAGGGCCGGGCTGACGAGCGGCCCCCCGCTTTTCTGCCTGAGGCGGCCCATTTTTTTCCGCCGCCGCGGATCTCGAATACCAGGTCTCTCAACTCGGCGGCCTTCTCAAAATCCAGCTCCCTGGCTGCTGCTTTCATCTCCTTCTCCAGCTCCCGGAGCAGCTTTTCGCGTTCCTTTTGACCCAGCGCCCTGATCCGGTCTCCGCTGTACTCCCCGGCACTTTCCTCCATTACCTTCGTGGCCTCGATGGGCGCGCGGATGCTCTTCTGTATGGAACGCGGCGTAATGCGGTGCTGCCGGTTGAAATCCATCTGCTTTTGGCGCCGCCGATCCGTCTCGTCGATGGCCCGTTTCATGGAATCGGTCACGCGGTCGGCGTACATGATGACCATTCCGTTGACGTTGCGCGCTGCCCGTCCGATAGTCTGGATGAGGGAATGTTCGGCGCGTAAAAAACCTTCCTTGTCGGCGTCCAGAATGGCCACCAGGGACACTTCCGGAAGGTCCAGCCCTTCCCGCAGCAGGTTGATGCCGATGAGCACGTCAAATTCTCCCGTCCGAAGCCCCCGGATGATCTCCATGCGCTCCAGCGCACCGATCTCCGAGTGCATGTAGCGCACACGGAGGCCCATGTCGCGGTAGTAGTCGGTGAGATCTTCGGCCATGCGCTTGGTGAGGGTGGTAACCAAAACCCTTTCGTTTCTTTCCACGCGCTTGTTGATCTCTCCAAAAAGATCTTCCACCTGCCCCTCCACGGTCCTCACCAGCACTGCCGGGTCTACCAGGCCCGTCGGGCGGATGATCTGCTCCACCACCTGCTCCCCCTTTTGCATTTCAAAGGGACCGGGAGTGGCGGAAACGTATACCGCCTGGTCCAGCAGGGTGCAAAATTCATCGAAGCGGAGCGGCCGGTTGTCCAGCGCTGAAGGCAGCCGGAAGCCGTGCTCCACCAAGGTTTTTTTGCGGGAGTAATCCCCGGCATGCATCCCCCGGATTTGGGGGACGCTCACGTGGGATTCGTCCACAAACAGGAGGAAATCGCGGGGAAAATAATCCAGCAGGGTATAGGGACGGCTGCCCGGCGGCCGCCTGTCCAGGTGGCGGGAATAATTCTCGATCCCCGAACAAAAGCCCACCTCCAGCATCATTTCCAGGTCATAAGCGGTGCGCTGCTCCAGGCGCTGTGCTTCCAGCTCTTTTCCTTCCGCCCGGAGCTCCTGCAGGCGCGCCTGCAGTTCCTTTTCAATGTCTTCCATCGCCCCTATCAGCCGTTCCCGGCCGGTCACGTAGTGCGAAGCCGGAAAGACGGCTGCATGCTGCCGCTCGCCGACCACGCGCCCCGTCAGCACGTCCAGCTCCCGGATGCGCTCGATTTCGTCGCCGAAAAGCTCCACGCGGAGGGCCGAATCGGTAAAAGAGGCGGGGAAAATCTCGATCACATCGCCCCTCACGCGGAAGGTGCCCCGGTGAAAGTCGATATCGTTGCGCTCGTACTGGATGGCGGCCAATTTCCGCAGGATCTCCTCCCGGCTTCTTTCCATCCCCACGCGCAGCGAAAGCACCTGCTCCCCGTATTCTACGGGAGATCCCAGGCCGTAAATGCAGGAGACGCTGGCCACGATGATCACGTCCCGGCGCTCAAAGAGGGAACCGGTGGCCGAATGGCGCAGCTTGTCGATCTCGTCGTTGATGGACGAGTCTTTTTCAATGTAGGTGTCCGTCTGCGGGATATACGCTTCGGGCTGGTAGTAATCGTAATAACTGATGAAGTATTCCACGGCGTTGTGGGGAAAAAATTCTTTAAACTCGCTGCAGAGCTGGGCCGCCAGGATCTTGTTCGGCGCCATGACCAGGGTCGGCCGTCCTGTTTTTTCAATGATGCTGGCCATGGTAAAGGTCTTCCCCGACCCGGTGACGCCCAGCAGCACCTGGTGACGAAGCTTCCTCTGCAGCCCTTCGACAATGGAGGCGATGGCCTCGGGTTGATCGCCCTGGGGTTTGAACTCGGATACCAGCTTGAAACCGCCCATGGCGCTGTCATCCGCCCTTTCAATGTAATGCTTATCAAATAATTATATCATATAATCCTACCCGGGGACAAAACCTGCCGCGGAATAAAAAAACCGGCGCGGTCCCTGGGTGAAAGAGCGCCGGTCTTGACCGGATGGGCACGTGAAAAAACCGGAACGGAGGCACGTTCATCAGCGAATCCCGGCTCCGGGCGGGTATCCAGGCGATGCGGCTGGAGATGAAAAGGTTGGCCTCAGGCTTCAGCTTTTGTGAAGGTTGACTTCAGCCTTTACGGCGGGAGAAGCGATCGGTTAAGCGCTTCCAGAGGGGGTTATGTTTCATCTCCACATACACGTTTTCAGCGGCGCGGGGAGCAAAGACAACCCCCAGGTTACTGATGGGCTGTGGATAGATCTGGACGGGGAGGGGAAATACCTGCGTTTCCCTTTTTACCTTCAGCAGCGCCCGGAAGTAACTCATTCGCAGCTGCTCCCAGAAATCCACCTCCATCTCTACGGGGAAGCCGTTCACTTCCAAAACAGTATCGCCGCTCATAAGCCCCGCTTTACCCGCCGGCGACTCGGGGATCACGGCCATCACTTTCAACCCTGCTTCACCCCGGGAACGGAAAAGGGGAGGGTTGGAAAATTCTTCATCGTTTCCCTTTTTGATCAGGTATTCGTGGCCCAGGGGGGCCAACAGGGCCGCGGGCAGGACCATGGCCGGAACAAAAGCCGCGCTGATGGCCGCGGAGGAGAGGACAAGGCTGTAGAGGGCCAGGTTCAGGGCCGACTTCTGCCTTTTTTTCTGCGGATAGCTGGAAAGCGCCAGGTCGCTGTAACCGAGCCCCGCCACGATGGGAACCATGAAATAAATGACCCTTTCATCGCCCCCCACTTCCATTACCGTTCCCAGCAGGGGCCACCACTCCGGCATGGCGATGCTCCCCACCAGCATTTCCGAACCCTCGGTAACGATCTGGGCCCACAGGCCCATCAGGGGGAGCGGCCAGAAACGCTGCATGCTGTAGCCGCCCACGATTTCACCGGTGGACGGTGATTTCAAGTAGATGGGGCTGGCTCCGCGGTGGCCGCTGAAATAAATCAAAAAAGCTTCCGTCAAGTGCAGGATGCCTACCAGGGTCAACAGGCTGGGCAGGTAGATGTTCAGCAACCCGGACACCAGCCAGATCTCTTCCAGTCCCGGCAAAAAGGGGAGCATCCACTGCAGGATCAGTGAAACCACCGCCACGATCCCCCCCGCATAGGCAAAACAAAGGAAGCGGGGATTGATCATCATCAGCATTATGGCCACCGGCCACAGGTAGAAGATCCCGATGCTCTCCAGCGAAATACCCAGCACGATGAGAAATACGCTGCCGAAAAACCCTCCCAGCAGCCCAAACAGCATGGAATAAAAAGTCTGGCGCCACACGTTGTTGATGGCGCGCCCAAAAAGTTGTTTCTCCATGGAAACGGCCCGCCGGTACTGCAAAAATACGAGGGCCACCACCAACCAAAACAGGGGGCTGATAAGGGCCAGCGCCATCGTTTTTATCATTAAAGTAAATATTTCCACCCAGAAATCCACATGATACCCCTTTCAGGCAAATGAAAGGCTGGGTTATAACCCCTTTACTTGATCGACGGCGCGATTCAGCTGCTCGTCGACTTCCGTTGCCCTCTCTGATAAAGTCTTGCGCAGCGCTTCCCGCATCGCTTCGTCCGGCAAGCCCGTGGCAGACAGGCCGTGATCCTCCTGGAAATTCCTCAAAGCCGTCATGGTTTGCTCATCAAAAACGCCGGTGACCTCCAGTTCATATCCCAGAAAATCCATTATCTCCTGGAGCAGAACCACTTTTTCACCTGTATTCCCCTCTTCCAGTTTCCCGGGGATGGAGCGGAACTGCAGGAAGTATTCTTCCGGGAGCCCCACCTTCTCGTCCGGTTTTAGCGATTCCCGTCCCAGGTCGTGTCCTTTGGGGGTCAGGTACTTGGCGATGGTGTAGCGCAGACCGCCGCCGCCTTCCAGGTGCTGCAGGTACTGCACGGTGGCCTTCCCGTACGTCGGCTCTCCGATGAGCTTCGCCCGTCCGCTGTCCTGAAGGGCGCCGGCCACGATTTCCGCGGCGCTGGCCGTGTATTCATTGACCAGCACGGCCATCGGGTAATCCTCTGGGGTGGCTTCCGAGTAATAACGCTGCAAAACGTTGCCGTCCCGGTCCACCGTTCGGGTAATCTCTCCGGCCGGCACAATCTTTTTGCCGACCTCAATCGCTTCCTCCAGCAGGCCGCCGGGGTTATCGCGCAGGTCCAGCACCAGCCCGTTTAACCCCCTGCCTTCCAGATCCTGGAGGGTGCGGTTCAAATCCTCGGCCGTATTCTGATCAAAGTTGGTTATTTCGATATAGCCGATCCGGTTCTCCAGCATCCGGGCATGAACCGTTTTTATTTCAATATCGGCGCGAACCAGGGTCAGCTCGAAGGACTCTTCCCCCGCGCGGCGGACGGTGATTTCAACTTCGGTGCCGCTGGGACCGCGCAGGTTGCGCGCCGCCTCATCCAGGGTCATCTCCGTTGTCGGCGTTCCTTCCACTTCGATGATGCGGTCGCCCTCCAGCAGGCCGCCTTTTTCCGCCGGGCTGCCCTCGAAAACCCGGAGCACGAGCACTTCGCCCTCGTCTTCGGTAATCTCCACCCCGATACCGTCAAAGGAACCCATGGTGTGGATCAACATATCTTCCAGCGATTCGGGGCTGAGATAGCGGGTGTGAGGGTCATCCAGGGAGTCGAGCATGCCCTCCACCGCGCCCTCTATCAGCTTTTCCGCATCCAGTGGCTCATAGTACTCTCTTTCCAGCAGGTCCCATACTTCCCACAGGAGGGACGCCTCTTCCCTTTCTGCATTCACCTCAACCACCGGATCAAAAGGGGCTTCTGGCGCATCATAGAAAGAACGGGTAATCAAATGCGTTCCCACATTGCTGACCAGCAGCACCGCCAGCAACAGCAGGAGTAAATCCCGTTTTTTCATCGAAAAAGCACCATCTTTCCAGGGCCAGAGAAGTTTTCAGCCCTGGATTGAGATCCAGGGCTGTGCAGCCCTCATACTCTATACCATATTATAACGTTTTCATGACAAAAAAGCCATACCGCCCGCATATGCCGCAAAAATCAGCACGGTTCCCCGCAAGCTCCCCGAAATTCCCCGTTTTGAGGCCGCGCTTTTCCGCCGGTTTCATCTTAATTCTACCTTTTCGCCCGGCAGGGGGTGGCGGTAGAAAAGGGGAAAGGGCCGGCTGGTTCCGGGCCGGAGATATTCCCGGAGGGCTGGAGCTGACCCTCAAGATACCAGTTAGACGTCTACAGCGATAATTTGCATTCAACACTGCTGGTATGTGGCGCTTCAAGCGTCACCGAAACGAAGCAACAAAGAAGGGGATATTTCTCCGCAGAAGACGTATCCCCATTCTATAATAAAGAAGGCGATGGAACCGAACACTATGGCAAGCAGCGTACCAAATTTCATTTAATCTTTCGCTGTAGGGTTAGAAATATTTCATGGGGTTCTTTCTCTGCCCGTTTACCCTCACCTCGAAGTGGATGTGCGGGCCGGTACTGGACCCGGTGGATCCCACAACGGCTATGGGCTCACCCCGGCGCACTTCCTGCCCCACGGAGACGTTGATGGTGTGGCAGTGGGCATAAACCGTCGCAATGCTGTTGCCGGCCGCGTTTTGGCCGTGGTCGATGATGACCATCCGGCCGTAGCCGAAGTGCAGGCTGCCGCTGATCCCTGCAAAGATTACCACCCCGTGGTCGGCGGCGCGGATATGGACGGGGTTGCCGTTGTAGTGGCTCGAGCCCGGCCAGCGGCTGTGGGGAATGCCGACATCAATTCCACCGTGGAACCCCCCGCTGCGGCCGGTAATGGGATGGGTGCGGTAGCCGTAACCGGAAGTGATCCAGGAAGTGCCGAATCCCTCCAGCGGCCACAGCAGTTCGCCGGAGGGGGTGAGGTGCTGCGTCTGCCGGCGCATCTCCTCCTGCAGCTTCTGGATGATCTCCTCCACCTTTTCTGCTTCCTGCTCCAACTCCCTGATGGCCTGCTCCTGGGCTTGAATGGCCGCTTCCACTTCTTCCAGCAGCTCCTGCTGCTCGGCGTACTGGCGGTCAAGTTCCCGCTGTTGATCTTCCCTTTCGGCTTTCAGGCCTTCCAGCTCGGAGCGCTGGGCCTCCAGCTTCTTCTTGTACTCCTGGATGGCTTCCCGTTCGGCAAAGGCGATCTCCAGGAGTTCCAGGTCGCTTTGGGCGATCATTTTGAGATCGTTGAGCAGGGTGAGGAAATCGGCAAAACTGACCGCCTGAAAGACCACCTCCAGGTAGCTGGTGTCCCCGTTTTCATGGATGGCCCGCAGGCGGCACCGTAAGAGTTCATCCCGCTTTTCCACCCGTTTTTCCGCTTCGGCCAGCTCATTTTCTGTAATTTCGATCTCCCGTTCAGTGGCCTGGATTTCGCTCTCCAGCCGGGCCAGTTCTTGCTGCAGGGAAGCGATCTCTTTTTCCAGGCTGGCCAGCTTGCTCTTTAAGCGTTCTTCTTCGCTCTTGTGCTCGCTCAGCTGCTGCCGGCTTTCCTGCAGGCGTTCCTCGATGGCTGAAAGGTCCCGTTCTTTTTCCTTAATATCCTCCTCCAGGGCAAAAACCGGAAATATGTAAGTGAACGCCAGGCTGGCTATGAGAAAAAAGACCAGGGCGAAGCGGCTCTTCTGCGGGGGCACGGCTTCAACCTCCTTTTTTCGGTTCTCTTATTTTACTGAACTGACGTTCACACTTGCCGGCGCTGCTGCGTAAAACGCTTTTGACCATCTTTGAACCGGCCCCTGCCCCTTACATCCTTGGACAATTGCGGCCATCCCGCGAAAAACACGAGGCTGCAACAAACCCCTGCCTCGCTCCCCTGGCAAAGCTGCCCAGGATCGAGGCGGTTTGGGTCCGAAATGGCTTGCTGCACAGGATAAGCGGTTCCTTTCCCTCGCCCTTGAAAACTGTTATGCGCAGCCCCTTTAAACCTTTAAAAAACGCCGCACCGAAATGCTGCTGCCCAGGATGCCCAGCGCAACCCCCAGCGGAAGGAGCACCTTCAGCAGTTCTTGTATGACCTCTTCCACGGGAATCATGGAGATGAAGATGATGTTGCTTTGCATCCACTCTACGGCCGACTGATAGCCGTAATATATAATGAGCAGCGGAAGCACGGCCCCGATCAGTCCCAGGATCGTCCCCTCGAAAATAAACGGCCAGCGGATAAACCAATCGGTGGCACCGACGTACTTCATGATCATGATTTCCTTGCGCCGGATGTAAACGGTCAGGCGGATGGTGTGCGCGATTAAAAAGATGGCCGTCACCGCCAGGCCTCCCATAAAAGCCAGCCCCACCCAGCGCACCACGCCGGTAAACTGGAAAAGGGGCTCTACCACACCGCTGCCGTAATCCACATGGCCCACGCCCGGAAAATTCTCAACTTCTCGCCCAACTTCCGGAACGTCCTCGGGCACTGCAGTTCGCAGTTCATAAGAGTCGCGCAGGGGGTTCTCCGCCTCGTTTTCATACCCTTCCAGCAAATAGGAGCGGTCGCCCAACTGTTCCTTCAATCGCTCGAAAGCTTCTTCCCTGGAGACGAAGCGCACTTCTTCCAGCTGGTTATGCGTCACCAGCTGCTTCTGCAGCTCCGCCTTCTCTTCCTCGCTGGCATCATCGTCGATGTAAAGCACAATCTGCACCTGCTCCTTGATGTCTTCCGTGAACAGGGCCACGTTGTAGTTCAGCACCATAAAGCTTCCCAGGATAAAAAGGGTGATGGCGACCACCGCTATGGAGGCCACGCTCATCCAGCCGTTGCGCGCGATGCTTTTAACGGCTTCACCGAGAAAATAAAAGAGGCTCCTAACGCGCATTAAAATAAACCCCTCTTTCCCGGTCGCTGATGAGAAAGCCGTTTTCCAGAACCACCACTCTTTTTTGAAAGTGATCGACCAGCTCCTTGGCGTGGGTGGCCACGATGACGGTCGTGCCCCTGATATTGATCTCGCTCAACAGGTTCATGATGTCCATGGAGGTGTCGGGATCCAGGTTGCCCGTAGGCTCATCGGCGATAACCACGGCGGGGCGGTTTACCAGGGCCCTGGCCACCCCGACCCGCTGCTGCTCGCCCCCGGAGAGCTCGTCCGGCTTCTTGAATGCCTTGTCCTTCAGCTTCACCATTTCCAGGGCCAAAGGCACCCTCTTGCGGATTTCCCGCTTGGAGGCACCGATCACGCGCAGGGCGAAAGCGATATTGTCAAAAACATTGCGGTCGCTCAAAAGGCGAAAGTCCTGAAAAACCATCCCGATATTGCGCCTTAAATAAGGAACATCACGGTTCTTGAAGCGGGTCACGTCCCGGCCGAAGATTTTGAGCACTCCCCTGCTCGGCTGCAGTTCCCGCAGCAGAAGCTTCAGTAGGGTGGACTTGCCGGCCCCGCTGGCCCCGACGATGAAGATGAATTCCCCGCGGTCTATGGTCAGATTGATATCGCTCAAGGCCATGATATCGCTGCCAAATTGTTTGTAGAGGTGGTGCATCTCGATCATGTACCGCTCATCCCCCAGCGGATCCGGCAAAAAATATGCATGCGCAAAGCACTACCCCTTCCTAATGATGATTATTCGACAGGATTGTCAAAAACCCTTTTATTAACAAGTCCAATTATTGGGATAATAAAATATTTTTTGGCCTTATTGACAGCATTTTATTATTTTGTCAGCCAGGGCATCATGGCGCGCAGTTCCCGCCCGACTTTTTCAATGGTCTGTTCCGCCTCTTTCCGCCTGAGGGCGGTGAAGCGGGGGCGGTTCATGCGGAACTCGGTAATGCATTCCTGGGCAAAAACACCCTCCTGGACTTCCCGCAGGATGGTTTTCATCTCCTGGCGCACCCCTTCATCAATGATCCGCGGTCCGCGGGTAAGATCCCCGTACTCGGCCACATCGCTGACGGAATAGCGCATCCCGGAAAGCCCACCCTCGTAAATGAGATCGATGATGAGCTTCAGTTCGTGGAGGCATTCGAAATAAGCCACCTCCGGCTGGTACCCCGCATCCACCAGGGTATCAAAAGCCGCCTTGATGAGGGCGGAGACCCCCCCGCAGAGAACGGCCTGCTCGCCGAAAAGATCGGTTTCCGTTTCCTCCCGGAAAGTGGTCTGGATAACGCCGGCGCGGGTGCATCCCAGACCTTTGGCGTACGCCAGGGCCTTCTGCCAGCACTGCCCCGTGTAATCCTGGTGAACGGCCACCAGGGCGGGTACTCCGTTTCCTTCACGGTAAATCCGCCGAAGCAGGTGGCCGGGGCTTTTCGGGGCCACCATGAAAACATCCACGTTCTCCGGCGGGACGACCTGGTTGAACAAGATATTGAAACCGTGGGCCACGGCCAGCGCTTTGCCTTCGGTCAAGTGGGGGAGCACCTCGCCCTGGAAAACGTCCGGCTGGTCATTGTCGCCGATGAGCATCATGATCACGCGGGCGTCCCGGACCGCCTCGGACACCGTTTTTACCTCCAGGCCATCATTTTTTGCTTTTTCCCATCGGCTGCTTCCCTGGCGCAGCCCCACCACCACATCCATTCCGCTTTCCTTCAGGTTCTGGGCATGGGCATGCCCCTGGCTGCCGTACCCCAAAACAGCAATCCTTTCGCCCTGCAGATAAGACTCATCCGCATTCTTTTCGTAGAAGATCTGCACCATTTAGCTCGCCCGGGACGATAATACCGGGCTCACACCTCCTTTTCCTTAATAATTTCCTCAAAAATTTCCTGCCGGCATTCACGTTTCCTTCCGAGAGGAAAAATCTTGGGGGGGTCGGCAAGGGGCCTTCCACCATCGCATCGCTGCCTGCATCCATCCCATCCGCTGGATGGCAGCGCAGCGCTACTGCAGCGGTGCGGAGCGCAGCTGCTGCGGGCAATCCCCCGATTCTAAACCCTGTTCTCCCCCGCATCCCGCTTGTTCCGTTCGCTTAACACAATGCTGCAAGGGCCTCTCTCGGGCAAACATGTTCTGCTCACCCTCCAAATAATATTCCCATATAAATAATGTCCCCATGGTTTTTCAAGCAAGGCTTTTTAAAAACCAGTATTGTTGTTAATCAATTTGCTTCATTGTGCGTTTCATCCCTTTTCACGCGGTCAACAACCACGATTTATCAATATAATATCAATAATATCAACATTTGAGTTCAAATGAATCTCAAGCAAAAATTCGCCTGCCGGTAACGATCCTGATGCTGGAAAAGGATCATTTAGATAATTTTCTTCCTGTTCAGTTCACTTTTAACAAACCCCATAAACTCCTCCGCTTTTTCCAGCGGCGGCGAGGTGAGTAGGCTGATGGCAATAAAAAGGGTGGTCGCCAGGATACCGCTCCAGATACCGGGCCAGAGGCCCAGGGGGCGCATGCCGCTGAACTGCAGGAAAGCCGCTGCTGCGCCTGCTACCAGGATGCTCCAGATGGCTGCCGGTGCAGTGCCGCGCTTCCAGAAAAATGCACCCACCAGCGCCGGAACCATGACCAGCAGCCCGGCCGAAGAAGCCACGGAAAGGGCTGCAATCAGGTCCAGGTCCCTGCTGGCAAAAAGAAAAATGGCGAAGGCAAAGAGGGGAACGAAAAACTTACCTACCGCCAGCTCCAACGTCTCCGTCGAGGCCGAACTGAATCGCTTGAAAATATCGCGCGAAACCATGGAAGAGAGGGTCAGCACAATGGAATTGACTGTAGAAATGGCGGCGGCCGTGATCCCCAGCATTACCACGATGGCCACGGCGCTCGGTACGATTTCCAGGGAAAGCAGGGAGGAGGTGGCCAGGTCCGGGTCGGGCAAATCGGGGAAAAAGAGCAGTGCCGAAAAGCCCCAAAAGATGGAGATCAGGGTATAGATAAAACCGAAGATAAGAAAGCCCATGACCATGATCCGCATCTGCGAAAGGGAGCGCGGCACAAAGAGGCGCTGGCTGACCTGCGGATTGGACAGGGAAAAGAAAAACCAGGGCAGGCTCAACCCCAGGAAGGCCTGGAAGTGGAAAAAGCTCGGTCCGGGGACAGCAAGCCACTGGGGATGGCTGACTTCCAGCTCGGCAAAGAAATGGCCGAATCCGCCGAATCCCCTTTCCATCACAAACAGCAGGGAAGCGGTGGCCACGGCAATCATCACCAGCGCCTGCAGGGAATCAGTCCAGGCAATTGCCCTCATGCCGCCCAACCAGGCCCAGGTTACTGCAAAAACGGTGGCAAAGATCAGCCCTGTCAAAAAAGATATTTCTCCCCCGGAAAGCCCCTGCATCAGCTTTCCAATCCCGATCAGCTGCACCGAGCTGTAGGGGATCAAAAACAGTACGGAGGCGGCGGCGGCGATAACGGAGAGGGCCTTGCTCTGGTAGCGGTCGCCCAGCATTTCGGTGGGGGTTACATAGTTGTACCGCTTTCCTACCAGCCAAAAGCGTGGACCAAAAAAAGCCACCAGCACCAGGCCGGAGAGGTAGATCAGCTCGAAGCCCAGCGCGCCAACCCCTCCGGCGTAGGTAAAGCCGGCCAGGCCGATCAACATGAAGGCGCTGTAAGTGGTGGCGCTGTAAGTTAAGGCGGAGACCAGCCCGCCCAGTGCGCGGTTGGCCAGGAAAAAATCGTCCATGCTCCCTTTGACCATGCCGCGCCGGGCCAAGAGGGCGATCACGGTCCCCAGGACAAAATATCCCGCGAGAAAAGAAAATATGTATGCGGCGCTCATTGATCAGCTTCCCCTGTATTCGTGTTATACTTGCCTTGCGCTCCCCGCTCCATCAGGAATCATCTTCACTCTTCCGCCATCTCGAGGTGATAAGGCCCATCCCCGCGATAGCCGCCAGGGCAAAGAGGCACCAGAACAAAAAGGGACCATAAAAAGACGTTACATCCCGCAGCCAGGTATAGGGGAGTAGGAACGCCGAAACAATCAGGATGAAAAAAAAGAGGAACCATGCTATCCGAAGAAAACGCAGGGACAACCTTACCACCGCCTTTTTAACAGCCGCCGGCGAAACTACTTATCGCAAACAAGTTGAGGGAAAAAATGCGGTAGAAGCCCGGGCTGTTCCCTCGATGCGAGTAAGCATTCGACAACTTTCTTTCCAATACCTGCTTGAACTCTTTTTTTTAGAAAAGATATCTTGTATAAAATAATAAAGGCAAGCCCCCGCAAAAAACCCGGGGAAACTTGCCTTGCCCCCCATCAACTGCCAGAAAACAAGCAGGCCAATAATGACGGTGCCTGACGTGCTTCGCCGGTGGGCAAAAACTGACGGTGCTCGACGTGCTTTTTGGGGTGACAGAGAACCGTCCCCGATCCACCCCCCTCAATGGCTGGCCTGCGCTTCCCCCTGTCAACGCTTCGCTTGCGGCTTCACAGCCGCCCGAGTATGACTCTGGGCCGTGATGGTGCAGCTACTCCTTTCACGTGGGGCTCTTTCATCCCCGCCTCTATGCCGGCTTATCCCGGCACACGAACCGTCCCCGATCCACTTTCACCCTTTTTTCGTGACAGAGAACCGTCCCCGATCCATTTTTTGGTGACAGAAAACCGTCCCCGATCCATTTTTTTTTGCTTTGCCGGAATCAAGCAGCCGCCGGGATCTACTTGGGGGGGCGCCCTTCTTTCTTCTTCTTGGCCCTGAGGACACTGCGAGCTGCTTCCACCAGGTGGAAAGAGGTCAGCCCGTACTTCTGCATGAGCTCGTCCGGGGCACCCGATTCGCCGAAGGAATCCTTTACTCCCACGCGCAGCATGGGAACCGGGCAGGTTTCCGCCAGCACTTCGGCTACCGCACTGCCCAGGCCGCCGATAACGCTGTGTTCCTCCGCGGTCACCACTGCTCCGGTGTCCGCGGCCACTTCGCTCAACAGCCTCCGGTCCAGGGGCTTGATGGTGTGTATGTTGACCACCGCCGCGTCTATCCCTTCCCCTTTGAGCACAGCAGCCGCTTCCAACGCCATCCCGTTCATGATACCGGTGGCGATAAGTGCCACGTCGCGGCCTTCTTTTAACAGCTGGCCCTTCCCCACCTGGAAAACAGTTCCCTCCAGGATGACGCGGGGCACTTTGGGCCTGCCCAGCCGGAGATAAACGGGGCCGGGGTAATCCACCAGCTCAAAGAGCGCCTGCCGGGTCTGGTACCCATCAGCCGGCACCACGACCGTCATGTTCGGCAGCACCCTCATCAGGGCGATGTCTTCCAGCGTCTGGTGCGAAGCGCCGTCCTCCCCCACGGTCAGCCCTGCGTGAGTGGCAACGATCCTCACGTTCAAACGGGTGTAGGCGATGGAATTGCGTACCTGGTCGTAGGCCCTTCCCGCCGCAAACACTCCGAAGGTGCTGACAAAGGAAATGTATCCGGAAGCGGCCAGCCCTGCCGCGGTACCCATCATGTCGGCTTCGGAAATGCCCATATTGAAAAAGCGCTGGGGATATTCCCCGGCAAAAAGCGCGGTCTTGGTGGACTTGGAGAGGTCGGCATCAAGGACCACGATATCTTCCCTGGTGCGTCCCAGTTCCACTAGGGTTTTCCCGTATACGTCGCGGGTTGCAATTTTTTCGCTCAACGCACTCCCTCCCCCTCCTGCGTGTCAAGTTCGGCCAGGGCTTGCCGGTATTCTTCTTCCCCCGGGGCCTTGCCGTGCCAGTCGGGCTGGTTTTCCATAAAGGAGATGCCCTTTCCTTTTACCGTGTGGGCGATGATCATGGAGGGGGCACCGCGATGCTCCAGGGCTTTTTTTATCGCTTCCAGCAGGGAAGTGTAATCATGCCCATCGACTTCCAGCACGTTCCAGCCAAAAGCCTTCCATTTTTCCGCCACGGGTTCTAGGGACTTCACATCGCGCAGCCAGCCGTCGATCTGGAGGCCGTTGTAGTCCAGCACGGCGGTCAAATTATCCAGCCGAAAATGGGACGCGCTGAGGGCGGCTTCCCAGATCTGCCCCTCCTGGATCTCACCGTCGCCCAGGATGGCAAAAATTCGCCTCCCGGAATTATCCAGCCTGGCGGCCAGGGCCATGCCGTTGGCCGCAGAAAGCCCCTGGCCCAGTGACCCCGTGGACATCTCCACCCCGGGCGTTTTGCGCATGTCCGGGTGCCCCTGGAGCGGACAGCCGGTCTTGCGCAGCTCCCAGAGCCAATCGGAGGGGAAAAATCCGAGATCGGCCAGCACCGCGTACAGGGCCGGGCAGGCATGCCCCTTGCTCAAAACCAGGCGGTCCCGCTCCCTGTCCTGCGGGGAGGCCGGGTCGATGCACATCACCTTGTAATAGAGCACCACCAGGATGTCCAGCACGGAAAGGGCGCCCCCGGGATGGCCTGAGCCGGCGCGATAAACCATTTCGATGATGTCGCGGCGCAGTTTCCTGGCCGTGGACTTCAGGTTTTCGATTTCTGCCACAGAAAGTGTCGACAACTGTTCTTCCTCCCTTCAATGCGAGTCATTCCATCTTCTGAAATCCTTCCCCCAGGACCTCTCCAACGCTGCCGATAATGACAAACGCCCCCGGGTCTTCCTCCCTCACAATATTCTTCATGCGGCTCACCTGGTACTGGGGAAGGACGCAGAGCACAATGCCCCTTTCGCTGCGGGTGTAGGCGCCCCAGCCCTGTAAAAAAGTTGCGCCGCGACCCAATTCCTGGAAAATGCGCTCCGTAATCTCTTCGCGCCGGTCGCTGATGATGATCGCCGCCTTGGAATAAGACAACCCTTCCTGTATCACATCGATAACCTTGCTGGTAATGAAAAGGGAGAGCAGGGCCAGCATTGCCACTTCCGCTCCAAAAGCCACCCCCGCCAGCAAGATAATGAGCAGGTCCGCCCCGATGAGCCCCTGGCCGCTGCTCCACCCCAAAAACCGATTGATCAGCAGCGCGGCCAGCGCCGTCCCCCCGGTAGAGCCGTGGAAACGGAAAACAACCCCCAACCCCAGGCCCACCAGGATGCCGCCATAGATGGAAGCCAGGAAAAGATCTTCTGTAACCGGCGGCAAAAAGGCCAGCGTTTCCAGCATGAAGGGCAGGAGCAAGGTCCCGGCCAGGCTGTTTGCGACCACTTTCCAGCCCATAAACTTCCAGGCCAGCAGGAAGAGGGGGACATTCAACGCCAGAACAACCAGCCCGACGGGGAGGCCATAAAGATGAAACAGGACCACCCCCAACCCGCTTACTCCGCCGGCGGCGATGCGGTGGGGGATGAGAAACATATTGAAGCCGGCGGCCATCACGGCCGTACCGGCCACAATACCCAACAATTCCAAAGAAATTTTTTTCCATCGGAGCCGCTTCATCGAAGTTTTCACCGCGCAGGGCTTCAAGCCCTTTTCCTCCTGCCCGGTCGGGCTTAAGTGATTCCTTCCAATCGAATCTCATCAAAAAGATAGACCGCTCTACTCCCCGGGACTGTCGCGCAGGAAGGCTTCCAGGAAGGCATCAATTTCCCCGTCCATCACCGCCTGGATGTTGCCCTTTTCCACTCCAGTGCGGTGGTCTTTCACCATGGAATAGGGATGGAACACGTAAGACCGGATCTGGCTGCCCCAGGCGATTTCCTTCTTATGGCCCCGCAGGTCCTGCAGCTCTTCCTGGCGCTTCCTTTCCGCCAGGTCGGCCAGCCTGGCCAGGAGAATGCGCATCGCCTTTTCTTTGTTGGTATGCTGGGAGCGCTCGCTCTGGCACTGGGCCACGAAGCCGGTGGGCAGGTGGGTGATGCGCACCGCGGAGTCGGTAGTGTTCACGTGTTGTCCCCCCGCCCCACTGGCACGAAAGGTGTCGATCTTGAACTCCTCCGGGTTGAACTGCACATCTTCGTCTTCCGACACCTCCGGAAGCACATCCACCGAAGCGAATGAAGTATGCCGGCGGCCGCCGGCATCAAAGGGGGAGATACGCACCAGCCGGTGGACCCCCCGTTCTGCCTGGAGAAAGCCGTAAGCCTTCTCGCCCTTGACCATGAATGTGGCGCTCTTAATGCCGGCTTCCTCGCCCGGCAGAAGATCCAGCACTTCGACTTCAAAGCCCCTCTTTTCCGCCCAGCGCATGTACATGCGCAGCAGCATCTCAGCCCAGTCCTGGGCCTCCAGGCCCCCCGCCCCGGGATGGAGCGTGACGATGGCGTTGTGATCGTCGAAGCGCCCGTTGAAGAGAAGCTTCAGCTCCTCTTCTGCCAGGAGGGTCTCCACCCGGTCCTTTACGGTTTCAAATTCGCCCAGGATGTCCTCTTCCTCGTCCTCGCCGGACTCGCGGCAAAGCTGCAGCAGGACCTCCTGTTCCTCGATCAGCTCGGACAGCCGGTCAAAGAGGTTCAACTGTTCCTTCAACTTCCCCAGCTCCTGCATCTGCTTTTGTGCTTTGCCGGCATCGTCCCAAAAGCCGGGGCTGCTGGCTTTTTTTTCTAACTCGGCGGCGCGCTTCCTTTTGTTATCCAGGTCAAAGAGAAGCCCCCCACTTTTGCAAACGTTCCCGCTGCTTTTGCAGCAATTCTTCCAGCTCTACCGTCAATTCAGCCACCTCCAGGCCAAAACTTGATGAATTTGCACCGCCCTTATCCTTCTCACACCCCTGGGCTGCAGTCCTGAAAAAGCAAATGGGTTGTCTGCAGCACAGGGCTGACGCATGAAAAATGCTTCAAACCCTTTATATTTCAAAACTTTGTTAGAAAAATGGCGCGAAAAGTTGTTTGGCTGCAATCCCTGTAAGCCTTGATATGCCTGTATTTTAAA
>PWTK01000095.1 GCA_003563895.1 Syntrophomonadaceae bacterium
CTGCATTGCGCTAAAACGTGACAGAGGACGGCTCTCTGTCACCTTTTGGAGCTTTCTGGAAAAACGGATAATCCAAACGAACGTCTTTACGCAAAGCCCTCCCGACTCCCTTAAAGGATGATACTCCCCTATGTAATTCGCAACGGGTATAAGAGTGATCTAAGGACGGCTCTCTGTCACCTTTTGGAGCTTTCTGGAAAACGTGACAGGGGACGGTTCTTCTGTCACCTTTTGGAGCTTTCTGGAAAACGTGACAGGGGACGGTTCTTCTGTCACCCTCAAACAAGCGGGGGTGATCCGGGGACGGTTCCCTTGTCACCCTTAAAAGTTGATACTCCCCTATGTAACTCGGCAATGGGTACATGGTACCCATCCCTTGATTCACGGCAAGACGAAAAAAATTCCTTGTAGCGCCCAATGGCGCGATGTATTTCACCCCTCGTTGGAGAGTTGGTGTTTTCAAAGCGGGCAGTGATACTATTGCAGTGCTTTTTTGCCATTGTACGGAGTTCCCGGCGGCAGGACGGCCGGGGTCTTTTTTTCGTCGGTGGTTAGTGATATAATTTTTTTCAAGAATTCATTGTCTCAGGAGAGAAAGGAGATAGGAATGTGAAATACATCGTGGCCTTGGGAGACGGCATGCCGGATTATCCGCTGGAAGAGTTGGGCGGCAAGACGCCGCTGCAGTACGCCCGCACGCCCCACATGGACCGGTTGGCTGCGGACGGTGAGGTGGGCAGCGTGAAGACCATTGACGAAACCATGCCCGCCGGGAGCGACGTGGCCAACATGGCGGTTTTGGGTTACAACCCCCTCCGCTTCTATTCGGGGCGGGCACCCCTCGAAGCCGCAGGGATGGGCGTGGATTTGGAACCTTCAGATGTGGCCCTACGCTGCAACCTGGTAACCCTTTCCGACGATGAGCCCTATGAAAAAAAAGTGATGGTGGACTACAGCTCTGGCGAGATCAGCTCTGCCGAGGCGCATGAGCTCATCAACGAGGTAGCGGTCAAGCTGCGGGAAGACGGGCAGGCCTTTTATCCCGGCATGAGCTACCGGCACCTCCTGGTCTGGCAGGGCGGGCCAGTGGAATTGGTTCTCACCCCGCCCCACGATATCACGGGGAAGGAGATCGGGCCTTACCTGCCGCAGGGGAAGCAGTGCGAGGTGCTGCTGCGGCTCATGCAGGAGAGCAGCAGCTTCCTGCCGTCCCATCCGGTCAACCGCCGGCGGCTGCAGAACGGTTTCCGGGCGGCCACCTCTATCTGGCTCTGGGGGCAGGGCAAGAAGCCCAGCCTGGACAGCTTCCGTGAAAAATACGGTTTGGAGGGGTCGGTCATCTCGGCGGTCGATCTGGTTAAGGGGCTGGGGGTTTGTGCCGGATTGAAGGCGGTAGATGTGCCCGGCGCCACGGGGAACATCGAAACCGATTTTAAGGCCAAGGCGGCTTATGGGCTGCAGGAACTGCGGGATGGAGCCGATTTCGTCTACATCCACGTGGAGGCGCCCGATGAAGCCGGGCACCACGGCGACGCGGGGCTGAAGGTGCAGGCCATTGAAGAATTTGACGAAAAAGTGGTGGGCGAACTGCGGAGCGGGCTGAAAGAATTCCCGGAATACCGGTTGATGGTCCTTTCCGACCACCCCACCCCCGTTCCGGTGCGCACCCATACGCGGGAGCCGGTGATCTACTGCATCACTCCTCCCACGGGGCTTTTCCCCGTCCGCATGGGCGGGGTGTTCGAAGAAACCTTTGCCGCCAGCGGCCCGCTTTTCGAACAGGGCTACACCCTGATGGACCACTTTATTCTCGGCGGAAAACAGCGGGGGGAACAGATTAAATGAGGCTGCGCTTGATCGCAGGGCGCGCGGGGAGCGGAAAAAGCACGCGCTGCCTGGAGAAACTCTTCCTGGTCGCCACCGCAAACGACTTGGCCGCCGGGGTGGGGAAATGGGAAAGCGCCACTGCGCTGCGGGTGGAATAACAGCACAGCCCAGAGGTGAATGCATTGCGTGCGAAGGACCGCTTTTCATACAAGGAGATCCGCAAAGAAATCGAGCGCCACATCAAAAAGGATGAAAGTTATGCCTCCATCCTGAACCTCTACGGGGCGGTTTTTGCCGTCCACGAAAAAAATTATCCCAAGATAGACCCCGGGGCTGGGCTGGCAAAAGATGAAATGGACGCCCTGCTCCGAGGGGGCCGCTGCTTGCTGGAAGAGGACAGCGTCCGGATTGACCCGGGCCTTTTTCGAGGGCTCTTGGGGGACATTATCGCCACTGTCCAGGAAAACAGCCCGGCCGAGCTCAAAAAACTGCCCCGTTTGCTGGAGCTGGAGGAGTTCAAAAGCGACGGCAGGCTGGAGCAGTTTATCGAGGGCATTAAAGACAGGGCAAAAAGCAGGCTGGAGAGGTATCTCGCCGACCAGAAGATAGAGAAGAGGAGCAAGGTGGACCGGGAAATCCTCTCCTTCGTCCTGCTGATGAGCCTGATCCCCTTTTACAGCAGCTACACCCGCCAGGCGGAGGAGAAGGCCAACTTTGACCTCTGGCGCCGGGGTTCCTGCCCGGTGTGCAACCAGAAGCCGAACATGGCCAAGTTCAGGGTGAATGACGGCGCCCGGCTGCTGGGCTGCTGGCTCTGCAAGGCGCAGTGGGCTTTCCCCCGCGGGGAGTGCCCCTTCTGCGGCAACAGGGACGGGGAAAAGCTGCCCTCCTTTTACCTGGAGGAGGACAAAATTTACAGGTTGGACGCGTGCAAAAAGTGCCGGGGGTACATCAAAACCATCGATGCCCGGACGGCCAAGCGGGACGTGATCCTGGACATCGAGAGCATCGTTTCCATGCGCCTCGATGCCAGGGCCATCAAGGAACGCTTCCGCCAGCCGGAAAAGATCCTGATCAAATAAGCGGTAGTTGGGTTCCCAGCCCACAAGCATTCAGCTTGTCGGGCGGTCGACTGGCGGCGTTTGCTCTTTCAGGGAGCGCGCCGGCTGCCAGCAAGTGTTACGCTTCAAAGTCGGACAGGGAAAAGTCGGAGTGGGATATGAACATAAATGTTAGTTGAGCGCTTGTTTCAATTACGGGTATACGAGCAAAATTATTCGATCTGTCTATCCATCTGATTTAAGTAATTGTGCAAGTATAAAGTTTATTTTGGATCCACGCATCGTTGAAGACGAGAAGATTATTGAAGGGTGGTTTCTTGAAAGATTGGGGCGTGATGAGGAAGTGGATAATGCATTAGGTGATTATGACTGTTTTGGAAACAATCTTCCTGTAGGTTATCTGAAATTTGCTGATGTCATTGGTTATCAAAATTTGTACATGGACTTAAAAAAGTATAAGGTGATTGAAGTAAAAAAAGAACCTATAATATTTCCCGATAATATTACCCAACTCATAAATTATATGGACTGGTTAGCAGAAAACATTGCAAAGGGCTATCAGATGGTAGAAGGGGCTTTGATAACAAGAGGGTTTGATGGAAATACGATTTCGTTTGTAAGAAACTTCATACAATCTACTGGAAGGGTAATCAGGTTAGCGGAATTTAACTACCTTCCTCC
>PWTK01000033.1 GCA_003563895.1 Syntrophomonadaceae bacterium
CCCCGCCGATATGCAGCGTCGGGACCGCCGTCAAAAACCAGCTCAGGACAAGTTTTAACAGCGCTCCCAGCAGCATATTCTTAACCGGCACGATGGGATGCCCCAGTCCCTGCAAAATACCGGAAGTTGAAGTATACAAAGAGAGAAATATGATCCCGAAGGAGAGTACGGAAAGGGGATAGGCAGCAGGTGCATTATCGAAGAGCACCAGGGTGGTCGGCTCGGCCAACATGAAAAGCCCCAGGGCAGCGGGTATGCTGAAAAAAAGCGTGATGCGGAGTGCCATCCCCGTCCTGCGGCGGATCAGCGGGGCGTCCTGCAGCACCTGCGCCTCGGAAATGGCGGGAACCAGGCTCATGGCCAGGGCGATGGTCAAGATGATGGGAAACTGGATCACGGAGTTGGCCATTCCCGTTAGTTGGCCGTAAAGAGACGTGGCCTGGCCTGTTGCAAAACCGGCCTCGTGCAGCCGCATGGGCACCACGCCCAAATCAATCAGGTTCGTCAGCGGAATCACCAGGCTCCCCATGGTGATGGGGAGGGACAGGGCAAAAATGCGGTATAACACCTGGCGGGTGCTGAACTCCCGCCTGATAAGCTGCTGCTCCTGCTGCTGCTCAAAGCCCTTGCGGCTGCGAAAATAGATCGCCAGCAGCACGGCCAGGGCAAAAACAGCCCCGGCTACCGCCCCGAAAGCCGCGCCGGCCGCGGCAAACTCCAATCCCCGGGGCAGCAGGAGGTAGACCAAAAAGACGATGACCCCGATCCTTCCCAACTGTTCCACAACTTGAGAAACTGCGGTCGGTTTCATCTCATGCTGTCCCTGGAAAAAGCCGCGGAAAGCCGACATAATGGTCACCAGGAATATCGCCGGGGATATGCTGACCAGCGGGTAAAAAGCACGGGGATCTTTTACGATGTTCCGCACAAAAAAATCCGCACCGAAGTAAAGCACCAGCGAGAAAAAGGCCCCCAGCAGCATCAGCACGAAAAAAGCCGTCTTAAAAACCCGGTAGCCTCCCCTGTAATCCCCCTCGGCCAGGTTTTCGGCGACCAGTTTAGAAACGGCTATGGGTATGCCTGCAGTGGAAATCGCCAGCAAAGTCGTGTAGATGGGATAAGCCATCTGATACAGACCGATCCCTTCATCGCCCATCACTGCAGCCAGGAAAATGCGCAGCCCGGCCCCCAGAAGGCGCACACTCAAGCCGGCGGCTGTTAAGATTAAAGCGCCTTTTACAAAAGAATGGCCCCTGAGCAATCCACTCCCGGCCTCCCCGCGTAAACAAATCTTCGATCATTATACCACAATGCCTGCCTTACCACATCCTTCTCAGAAAAGAAGCAGTAGAAGCAGGTATAGAAAAAACCGGTTCCCATCTAATCCGGGAAGAATGAACGAATCATGCCTTGTCGTTGGAGTGCCGAGGGGAAATCTCCAGCAAATGTCAGCTCCCGTCCGTGTCCAGGAAGGCTTCTACATCCGCCCTGTCAACTTCTACATCCGCCCTGTCAACAATTTCATTGATGTATTCCTCAAATAAAATCCGACGCGTGGCTTCCAGCGCGTCTTCTTTCACTTCTTCGAAAGATAGCGATTTTGCCTCTTCTTTCTCCGTTATTTTAATAATATGATACCCAAAAGTCGTTTCCACGGGCTTGCTTATTTCGCCGGGCTGCAGCTCGAAGGCCGCGTCCAGAAAAGTCGGGTGCAGCATATCCCTGGAACTGATGCGCCCCAAATCCACGTGTTCATCGAGCGACCGCGTTTCGCCGAGTTCCAGGAAATCCGCCCCGTCTTCCAGCAGTTCCCGCACTTCCCAGGCTTCTTCTTCACTTTCCAGCAGAATATGGTAAGCATGAACCTGCCCGGGCACTTCCATAAACGACGGATTCTCTTCCACAAACTCCCTGGCCTGTTCCTCGGTCACCGACTCGCTGATGTGCCCGTACAGCACTTCGCGCAGGTGAGTGTCTTCGTGCAGCACCCGCAGGGTTTCTTCCTGCAATCCCAAATCTTCCAAGCGCTCCAGGTACGCTTCCTCAGAACCGTAAACCGAATCTATCAATTCTTCGCGCACCTTGTTGTAGAGCTCCTGCACTTTCTCTTCGTCCGCAGCCAGGCCCAACTCCTGCACTTCATTGCGCAAAATCCTATTCTCAACGAGAAACCAGAGAACCTCGCTCTTCAAGGCCTCCCGGTGCTCCTCCTGCCTGTACATTTCTTCAGTATCCGGCATATACAGGTAAATCAGCTTTAAAAAATCTTCGACCTCGCTTTCCTGGATTTCCTCCCCATCCACGCTGGCCAATACCTTTTCACCCGTATCCACGGCACATCCGCCCAGCCCTCCGGCGGCCAGCGCCAGGGCGAAAAGCAACATTGCCACAAAAGCCGTCACTCCTTTTGACATCACTCTATCCCCTTTCCAGGATCGCTCCGCAGTGGAGACGGCACTGCACTGTCAACACCATTATACCAGCAGCACGGCCAAAGTAAAGGCGGTAAAAAAAGAATGTTCACGCCGGAAAGAATGAAAAGGTTGTGTTATAATGGGCACAGAAACAAACAGCCCCATCTACAGGACCATCGCCGCACCTGTTCCCCGGGCTGCCGCCGGGAGCAGCGGCAAAAGCGCAGTCTCATCCCAACCTGGAACGCTGCCCTCTATCCACACCGGCATAACAATAAAAAAGAAACACTTCTCAATTGATAGTAACCCTACAGCGAAAGATTGCAGTCAGTGCATTCATGGGGACGGTTCGATCGCACCGGAGCAAGGCGGAGGTCCGGAGGGAAGAAGAACGAACCGTCCCTATGGCTTATGGAAGAGATAAGCCGCTTTTCGCTGTAGACTTAACATAATAACCGCAAGGAGGACATTAAAAATGAAAGAAAACCGGCGGTCGGAAAATAACAGCCTCCCCAGGCACCGGTGCAAAGCCCATCCCTGGCACGGCGTTTCCCTGGGGAAAGAATGGCCGGAAGAAGTAAATGCCTACATTGAAGTGGTGCCCAGCGATACGGTTAAATACGAGCTGGACAAAGAAACCGGCCTTCTGAAGATAGACCGCCCGCAGGTCTTTTCCAACATTTACCCTACCCTTTATGGGATGCTCCCCCAAACATACTGCGGGCAGAAGGTGGGAGATTTTTGCGCCCGCCAGGCCGGGCTGAAAGGGGTGGAAGGGGACGGTGATCCGCTGGATATTTGTGTTTTAACCGAAAAGATTGTACCCCACGGCGATATTCTGTTAAGCGCGCGACCCATCGGCGGGTTTCGCCTGGTTGACGGCGGAAAAGCCGACGACAAGATTGTCGCTGTGCTGCTAAATGATGCCATGCATGGAAACTGGGAAAACATCGGCGACTGCCCCCAAGAGGTCCTGCAGCGCCTCGAACATTTCTTCCTCACCTATAAGCAAATGCCCCACGGTGAGGAGAGAACCTGCTGGATCGCCGGCGTTTATGGAAAAGACGAGGCCTTCCAGGTCATCCGGCTGTCCCGTGAAGATTATGAAGATTATATGGAATCTTATTATTAA
>PWTK01000094.1 GCA_003563895.1 Syntrophomonadaceae bacterium
ACCCCCCCTCCCCACTGCCGCTGCTACTTATCCACAACTTCGTTGTTTACTTTTACCATACCAGTTTAAATGACCCTTCCGAAATTGCAAGTCGTCCCTCATTGACCATTTGCCCGGGGCATTCACATTTTCAAACTTTTTATGGCGCCCCTGTCTTGCGGGGACGTGAGATCCTGCCCTGCAACCCCTGCGCTCCTCATCATCCATCCGACTGGACACGTCTAACGGGGGGAGCGGTCACCAAACCTCGCAAACTTCTCCCGGCCGGGCCTGTCCAGCACCCAAATAAAGATATGTAAAAAGGAACTTTTCAGCTCAACCGGCAGCAGTCCCCCTCTTATTTTGTTTTCGCGCGTTAAGGTTTCCCCACGCCCTGCGTTCATGTCATCCCCCGGGCCCATTCAACCGCCTTTTTTCCAATTCTTCCACCAGGATGCCGACGGCGGCAGTGACGTACTGGCGGCATTTTTCACGCCCTTTTTTGTCAATCATATATCGTTTGAGCTGCGCAGGGTCTTGAAGGTCGTATTCGATCAGTTCGCGGCATTGAATGGAACCGTGGACTTTTGCAAAGCGCTTTACCATTTCTGAAACGGTTGCCTGTAATCGATTGTAAAGCTCTTTCTGCTCCGGGGAAGTTCTTCCTGCGCAAAGTCCCGCTGCCATTACTGAGCCCGAGATGGCACCGCAAACATGGCCGAGCCTGCCGATGCCCCCTCCAAAGCCGCTGGCTGTGCTGGTAGGTGTGTTTCCCCCCAACTCCAGCACTTCTTTTGCAGCTTGAAATGTTGATTCGGCACAGTTAAAGCCCTGTCTGAAATAATCGTCGGCAATTTTTTGGGCCTGCTCTTTCTTCTGATACAAACCGCTCACCCTCCCCATTTTTTGTTTCGGCAGTGAGGTTACCCACCCTTACAGTTCAATTCTACAACCAGACTGGGTTTGCTCAGGATGGCAATGAAAGAAGCCCCGCAAAAAAGAGGTTTTAAAAGGACACACTTACAAAAAGGCCTTGATCTGCTAAAAAGCTGTATTTGGGGGGCCACTCAACAAGAATTCCCTGAGCTAAGTTGATAATCATGTTCTACAATTCAATTCCTGCCGCTCTTTTTCCTTTAAGTGCTTTTATGGCTCTGTATTTTGTTATATAATAGAGACAGTGTTTTAGCAGAGAAGAATTTTCGAAAAGGGGAGGAATCAAAAATGAGCTGCGGAGAAGAAGTACAGCACGCAAGAGTGGGCAGGAAAGCGCCGGAATTTGAAACCAATGCCTTTGTGGACGGAGCTTTTAAAAAGGTTAAGCTCTCCGATTACCAAGGCCAGTGGCTTGTACTCTGCTTTTACCCGGGAGATTTTACCTTTGTTTGACCAACCGAGCTGGCGTCAGTTGCCGCCAGGTACAGCGAGTTAAAGGAGTTAGGGGTAGAAGTCCTCTCCTGCAGTGTAGACAGCCAGTTTACACACAAAATCTGGCAGGAGCAGGAGCTGTCCAAAATGGTTTCCGGGGGTGTGCCCTTTCCCATGCTCTCCGATACCGGAGGCCGCATCGGCAGACTTTATGGTGTTTACGATGAAGAGGGAGGCGTAAACATCCGTGGCAGATTTTTGATCGATCCCGATGGAGTTATCCAGGCCATGGAAGTTCTGACCCCTCCGGTAGGGCGCAATTTCGAGGAGTTGGTGCGCCAGGTCAAGGCCTTCCAGCATGTACGGAAAACGGGGGAACCTACACCTGCCGGCTGGCAGCCGGGCAAAAAAACCCTCAAACCAGGCCCCGATTTGGTGGGCAAGGTTTGGGAGGTTTGGAAAATCGGGGAATAACTCAGGTTTTTTGGGGCAGGGGTCATGAAGATTCCCTGCCCCAAAAAACTATATATCGGGAGGGCGGCAGATGTTACAATTTTATTGTGTAACTACGTGAAGCACCTGCCAGAAAGCGAAAGCGTGGCTTTCGGAAAAGAATGTGGAATACGAATACCGGAACATTTTAAAAGAACCCCCTTCATTCGAAGAGTTGCAAAAGCTCGCTTCGATGGGAGGGATGGAGGTCGTTCACCTGTTAAACCCCAAAAGCAAAGGGTTTAAAGATAAAGGGCTGAAGCTGGAGAATATTTCGTCCACGGAAGCGGGCGAAATTATTTCTGAAAACCCCCGGATCATGTGCCGGCCTTTGCTCACCGATGGGGAGAAGCTGGTGGTCGATTTTAAACCCGAGGAAATGGAAAAGCTTCTTTAGCGCCAAAAAGGTTTGACCGTTTGGGGGTATCGCTGCAAATGAGGGTATGGGATGTACATCCCGGATATCTTTCTCGCAGCAGCTTGCTGGGGCAACATGCGGAAATACATGCCTTGATGAGCATCTTGAGCGGACACAAAAAAGGGTACCGCGCGCACCCGGAAACCCTGCGCTGGAAAGGGTACCTGGAAAAACTCAAATGGAGGCATGAGCTGACCGTTAAAGAGATGGGGCTGCGCGGGTTTGGTCATAACAGCCCTTGTGCCGACAACTTGGCCTGCTGCGGCATATCGGAAGGCATGAGCCATATAGACCCTCCCACCCAACAGTTTCATATACTTCGGCAGAAGTACCTGGAACGCTCTGTATCGGGGAGGATTCCCCTCCCCGGGCGAGGCACTGATTTTTGGGCACACCACACGTATTCGGTGATGGCACGCGGTGATAATTATTATGAAGAGATCCAGGCTTTCTCGGCTCAGAAAAAGGATCTGCCCATCGGCCAGGAAAAAGAGCTGGTGGAGCGCGTGCAGGAAATTATGGAAAAACCGGCCACAAAAGAGGCCCTCTTCCATGTTGTACAGCACTTGTGGGGCTATTTTAAGGACGAAGTTTCTCCTTCAGAAAAAAGGCGTTACTTTTTCTGGTTAGAGGGGCGAGAGAAAGAGCCCACTTCTTTGCTGCCTTTTTTTTACCGCATGGCAGCAAAGTACCAAAAAGCTTATCTCTTGCATTCTACCGTATTTGCGGATTTTGTTGAGGGTGCATTGTTATCATGATCAGACTGCTGAGAAACCGCACCTTTATCCTGGTATTGGCTTTTGTGTTGGGCCTGATTTTTAGCGATGCGGCCACCCTGGCCGGGGGGCTGACCATGCCCGCCCTGGCCGTGGTTTTGACCGTTTCTTCCGGCCAGGTTTCGGTAAAAGATTTTCTGCCCCTGCGCAAAATGCTGCCCCCGGTTTTATGGGCTTTGTCACTGAATTACCTGCTGCTGGGGGCGCTTATTCTAGGGTTGGCCTGGTGGCTGATGCCCACCTGGGACCTGTGGGTAGGGTACGTGCTGGTCGCAGCGGCACCGCCTGGCGTGGCCATAATCCCGTTTACGTATATCCTCGGCGGTGACGTAAAGCTCTCCCTGTTGGGCACGTTTGGCGTGTACCTTCTCTCTTTGTTGCTGACACCGGCGCTGGTATATTTTTTTACGGGAGATGCAGCTGTTTCTCCCTTTCGCCTTTTAAATACTATGCTCATGCTCATTTTGATCCCTTTCGTGCTCTCGCAGGTGATCAATTTCAGCCAAAATGCATCCAACATCATTGCCAGGTGGAGGGGGACCATTGTAAATTGGGGGTTTTTCCTGGTTATTTTCACAGTGGTCGGCCTTAACCAGGAAGTTTTTTTAACCCAGCCGCACGTGCTGCTTCCGGTATCGATGGTGGCCGTTGCAAGTTCTTTTGTGCTTGCTTTGTTCATAGAAATGCTGGGCAAAAAGCTCAGCATTGAGGAGGCGCAGCGTAACAGCTTTATGCTGCTTTCCACCATCAAAACCTCTGCTTTCGCAGCAGCCGTGGGCCTCAGTCTTTATAATGAAGCGACTTCGGTCCCGGGGGCGGTTATAAGCGCCTGGTATGCACTCTACTTTATTTACCTGGGGATAAAAGGCGACCGAAGCACAAAAACAAGCTGAAAGGAGGAGCAAGAGAATAATGTTGAACTTGATTCACGTAGGTCTCGAACTGGATACAGAAGAAGGAAAAATACGCATTCTCGAGGATATTAACCTGGAGCTGGGAAAAGGGAAAATGTACGCCGTTACCGGGCCAAACGGGAGCGGCAAATCTTCAGTGGCCCGGGTCATCATGGGCATTGCCCTGCCTACAAGCGGCAATATTTTGTTTAACGACAAAGACATTACCGACCTGGGTATTACTGAACGCGCAAAACTGGGAATCGGCTATGCGTTCCAGCACCCTCCCCGGTTCAAGGGGATGCGGGTGGTGGATATGCTGGAAATAGCCATGCGCACCGGGGAAATGGCTGACTGCCAGTGCCTGCGCAATATAGGCCTCTGTCCCGACGATTACCTGGAGCGCGCCCTGGATGCAAGCCTCTCCGGGGGAGAGATCAAGCGAATTGAAATCGCTACCCTGTTGGCCCAGAACCCAAAAGTGCGCATCTTTGACGAGCCCGAAGCCGGGATTGACCTATGGAGTTTTGAGCAGCTGATCGATGTGGTAGGCAGCACTCACCGGGAGGATAATGTGACGGTGGTTATCTCTCACCAGGAGAAGATACTGAACATGGTCGATGAGATCATCCTCGTGGAAAACGGTATGATAAGCATGAAGGGTGACCAGGAAACAATTTGGCCGCAAATTAAGGAGAGCGCGGAATGTGAATGCCGCAATAGTTGTACCAGGGAGGGTGAGATCTATGCTGACTGCCCTCGATAAAAAGCTGCTGCAGGAAACGGCCGGCCTTGAGGAGGATCCCCCCGGCGCTTATAACATCCGCAAAGACGGAGAAGGCATTCAACGCCATTCCCTTCCAGGAATTGAGATCGTCCCCAAGAAAGATAAGCCCGGGATCGATATTATTGTGGAAAAGGACAGAACCGGCACCGTTCACATCCCGGTGATTCTCACCCAGTCTGATCTGTCCGATCTGGTGTACAATACCATTGAGATCGGACCCGGTGCCGATATTGAGCTGGTGGCCGGCTGCGGCATCCACAACCCGGGCCACGGTGAGGCCCGGCACGACGGGGTTCACGAGATCTTTGTGCGCGAGGGTGCCCGCCTGCGCTATACCGAAAAACACTACGGGGAAGGGGAAGGGAAAGGCAAACGCATTCTCAATCCCAAGACGGTGCTGGTGGTGGAACCGGGCGGGTATGCCGAAATGGAACTTGTCCAGATTCGAGGTGTTGACGATACCGTTCGGGAAACAGAGGCCCGCATTGAGGCTGGCGGGCACCTGGTGATCTACGAGCGGATGCTGACCCACGGGGAACAAACCGCTCGCTCTGATGTGGTGGTGAACCTGCTGGGAGAGGGCAGTGCGGCACGGATCGTCTCCCGTTCTGTGGGGCAGGGCAATTCCAGGCAGGTCTTTCAGCCCCGACTGGTGGCATACGGTCCCGGCCGGGGCCACGTGGAGTGCGATTCCATCATCATGGACAAGGCGGTTATCCGCTCTATCCCTGAGATCTGGGCCGAAAGCGCCGAGGCGGAGCTGGTCCACGAAGCGGCCATCGGCAAAATTGCCGGAGAACAGATGATGAAGCTGATGGCTTTGGGCCTAACCGAAGGAGAGGCGGAAGAGGCGATCATCAAAGGATTCTTGAAATAAAACGGGCAGGCCCGCTTCCAGGAAGTTTTAAGGAAACTATGCGCGAATCTGACTATTGAGATTTCTCTTCGGGCTTAGCGCCTGCCTGGACTTTGGCGATAATTTCCGGGACCATTTCCATGATTCGTTCCAGCGAACCTCTTCCGGTCAGGGGTAATGCGCTGACATCGCTGCCCTTGATGATCAGCATGGCGTTGGGGGCAATGCGGCACCCTACGCCGGTGCCGGAACCCTTGCCGTCGTTGCCTTCGCTATCCTTGCCTGCGCCTTCGCCTCCGGCGATGCCGAAAGAAACGTTAATAATGGGGATGAGGGTGACTTCGCCCACCTGGAAGGATTCTCCTACCACCGTTTCCGTTCGCAAAAATTTCTCCAGCTTTTCAAACATAGATTCTAGTACCGATCTGCCTGTTTCCATCCGTTTTCCCTCCGTTTTAATTCTTTAGATGTTTAGATTTATTTTGCTCTCATTATAAGTATACCCCGCGGCACATTATCCGGTTGCAGCTCTGGCCGCTTTTTTTTCGCGCCTGATCTTTTTCCAAACCTGGCGGGTTTTTTTCTTCAGCAAAAAGCGCAGCAGATGAAAAAAGACGATTGCGAGCAGGGTTTTGCCTTCGAGTTCCAGTTCAATGTCACAGTATTCCTCATCCCAGATCAGTTCCAGGTTTGAACAGGACTTGCGGCAGGCGCTCTCAACGGTGTAAAGGACGGCTGCCAGAAGGCCTGTGAGGTGCGGTTCGTAAAAACCCGCCTTCCCTTCCACCCGAATGGAGTGGGGCTTGGCCAATCTGATCAGTTTTTTTATCAATCCCCAGGCCTCGGAAGCAAACTGCCGGTCGGCAAAGTGTTGTAAATACTTGAGTAAAGCCGCTCTCTTTGTTTCCCGATCTTCCTTCTCTTCTTTCTCCTTCTCTTCCTCCTTTTCTTTTTTCCGACGCGGAAGATCGAAGGAGATGGCGGCTTTGAAACCGCCAATGGAAAGCTTCCACTTTCCATGCTGGAAGAAACCGCCGAGCCACAGGATGCCGAAAGCCCGGATCTTCAGCCCTCCAAAAAGGCTGGTCCCCCGGCAGCCGCCCGAGAACACGTATTTGACCGGGACCAGAAGCAGACCTCCCAGCAAGGCGGCTGCTACAAGAATAGCGATCAACACAATCAGGAAAACTGTTTGCAAAACAGGTTCTCCTTTCGGGATCCGTGATCAAATCTTTTGTCGCGATGTCACTTCACATCCTGCCAAGTAACAACCTTATTATGAATTCGTGCAGCAGTCCATTTCGTACAGCATAATGCCGGACAAGCGCGCGAAGGGGCTATCTTAGCAGCGAGAACAATTTTTGAGTAGAGAGGCATCGCCGGGAAGCAATTGAAGGATATTGCCCGATGTGTTTCAGCGATTTTTGAACGGCCTTGCTGCCCGGCATATAATGGAAGAAGCGCAGGGTATAACGGAACGTGTGGTACTGCATCTGCAAAACACCCCTTGTTTTTGGTCCCCGGGCCCCTTTCTCTCCCTGCCCGGCCCCCTTTCTCTGAAAATGGCGGTCCAGGGTGATATGCCGGACATGGGAAAGCTCGCCGGGCACGGGAATCTCCGGCATGCTGTGTAAGTCCCAGTCCAAAATTTTCAGCCGGTTGAGCTCCCGGCGACAGTTCTTGCAGGAACGCAGGTGCTCTTCCACCAGCACCTTTTCGGAAGGCAGGAGTTCTCTATCAATGTAATGCTGGAGCAGGGTCTTGGGACAGCCGTGCATTTACTACACCTCCAGGATTCCACAACGCTCAAGCTGTTTTTTCAAAGCACCGCGAGCGCGAAAAACGCCGTTTTTCACTGTTCCCAGCGGAAGATTCATTGCGGCGGCGATCTCCTCGTAGCTCATCTTTTCCCTGTAGCGAAGCGTCAGGGCCATGCGGTGGGTTTCCGGAAGTTCCCCGATGAACTTTATAAGAAGGGCTTCCGTCTCCCGGGCCAGCACTTCTTCTTCCACATTATCGCCGGAGCAGACGGTTTCCAGCAGGATGCCGCCGCCATCCGGCCCGCTTTCATCCAGGGAGAAGCAGCGGTACTTTCGCCCGTCTCTTCTGTGATTGAGGGCTGTGTTCACCGCAATTTTTTTCAACCAGGGGTAAAAAGGACGTGTCTCTTCGAAGTTTTTTATGGATCGAAAAACCTTGAGATAAACTTCCTGCAGGGTATCCAACGCCTCTTCTTTATTGAGGGTAAAGCTGTAGCAAATTCCATAAAGCTGCTTTTCGTAGCGTTTCAACAGGGCATCAAAGGCTTCCCTTTCATTGTTTTTGCAGCGCCGGATCAGGCTTGAGAAGATCTCCATTTCTCATTCTCCCTTTCAGCCCTTATCCTATTACTACACATTCCCCGGGGCAAGAGTTGCTTCCAGGTGTTCTTCCGGCAAAATAATTTCCTGTCGCTCCGCGGGCGGAAAGAACGAAATATTTTCCCCCTCCCGCTTCGTGGTCTAAACATAAAATGATTATCGATTTAGCTCAGGTACCCTATATATATGATGCGCCGGCTAAATAGATTCCAGTGCCCCAGTTGCGGGTATGAGCATACTTGCGAGATTGTAACCAAGAAAACCGTCCTTTCCCGGGTTAATCGGATAGCCACAAAGCATAATTGCGGTGACGTATTCTTTTATACGAAAAGCTTGCCTTTCGCCTGAAAATCAATGTTTCTAACAGATTACCCTCGGAACTATGTTTGTTTTAAGGGGCACTTGGTGCTTCTGCCCCGAGCTTGACGACATAATTTTCCAGGATCCGGGTTTCAGCATGTTTATGGTTACGGCACAGAACACGCAGCAGCGAAAAATAATCACTTTGAGCCTTCTGAAATCCCATAAATGCGTGGAATATTTAACAGCCAAACCCGGGTTCTGAACACCATTATTGTTCCAAGCGTGAAACACCAGAATTTATTTTCAGGCGAAGATCGGGCACAACAAAAATGTTTATTGCGCTATCACCTGTCGCAGTAATGATGTTTTAGCGCAATGAGCAACCCGTGCCGGGCGGGGGCGCCGTTATGTGTTATAATGGGTGCAGCAGCGTGCACTTCATCCCCCGGGAGAGGCGAAAAAGGCATACATATAAATGAACCGTTTAGGGGACAAGGCTCGAGAGGAACGTCGCCAGGGGAACGGCTCAAGCGTCACCGCAGCGAAGCAAGGGGACACTCCTCCGCAGGAGGTGTGTCCCCTAATCTTGAAAGATGACATTTCTCCGCGGGAGGTGTGTTCCCCACACCTTGAAAGATGACACTCCTCTGCAGGAGGTATCCTCCCCTGCCTTGAAGGGTGAACCGGTAGTGGTGTTTTTAATAAGCACACAAGCCCGGAAAAAGATTCAAGGCTAAGAGATGGCCGGGGGGGCTTGACACGCTACTTCCATATCAGCAGTTACCCGCATGCATTGTTCTTTATCACCGCTGCCACTGCCTCGATCCCTTGCCCGGACTGGGGCAGGTCGGTTTTGGCCAAGTGAATACCTCTGCCCTGTGTAGCCTCGAAAACGCTTTTTAAGGCAGATCAATGCAGATAGCTTTGTTATTCTTTCCCCTGCTCCTGTTTCCTGCTTTGTTCTGCCAATTCGAAAAAATATTTTTTGGCTGTCCGATTAACTCATGAAAGGGCAGTTTCTTGGTTACAATCTCGCAAGTATGCTCATACCCGCACTTGGGGCACTGGAATCTATTTGGCCGGCGCATCATGTATAAAGGGTACCTGAGCTAAATCGATAATCATTAGATATTTTTTAAAAGGGCTTGCTCTCCTCCGGCCTTCGGTTGGAAACCGCGGCTGGGGTGGAGCAGAAACCAAAAAAACAAGGCTCATTTAAATTTAAGTGTTGATATTGTTTGGAATTTAGCTGCCGTGTCCTCGAACAAGAAAATGGAAAACGAAATGAGGTAAGCAATAAAGGGTATTTAATGCTCTCAACTATGCTTTTTAAAAGAGCCAAAAACAAAAACGAAGGTGGTAACTCATGGGCATATGCTTTGATGTACCGGGAAGAGGGTCCTATCACCTGGACGCGATCGTGTTTGATTTAAACGGCACCCTCACGGTTGACGGCCGGCTGAGCCCCAGTACCAGCGAGCTGTTGTTCAGGGTATCTGAAAAAGTGGCCCTGTATGTTTTGACAGCAGACACGCAAAGCTCTGCTTCACGGATACAGGATTCTTTGGGGGAAGGCATTCAATTAATGGTGCTCTCCGGTGACGATACCACCCGGGCCAAGCGACGCTTTGTTCAGAAGATGGATTCACATCATGTTGCAGCCGTAGGGAACGGTGCAAATGATGCCGGTATGCTGGAGGAAGCCGTGTTAGGCATTGCCGTTCTGGAAGAAGAGGGGTGTGCAGCAGAGATACTGTTAAAGGCCGATATCGCGGTGCGGCACATAGACGAAGCCCTGGGGCTGTTTTTGAACCCCGGGAGGCTCATCGCCACCCTGCGGCGCTGATCCGCGGCCCCGCAAAAAAACCGGCTTTTTCACAACAACAAAGAAGGATAAACGATGGCGGACGTAGAATTTTTTCTTCGTTTCACAGTGCCAGCCGAGGAGAACACCGATGCCGCGTCCCCTTGTTATGATGACTGCTTCTTATGTGCTGGGTATTATCCTGGGACGGTATTATTTTTCGTTTTTTTTGTTCGGTTTTCTGGTGCTGGCAGCGTTGGGATGGGTGTTTTTGGAACGCCGCAGGGACAGCGGCGGAAACGTTTCTCTTCTCCCCTTTTTATTGATTCTCCTGGCCGTCGGCAGCCTGGCGTGCAGCCTGGCTTGCGAAAGCGTTTCCGGCAGCATCAGGCATTTCAGCGGCTCAAGGGGCACCCTGACGGGCAAAGTCGCCGGTGAGCCCTTGTGGAGAGAAGGGGATGTGGTTGTTACCCTGCAGCCCGGCTCTTTTATGATTGAAGGCGAAGAACATCGGGTAACGGGAAAGGTGAGGGTTTCCCTCAGCCTGGAACCGGAGCAAGAAGGCCCGGTGTTTTTGCGTTATGGGGAAAAGGTTTCGACGAGGGGAACGCTCTATGAGCCCTGGGAAAGGCGAAACCCCGGCGGATTTGACCACCGGGCTTTCCTGGAGACGCAGGGGGTGGCGGCAACCTTTTACGGCTCGGCGGGGGAAGTGGTTCATCTGGGCCTTTCCCCGGAGCTTTCTCCGTTTCGGCGCACAGCCCTGCAGGTCAAAGAAAAAATGTCGGGGACGCTGCAGGCTCACCTCCCTGCAAGGGAAGGGAATCTGCTGCAAGGCATGCTTTTTGGGGAGAGAAACGTCCTCGATGCGGACACGGAGGGTATGTTCAGGGCCTCGGGCATATCCCACCTGCTGGCTCTGTCCGGGCTTCACGTGGGGCTGGTGGCGGCCATGGTGTGGTTTTTATGGCGGCGGCTGGGGCTTGGCGGATGGCCCCTGCTGGCCTTTACCCTGGGTGTTCTTTTCTTCTACGTGTTCATGACGGGGTTGAGGCCCTCTGCCCTGAGGGCGTTTGTCATGTTTGGACTGGCCGCAGGAGCGGTGAGCCTCGGCCGGGAGCGGGACCTTCCCAACGCCCTGGCCGCTGCGGCCGGGGTCACCTTGATTTACAACCCCCTGCTTCTGTTTACGGTTGGTTTTCAGCTGTCCTACGCGGCTACGGGGGCCATCATTGCCGTCGTCCCTTTCCTGTCGTCGAAGATTGCCCCTTTTTTTGCTGCCCTGCAGCGGAAGGTGCCCTGGTTTCCCGCGGAAAGGTTCGCCTCCCTTGTGTCTGTAACCCTGGCCGCCCAGCTGGGGGTGCTGCCGCTCACGGCCTACTACTTCGGCGAAATATCACTGGTAGCGCTGGCGGCCAACTTGCTGGCCCTTCCGGCCGTATCCCTCGTGCTGGGCATCGGGTTTTCAGCGGCCCTCGCGGGATTGCTGCTGCCGGCAGCCGGTGCCCTGGCAGCCTTGGCCTCCTATCCGCTTCTGCTCTACCTCCTCCTGGTAGCCGGTTCACTGGGATCTCTGCCCTTTTCTTTTCGGACTGTTTTCCCGCCGCACGTATTCCTGCTGCTGGGTTGTTACGGCTTTTTGTTTTTCCTGCTGGCCGGGGGCGAGGGCAGGCTGGTTTCTTTTTGGTCGCGCGTTAAAGAGGGGCTGAGACCGGCACACTTCATCATATCACTGCTCATTCTTGCCCTTGTTTTTGCCTGGCCCGCCGACCTCCTGCGGGGAGGGAAGGACCTGGAAGTGGTTTTCCTGGATGTGGGTCAGGGGGATGCAGCATATATCAGCACACCCGGCGGCAAAAAGGTATTAATCGACGGCGGAGGGCGGCCTGCCTTTACCGGAGATCTGGAAGGGGTGGGGCACAGGGTGGTACTGCCCTTCCTGCGGCAGCGCAGGGTGAGCGCGCTGGATGTGGTGGTAGTGAGCCACCCGCATGAAGACCACTACGGCGGCCTTATCCCCGTCCTGGAAGAGCTTCCGGTGGGCCTGTTGGTTGTAAATGCCGATGAACCGGATTCCCCCACCTACTGTCACCTGCTGGAACTGGCCGATGAAAGAGGGGTGCGCCGCGAAATCCTCTCCGCCGGCGACAGGCTGCAGCTGGAACCCGGGGTGGTACTAAAGGTGATGGCCCCTCCCCGGGAGCTGTTCAGCGGAACCGGCAGCGATATAAACAACAACTCCCTGGTGAAGCGGCTCTCTTTCCGGGAGTCCGGGGTCCTTTTCACCGGCGATATTGAAGAAGCGGCCGTGGCATCCCTGCTGGAAAAAGGACTGCTCGGCCCGGTGCAGGTCTTAAAAGTTCCCCACCACGGGGGCTACCTGCCCAACATGGCCTGGATGCTGGAAGCGGTGAACCCGGAGGCGGCAGTCATTTCCGTCGGGAACAATTCCTTCGGGCATCCCCACCCGCATACCCTGGAAACCCTGGCCGAAAGGGGGGTCAGGGTTTATCGCACCGATTTGCATGGGGCCGTCAGCATGCGCACAGATGGATATGCCTGGAGGGCAGAAACGGTGCTGGAACCCCAGGAAGAAGAGATTTTTTTGCGCGGCGGCGGAGATCCGGGCGAGGCTGCAGCACAGTGAAGTGGATTGAAGAGGGCACAATCCAGAACAGGGAATCCTCTTCAGATCTTCAAATCCCAGCCTGGATATTGCCAGAACCATAATAGTTGATTTTATGAAATCCCCCCTTCTAAGCTTAGTGCTACAAAACATAATTACGGTGACGTATTCTTTTACACGAAAAGTCTTGTCCTTCGCCTGAAAACCTTTTTTCTAACAGATCAGATTCGGAACCATATTTGTGTTAGAGAGCACTTAGTAAGCATTGGTGTTCAAGAGATGGCTTGAAAAAGTTTTGCAAATTTGCAGAGGACTTAAGACTTAAGGACTGAAAACATTTTTGAAGCAGCGAGAACCTCCTCCTGCGGACTATTCCGGGCAGGGCGCCGCCTTTCCTCTACCTGCCCTGACTTTACAAACAGGGTCGGGAATGCCATAATGCCTGAGGAGCCCGCCGGCTGGTGCTAAAATGCCGGTGTGTTTTCCAACCCGCAGCCCCGAATAAAAGATACCGGCCGAGAGATGGCCGAGGGGATTTGACACGCACTTCCACAACAGGTGTTACAGGGATCCCTGCCATGTTGGTCAAAGCGGGGTGCTCCAGGGAGGCGGCAGCGGCGTGGCTTGTTCCATGGCCGGTGGAAGTGAAGATGCCGGCAGGAGGGGATCGCAAACCGAAAACGAGAGAAACGCTTTATACATAAATATCGCCGCGTCATGAAATCCCCGGCTTTAGACCTGGAACCCGGGAGCAAAATCGATGAGCGTGAACGAGCTTGTTCAAAAATTAAAAGCCGACAAGGCGGGTGGGGGGTGCGCGGCCGCCGTCTTTGAGATCCCCGGAAAAAAGCCGGACTACGCAAATATCGAGCTTAGCGGGGAATTTGGCCCATACCTGCGGCGAAAAAACATCAACCTTTACCGGCACCAGGCCGAAGTGATCGATCACATACGGAGCGGCAAAAATGTGGCGCTGGTTACCCCTACCGCATCGGGTAAAACGCTGGCCTTTTCTTTGCCTGTAATGGAAAGCCTGCGGGATGATCCGCGGAGCTCGGCCCTCTACCTGTACCCGATGAAAGCCCTGGCCAATGACCAGTTAAAGGAGTTGGAAGAACTGGAAGGGGCGGCGGGGCGAAATATCGGCATCGGTGTGTATGACGGGGACACCCCCAGGGCGAAACGCAAGCACCTCAGGGAAAACTGCCGCCTGATCCTGACCAACCCCCATGCCCTGCACTGGTACCTGGCTTGGCACCGCCTTTGGCAGAAATTTTGGACAGGCCTGGCATACATCGTCCTGGATGAAGCGCACTGGTACAGGGGCATTTTCGGCACCAACGTGGCCTTTTTGCTGCGGAGGCTGCAGCGCATTCTCCAGTATTACGGCGCCGCCCCTCTTTTTGTGCTTTCCTCGGCCACCATGGCCGATCCACTGGAGCATGCCCGGAAGCTGACCGGCGGAGAATTTGAACTGGTTGAAAGCGACGGCAGCGCCCGCGGCCAGAAAACCTATGTTTTTTGGGATGCTTCCCGCAATCCCGACAGGTCGCCCCATGTGCAGACCGCCGATTTGGTGGCTCTGTGCGTGAAACGTAACCTGCAGACCCTCTGCTTTACGTTGAGCAGGAAAATGGCCGAGCTGACGGCCAGGTGGTCAAACGAGCAGGTGGAAGGGGAAATCGCCCCTTACAGGGCGGGCTACCTGCCGGTGGAGAGGAGAGATCTGGAGGAAAAATTTAAAAGCGGGAACCTGGCCGGTATCGCCTCGACCAATGCCCTGGAGCTGGGCATCAACATCGGGGGGCTTGATGCGGTGATCGTGGGCGGCTACCCCGGCACCGTTTCTTCCTTTCACCAGAGAGCGGGCCGAGCCGGCCGCACCGGGAAGGAAAGCCTGGTGGTGCAGGTGTTGTACGACAATCCCCTTGACGGGTATATCCTGGCCAATCCCGGCTACCTTTTTGCCGAGCCCAGCGAGCAGGCTGTTATTTCGCTGGACAACGGGCAAATCATGAAGAACCATGTGCTCTGCGCATCCGAAGAGCTGCCCCTGGAAAAGGAAGACGAGGAGTGGTTTGGCGAGGGGTATGTGGACTGTGTAAAGGGGCTTCTTAAGGAGCGCCTTATCAGGCCTGGCCGGCCTGTACCTTCCTCAAAAAGCAATCCGTCCAGGCGCTACGTTTATAACGGTCAGGGCTCTTATTTTAACATAAACCTCTCTTCCCTGGAGAGCGAAACGTACCGGTTGACTTGCGGGGAGGCGGTGCTGGAAGAGCTGGGCAGGCGTCAGGCTTATTACGAAGCCCATCCCGGCGCGGTATTCCTGCACCGGGCTGAGCCGTACCGCGTGACCGATTTAAACGAAGCTGCCAGGGAAATAAAGCTGGAGCCCTGCAGGGGCGAAATACATACGACTCCTTTGAGCGAGGTGGATATAAAAATTGAAGAAGCGCAAAAAGAGCGGGCCGGGGAAAAATTCACGCTATATTTCGGCACGGTAGCGGTGACAGAAACCGTTTACGGCTATATTCTGCGCTCTTATAACCGCATTTTAGGCAGGGAATATTTGAAACGTCCGCTGGAGGTGAGCTTTAAAACCAAGGGCACGTGGGCTGTGCTGCAGCCGAAGGTGATCAGGGGCAGCAGGGACGGCGGGTTCCACGCTGCAGAGCACCTCCTCATCGGCGTCTCCCCGCTGCTGGCCATGTGTGACCGCTGGGACTTGGGCGGCCTTTCGATTTCAGGGGCAAGAAAAATTTACCTCTATGATGCCTTCCCAGGCGGTATCGGCATCGCAGCAAGGCTGTTTGAAAAATTTGAGGTGCTGGCCGAAAAAGCGCTGGAGGTGGCCCTGGCCTGTGTCTGTGAAGACGGCTGCCCCCGATGCGTCATGTCCCCAAGGTGTGGGAACAATAACGAACCGCTGGACAAAAAAGCCGCCATAGACGTGCTCAGCGGTGTGATCGGCCGCCCTGAGTGATGACCGGTTCAGGCAGCACTGCCGCCGGCAGAGGATCGTCTGCATGGGCCCTTCGCAAAAAAAGAGGTGTTCGGCAATGGTTCCTTTTCAAGAAGCCCTTCAAAAAGAAATCCTGGTGGCCATGGGGCCGCTGGGAACGAATCTCCACGAGAGGGGGATGCTGCAGCTCGGCTGCTCCAATACCTCCCTGTGGTGCCTGGAAAATAAAGAAACTTATGTTTCTTTTTTGCGCGAATGGATGGGTATCGGTTGCGATATCATCTATGCCAACACGAGCGCCCTGAACCCGCTTTTGTTAGAGGTAAAAGGGGGGCTTGCGGGGGCCAGGCGCATCAATGCGCAGCTGACAGCATATGGCAGGGAGGCCGCATCCTCCTCGGCCTATCTCGCTGCCGATCTTCAATCGGTCATTCTCAGCACGGGAAGATTCCTCCCTCCCCTTGGGGACCTTTCGCGAGAGGAACTGTATGAAAGCTACCGGGTTCAGGCCCAAGCCTTCGGTGAGGCCGGTGCCGATTTGGTCTGGCTGATGACCATGGCGGAGCTGGAAGAGGTGAAGATTGCCCTGCAGGCGGTCAGGGATGCTGCGGAGCTGCCGGTGCTGGTCAGCTTTGCTTTCGATCGCACGAAAACAGGTTTCAGGGCCCTTATGGGGTCAAGTGCAAAAGATGCCGCTTCCTGCGCGGAAGAAATGGGGGCGGACGGGGTTGGCACAAACTGCGGGGGCATCACCCCAGGGGAAACAGCAGATCTGGTTAAGGAAATAAGTACAATATGCGACCTGCCGGTAATTGCCATGCCCAGTGCCGGGACGCCTCACCTAAGGCAGGGCAGAACCATTTACCCTGTTGGCCCGGAAGAGATGGCCCGGGAAGCGGTCGGCTGGGTTGAGGCCGGTGCTCGCATAATTTCCGGCTGCTGTGGATCGACCTTGGAGCACATTGCCCACATGATCCGTGACCTGAGGAATAGGGGGCATATCGGCCACCGGCGCGGCTAAAACAGCATGAAGCTGCCGGAAACGGCTGTCTGAACTCATTCCCGGAGGGCGATCGAGCAGTGCCGGAGCAGAACTCAGCTCCGGCGGGGAAGGCTGCGGAAAAGCGTCCCCGGGTTTCCGCGGTTCCTGGTGGTGCTTTAAGCATATTGCCGTTTTTCGCTGAAGGGTGGGCCGGCATTCCTTACCAGCCGGCGCTGTCGATGTCCATTCCCGATATTTTGGGAATGGGGATTTTCAACAGCTCTTCCCCGCAGGATAACAGTATTTCGGCCGGTCGGGAGCGCTTTGCCGTGATCACACCCTTAACGGTGCGGCACTCCTCGCCTGAGCGGTAGGTGATGGTCAGAGCGATTTTTTGCTGCAGCGAAAGAGAGAGCATTCTGTCCCACAATTCCAGCTGCTGCTCGTCAAATAGAGGGAGGCGGGTTTCTTCTTCCTGCCGCCTGTCGTGCTCCTGTTTTTGCAGCTCACGGCGATGTTCAGGCAGCATCATTTTGCTGCAGCAAAACTGCTGGTAGAGTTTTTTGCTCATCGCCCCCCTCCCTCGCAAACAAATAGAACACAAGTTGTTACTATTATAGGGGATTTGTTCGCTCCAGGCAAGGTCCAATTTGTTTTTTCGCTAAAAGACTAACTGCATTGACATGCAAAAGAGATCTTTTATATAATGGAGGAAATTTTGACGACATGTGAATGGTGCTGTTAATGGAGTCGGGTTGAAGCAGGGCACAGCATAAAGGAGGTTTGGGTAATGGTTGATGTTAACGCAAAAAAACTGCCGGCAGATCGTCTCAGGGCTGTTTGCTACCCGGAAGAATTCAGCAAAGTGAAAGAAAGAGAGGAAGGCGCGGAGGGCGACAGCATTATCGGGCAGGAGAGGGCCCTGCATGCCCTGGAGTTCGGCCTGAAGATAAAGAGCCAGGGTTTCAATGTTTTCGCTGCCGGGATGCCGGGTACGGGTAAGGAAACAGCCGTCAAAGAGTACGTGGACAAAGTGGCCTGGGAAGCGCCGGTGCCTTCCGACCTCTGTTATGTGAACAATTTCAAGGACCCTTACCGGCCCAAGGGGCTCACCATGCCTCCAGGGAATGGGGTTGAGCTTGCCAGGGATGTGAAAAACCTCATCGATGCCGTCAAGCGCGAGATCCCCCGCGCTTTCGAAAGCGACGAGTACATGGCGCAGAAAGAAAAGCTTACCCGCAGCTACAATGAGCAAAAGCAGGAACTTTTTAACAACCTCAACCAGGAGGCCACGGAAAAAGGGTTTGTGATTCAGAGCTCTCCGGCCGGTTTTTTATTTGTCCCCCAGCGGGACGGCACACCCATGCAGGAAAAAGACCTGATGGAGCTGTCCGAAGAGGAGAAAAAAGAGATCTTCGAGAAAAAATCCGACTTGGAAGAAAAGCTCAAGACGACCATGCGCCAGGTGAAAAATATCGACCGTCAAGCCTCCGAAGAAATAAAAAAACTGGACCGGGAGGTCACTTTTTTTGCCGTGGAGCATCTTTTTTTCGAGTTGAAGGAAAAGTACCGCGAGCTTCCCAATGTCACCTCTTACCTGAAGGAGATGGAAGAGGACATCGTGGAGAACGTTCATCTCTTCCGCCAGGATGACCAGCAAAAGCAGCAGATGCCCGCGCTTTTCGGCTCCATTCCGGTTCCATGGGCCCAGGAACCCCAGTTTAAAAAGTATGAAGTGAACGTGGTGGTGGATCATTCCAGGCAGGATGGCGCGCCTGTCGTCATGGAGATGAACCCTACATACAACAATACATTCGGCCGTATCGAAAAAGAGACCCAGATGGGAGGCCTGGTGACCGATTTCACCATGATCCGCGGCGGTTCCCTGCACCAGGCCAACGGCGGTTTTTTTGTGGTCTCTATAGAAGAACTCTTGAAAAACCTTTTTGCCTGGGAAAGCCTGAAGCGAGTGCTCAAGACCGGGAAGCTTGATATTGAAGAAGCTGGTGAACGGCTTGGCTTTATTTCAACAAAAAGCCTTCGCCCCGAGCCCGTTCCGCTGAATCTCAAGGTGGTGCTCATTGGCCCCCCGCTTTTTTATCATCTGCTCTATATCTATGATCCCGATTTCAGGGAGCTTTTCAAGGTGAAAGCCGAGTTCGATGTGGTGATGGAACGCAAGCCGGAGAATATTCGAAGCTACAGCTCCTTTATTGACAGTTTTTGTCAAAAGGAATCCCTTATGCCGCTCAATCCCTCAGCCATGGCCAAAGTCGTTGAATACGGCTCTCGCCTGGCCGAGGACAAGCAGAAGCTTTCCACCTGTTTCGCGGAGATCGCCGATATTGTGCGGGAAGCCTGCTATTATGCCGGGAGCGGTTCATGCGAACAGGTTGAAGCGGAACATATCAAACGCGCCATCGAAGCGAAAACATATCGGTCCAACCTCATACAGGAAAAGCTGCAGGAAATGATGGAAAGAGATGTGCTCCTGATCGATACGACCGGAGATATGATGGGGCAGGTTAACGGGCTCTCTCTGCTCAGTGTCGGTGATTTTACTTTCGGGCGGCCGACACGCATTACATGCAGCCTTGGATTGGGCCGGGAAGGAATAATCGATATCGAGCGGGAGTCACGACTTGGCGGGCGCCTGCACACGAAAGGGGTAATGATCTTAAGCGGCTTTCTTTCCTCACATTATGCCAGGGAAGCCCCGTTAACACTTGGTGCCCGGCTCGTTTTTGAGCAGAGCTATTCTGAGATAGAGGGGGACAGCGCATCCAGCGCCGAGCTTTATGCTCTCCTTTCTTCCCTGGCCGAACTGCCCCTCCGGCAGGACCTGGCCGTTACCGGTTCGGTGAACCAAATGGGAGAAATCCAGGCCATCGGAGGGGTAAACGAAAAAGTGGAAGGCTTCTTTGAGCTTTGCCGGCAAAGGGGCTTGAACGGCAGCCAGGGCGTCATCATACCGGCCAGCAACGAGCAGAACCTTATGCTCAAGGAAGAAGTTTTGGAAGCCGTGCGTGAAGGAAAATTTAATATTTACGCTGTAAATCATGTGGATGAGGGTGTCGAGCTTTTGACCGGTGTGAGAGCAGGTCAAAAGCAGGAAGACGGTTCATATGAAGAGGGCAGCGTCAACGATCGGGTGGAAAAAGCCCTCCTCTCCTTTGCCGAAAAAATGAGAAACTATGGCGCCAGAAGAGACGAAGGCGAGGGACGGGATGGGCGAAAAAAAGAAGATGAAGAAGAGGAGTGATCACGTACGCTGCAAGATGGGGAAAGGACGAACGCCATAGCATAAACTGAGGGCGTGCAGGCAGGAAAAATGTTGTTCTCCATGGGGGCCGTTTTCAGAGATTTGTTGTCCCTTGGTTCTTAATTTCCCTGTAAATTAAGGAGGGGGAAGTTTCCCCCTCCTTTCTCATGCTCTTTTTTCGACCCCTATTTTTTAAGTTCCTCTGCCATGGCCTGAAAGTGCCACAGGATATCTTCCAACGCGTCAAGCATGTTGAGATAGAGGGAGGAAGATTGGGCCAAGCAAACTCCTTTAATTAATCTTTCTTCGTGCTCCTGGGCAAACTGGCGGACCAGGCGGCTGTATTTTCTCTTTTCGCTGAGCACATGGTCAACCAGGACGGCGTTTCTGGTCAGGATTAAATCATTTAAATGAACGAACAGGTTCCCTATCCCCCGGAAAAGCTCTTCCAGCTCCATGACGGCCTTTTCCGTAAACAAGATCCCTTCCTTGTTCTTTTTTCGGGTATGCTCACTGAGCTTCTGCAGGTCAAAGGTGATTTTCTGGTAATGGCTGATGATGGCAGCGGCAGCAGCTATTTCTTCCGCCTCCAGAGAGGATCTTTCCGATAGGGCCCTTTGCAGTTCAGCAAGTTTTTGCTCGATGCTTTTTGTTTTTTCTTCTGCTTCTTCCATATACTGCACCTGTGCCCTGTAAAAGCCGTCGAATATTAAGGACAGGGCATCTTTCATGACCCCCGTAACTTCTTTTAGGTCCTGGGCCAGTATCAGGTCAGCCCTGCTGAGATCGTGTTCCACTCGTTGCACCCTCCTTTTTGGAATTGTGCAAATATTATAACATCGAAGCGGTCTTCTTGTAAAACACCTTATCCCTTTTCTTTTCCTCTATAGACCAGCACCGGGCATTTTGCCCTGCGGATCACCTGGTCTGCCGTGCTGCCGATAATGAGCCGACCGCCCAGCCCGCCTCTGCCGTGGCGTGACATGGCGATGAGGGTTGCACCTTCCTGTTCTGCAGTAGTAATAATCTGCTGTCCTGGAGGGCCTATGGCCAGTTGAAATTCCGTTTCGATCTCCTGGGCAGAAAACTGTTCTTTCCAGGCTTCCAACCTGGCCAGCGCTTCATCCTTCAGGGACTTGATTTGTTCTTCCGTATCCCCCCTGTCCACAACGTGGAGCATGATCACCTTTTCCAATTGGGAAGCAATCTCCAGCATCTGCTGGAAGACGTTTTCAGCGCTGGTGGAAAAATCGGTGGGCAGCAGAACGGTGGCCAGTTTTTGCTGGAAAATCGGGATGCGGCGGGACTTGCTTCCTGCCGACATATATCGCTCTACCAGCACCGGCACGGGGGAGGTGCGTACCACATCGGCAACAGTGCTGCCCAAAAAAAGCTCCCGCACGCGGCTGCTTTCCCCCACGGAACCGATCAGGACCAGATCGACCGCCCTCCCCACAACGAGCTTCCTTATTTCTTCTGCGGGGGCCCCTATAGGCACCTCTATTTCTACCTTCAGGCCTTCTTTTTCCAATTCTTCTTTCTTCTTTTTTACCTGGTCTAGAAATTTAAGTTGAATAGGGCTTATGCCGTCTTTCGCCGTGAGTTCCACCCTTACGGCATGTACCAACAGCAGCTCTTCCAGGCCAATCTTTTTTAAATCCGGTATGGAACCGAAAAGCTCCATTGCCGGACCGGAAAAATCGAGGGCTATCAGAACTTTTTTGAACATGCGATACAACCTCCGTCCGTGGAGTCAAGAAATGTTGTTTTGCTGTAACTGTTCAGGGGGCAAGGTTTGCGGTGAGCGCTGCCGCGCAGACAGTTCGAGCGTCACCGCACCGAAGCGGAGCAAAGGGACATTCCCTTGAAAGAACCGTGCCCCAACACCCTAAAAAAAGCGAGAAGATGGAACGATCCTCAGTGGCACGCGTATTATGCCTGAACAGTTACATTTTGTTAATAAATGATTTCGACGCCGAGTGCGAAAATCCTATATCCTTAAGGGGGCCTTCCTTTCTTTTTTTGCGGGAAAAGGTCTATTTGACTTACAGGTTGCAATTATTATCTCCTGCAGAACCGAATCCGAAGAGGCGGCCGGCTGCGCTTCCCGGGCAGGAATTTGCCTGCGAAAAGAGAATGATAAACATAAGTGCAAAAAAGACCCGTTCCAGAATTGTTTTAAAGAAGTCTATCTATGTTGCGGGTCGGGGATCACGGTGATCGCAGACGGTGCAGGAAAACAATGAAGGAGGATATTCCCAAATGACGGTAGTCGATGTTCACGTCCACGTCTTTCCGCCCGAGGTGATCAAAGGGATCGGGCGTTATCTCCAGAAGGATGAATTTTTGAAGGAAATCTGTAACAGCCCTGTGCACCGTTATGCCACGGCCGAAGACCTGATTCAAAAGATGGAGCAGACCGGTGTGGAGGTGGCGGCGGCAAGCGGTTTTGCTTCTTACGATCACGGGCTTTGCCGCGAAATGAACAATTACGTGCTGGATGCCGCCCAGCGCTACCCTGGGCGGATTCTTCCCATGGTGTCGGTATGTCCTCACGATCCCGGGATGATCAAAGAGATCGTTCGCTGCAAAGAAGCAGGGGCGGTTGGAGTGGGAGAGCTGTTCCCCTGGGGGCAGAATTTTGCGCTGGACGGGCGGGAGGCCAACCGGTTGGCTGCTGTTTGCCTCGAACAGGGGCTTCCCCTGCTGCTTCATGTGAACGAGACCGTCGGGCACGATTATGTGGGGAAAGGAGATGTTTCCATCGAAGAAGCCGCCGATTTTGCTGCAGCGCACCCCGATCTGACCCTTATCCTGCCCCATTGGGGCGGGGGGCTCATTTTCTATGAATTGATGCCCCAACTAAAAAGGCAGCTGCGGAACGTTTATTACGATACTGCAGCCGGGCCTTTCCTCTATGATCCCAAAATATACCAGGTGGTGAAGGAGATCGGGGTGCTGCACAAAGTGCTTTTAGGCACCGATTACCCTCTCATATCTCCTGCACGCTACCTGAAAGAAATAAAAAACTCTTCCCTGACGGAGGAAGAGGCAGCAATGGTCTGCGGAGAAAATGCCCGAAAACTATTTTCTCTTTTCTAACAACATATGCATTCGGATAAGCTTCATCATGTCCGTTCTGCTGAGGATTCCCATCAGCTCCCCGCCTTCCACCACCAAAATCCTTCCGACATTGCCCGCGGCCATTTTCATCATTGCTTCCACCGCTTCTGTGTTGGGAGCTACTTTAACCAATTTTTCTTCAGGGATCATTATGCGGGAAACAGGTGTGTTGGGCCACTCTTCCGAAGGAACCCCGCGCACCTGGTTAAAATCGACCAATCCCCGGAGCCTTCCATTATCGGCTACCGGAAATGCGCCGAACCTGTATTTGTAAAATTTTTCGACCAGCCTGTCCAGGGTGACGTTGGGCGAGACGGTTTGCACCTCAGTGCTCATGATCTGCGACACAGGAACGCCTTTGAGGGCCTGGTGAAAGACAAGCTGAACATAGCTGGACTGCCCCGCCTGGTAGAGCATCCAGCCCAGGAAAATGTACCAAAGCCCCCACCAGCTCGTTTGGAAGATCATTACAAAACCGATCCCGATGGCCAGAAAAGCAAATACGCTCCCTACGAAAGCGGCGGCACGGGTGGCGCGGATCATGCTTTTCATAATATGCCAGAGGCCTGCGCGGAGGACCCGGCCCCCGTCCAAGGGAAAGGCAGGGATGAGGTTTATTATGCCGACGACGAAATTAACCTGGGCCAGAAACCTCAACACGTGATTCAACGCGATCTCGGGTGTCGTCAGATAATAGAACGCCAAGAAGATGAAACCGAGCACGATGCTTACCCCGGGGCCAAAAAGCGCAATTTTTAATTCACCGGCCGGGCTTTTCGGTTCTTCTTCCATGTGGGCCACTCCACCGAAGATGAACAGGGTTATCTTTTTGATTGATATTCCTTCTCTTATTGCGACGAGGGAGTGGCCCAGCTCATGGAGCAGGATGGAAACAAAAATCAGGATGGTGGAGATGATCCCCATCGACCAGTAAACCGTAGGGGAAAACTCAGGCGCAAACATGGGATAATAATGTTGGGCCAGGGTAAAACTGAAAAGAGCAAAAACCAGCAGCCAACTAACATTTATTTCCACATCAATCCCAAAAACCCTGCCTGCCCTGAAAGAACCTTGCAAAAAAGCCACCCCCCTATCCCGGGCTCGACGCAAGATGTGTTTCGATCTTTATTGTTCGGAACAATTTTGCGGGTTCGTTCCGCCATGAACCTGCCATTTTCTTCTGTATTGAAACAGTATATCAAAAAACCCCGGTCGAGACAATCCTGGCCAAGATTTGTCACATTCCATCCCCAAACTCCCATGAAAGCGTTTTCGTTTATCGGCCTGAGCCAATTATTTTTGGAAAAGTAAACAGCCATTTTTGCCGGAGGATATTGATTGTTCGAATGTCAAGCAGTCATCGTGGAGCCGTGTTTTAAAAAAAGGGGACCCCACGCGAATAAAAGACCGATTTATTTTCATTTTTGGAGATTATTCACCGGTTGACGCAAAAAATGCCTTCTTGTGCGGAAGCATTTTTGCTATAATAAGAGAAAAGCCATCTTTTGCAGATTGCTTTTGTGGAGCAAGCACAAAGCCGTGCATAATAATTTGGTGGAGAGGAGTTGCCGGGCTCTTTTCGTTTGAGGTTTCAAAGAGGCCGGAGGCAGATTTATGTCCAGATTTCCCATTGCCGGGCCGGGATATCCCTATATTATTGCAGCGATTGCTGCCACCATATTTTTCTGGTGGTGGGGAAGTGTATTGTTTTACCCCTCCTTTCTGATATTTTTTTTCATCGGCTGGTTTTTTCGCGACCCTTCCCGAAAAATACCGGAAGGAAAAGGCTTGATTTTAGCTCCTGCCGACGGTCGGGTTATAAGGGTGGAAGAGGTCGAGGAATCGGAGTATATGTTCGGCAGGGCCCGGAAAATCAGCATATTCCTCTCTCTCTTTAATGTACACGTGAACCGCTCTCCGTGTGAGGGGGATGTGACTTTTTGCCGTCATATTCCGGGCATTTTTCTTCCCGCCTACAAAAGTGAAGCCTCTTCCAGGAATGAGCGCAATATGATCGGTTTAGAGACTGCTGAAGGGAAAATGATGTTGGTCCAGGTGGCGGGCATGGTGGCGAGGCGTATTGTGTGCTGGGTAGTGCCGGGGGACAGCGTAGAACCGGGGGTGCGTATTGGAATGATAAAGTTTGGGTCCTGTACCGAGCTTTATCTGCCAGCTGATGCACATATAAACGTAAAGGAGGGGGACAAGGTTCGTGGAGGAGAAACTGTTCTTGGAGAGTTTCGGAGAAGCGCTGAAAAAGCAGGTAGCCAATATTGTCACCCTGGGCAACCTTGTTTTGGGGATGCTGGCTCTATTCCAGGTGATGGCAGGGCGATATGAGCTCGGCATTATTCTTGTGTTAATTGCGATGGTTTTGGACGGGGCCGACGGCAAGTTGGCCCTGAAGCTGAATGCGCAGAGTGAAATGGGCAAGCAGCTGGATTCGCTTTGCGACCTGGTTTCTTTTGGAGTTGTGCCGGCGCTGATTATTTATGAGGTATCCCTCTTCCACCTCGGCCACTATGGAGCAGCCATCGCGGTGCTTTTTCCTCTGGCCGGTGCCTACCGCCTGGCGCGCTTTAATATTGCCAGTTCGACCTCTTCCACATTTTCGGGGCTTCCCATTACCATGGCCGGCGGCGTGCTGGCAGCTTTTGCCCTGCACGCTTATCTCTATGAAACCTGGATGACCCCCTTTTTTGTTGCTGCCCTGGCTTACCTCATGGTGAGCCGCATAGAGTATCCGGCGGCCAAAAAAGGAAGGGAAATAGGGCTGCCCAGGTTCCTCCTTTTATATTCCGCAATGTCGGGCTTTGTGCTTCTGATTCTCTTTAAGCGCGAGCTGGTTCTTTACCTTCTGACATTTTATGTAGTGTCTGGGCTGCTGGGAAAAATTATCCGCCTGAAAAACGCTGAAAAGGAACGTTTTTCTTTTTCCTCGGCAGGAGAAAATGGGGATTGATTTTTCCTGCTTTTTCGCCGGCGCTTGAAGGAACAAGCTGCGGGCAATAATCCAGGAAATCCAATGCTAACACCGGCTTTTTAGGTGATTTTATCGGGTTTGGAACGCTCTCCAAAGCAGCGGAGACTCCCCTCTCTGGCTGTTCAGGCAGCTCCCCCTCACACCATGTGTGCAGGTGGCTGACACCACCTGCATTCTGAGCCAATCCTGTCGCTCTTGTCTTTTATGCCATGTGCTGGTTCACTATGCCCTGGGGGCATTTTTTTTCGAGGACGTTGGGACCCGGTTAATGAGAAAAGACAGTAATAAAATTTGAAGAAATTTCCGTGCTGTGATTTTGTGATATGTTGTATGATGGAGCCAATGAGCGGCTTGAAAACCGCGGGAGGGCTAAATGAGAAAAAATTTCATTGCCTTTCGCTGGAACACCCTGAAAAGGCGCTTCTACAGCACCGTTCAACATCAGATCTTTGAAATAAAGGAAAAACCGCGCAAAGTGGCATTGAGCTGCACGCTCGGCGTCGCCATTAATTTTTTCCCCACCCTGGGGTTTGGCTTTTTGTTTGCTTTTTTGCTGGCCGGGCTTTTGAAAATGAACAGGGCTGCTGCAGCTGTAAGCAGCCTGGTCACCGCCCCGCTGGTCCCTTTCATGTATGCTTCAAATTTTTTTGTGGGTGGGGCTGTGCTGGCCCCCTCGATGGGGGCGGAAAGCTATTCCTATTTCATTGTGCAGCAGTATTCGAAAATGTTGAAGATCGGTCAACTCCAGGAAAAGCTTTTCGGCTTCCTGGAGCTGTTTGGATTGACCTTTTTGGCAGGGGCGCTCATCAACGCCTCCCTTGCCGGAGTGCTCTTTTATCTCTTTGTTTTGTTTGTAATAAAAAAGAAGCTCAGGGAAAACGATCCCTGACTCCCGCGGATCTCCACGAAAAATTTTGCCTTCACCTGGCAAAAGCAGCCCCGGTTTTTTCAGCGCCCGGGATAGCGGAGGGTTGAACCATTATATTGTCAATGTGTCCAGGCTGCAAGGGGGGAATAGTGGTTCATTCAACCCGGCCTGCCGGGTGAGAAAAATTGCATCTTTTTGGGGTGTACGATAATGGACAGGGGAAAGGGAGGTCCCGTTTCCCCGTCTATGTCTGTGTCCAGTCCCAGGGGGCCGTCTATGGAAAACTCTTTTCCCTGGTAGTATTCCACCCGCGGATCATCGAGATGGAGGCCTTTCATTATTCGTGGGAAAAGGGGCAGCAGGCCCGGGATGCCTCCCAGATTTTTAAAAATGAGCAGGTCCATAAGGCCGTCATCGAGGGAGGCATTGGGGGCGAGGCAGCGAAACCCTCCCGCTCCTCTGCCGTTGAGAACAAGAAAAAGATACACTTCCGCTTTTTTTTCCCTGCCGCCGGGAAAGCGGATGCGCAGGTTAAAAGGCTTGTAAGCGGGGAAACTGCGAGCTCCCTCCAGGTAGTAAGCGAGCATTCCCATACGCTGCTTAAACGTGGAACTGGTCTTGTGGGCGACGTCGACCAAAAGCCCCGCCCCGGCGACATTGAGAAAATATCTTTCTCCGTTCACACAGCCCAGGTCTACTTTTTGTAACTGCCCGTTCTTTATGGCCGAAAGCAGATCATCAGGGCTGTAGTCGACCCTGCCGCTCAATACTTCGGCAAAGTCGTTCGAGGTGCCCCAGGGAAGAATGCCGACGGGGGGATGATGCTCATTTTTCTTCAGCAGGGTGTTGACCACCCAGTTCAGGCTGCCGTCGCCCCCGGCCACGACAATGGCTGCCGTTTCCGGAAAAAGAGACTCCAACGACTTTTCCAAGCCTTTTTCCTTGAGCGGTATTGTTTCAACCCTGTACCCGTAGCGAGCGGCTTTGATGATGAAGTCTTCAATTTTTTTATTGCCGGAAAATGGGCTGCTTACCTGTGGATGAAAAATAAACTTGAGATAGCTCATACTGTCGCTCCCTGACTTCCTACGAGGATATTTTTACCGGCTTGAAGAACCGGCCGGTTTTCTTTTCCGGTTTTCATCAACATTTTTTCACCTATATTATTAAAGGTTCACCCAAATCTGTTTAATTCCTTCATACATAAGGAATGCGGCAAATATTTTCATTTTAACGCACCAAACTTAAGCTGTGTGGTTGGAGGGCTTATCCAAATTGAACATCAAGGGCCTGCAAAAGACCAGCCTGATCGATTTTCCGGGAGAAATATGTGCCACGGTTTTCGTCGGAGGCTGCAATTTCAGGTGTCGGTACTGCTACAACAGCGATTTGGTAATTAACCACGGTGAAATGCGGCATATTTCCCAGGAAAGGGTTTGCTCCTTTTTAGAAGAGCGCTCTTTCCTGCTGGACGGGGTGTGCATCTCTGGAGGCGAACCCACTCTCCAGGAGAATTTGCCGGGTTTTGTGGCGCGGATAAAGTCACTGGGGTTGAAAGTCAAACTTGACACCAATGGCGGGCGCCCGGAGATCATTGAGGCGCTGGCCCGAGCGGGGCTGCTGGACTATATCGCGGTAGACATTAAGGCGCCCTGGCACAGGTATCCCATGATTGCTGGCGCAGAGGAAGAAGTGCCTCGTATAAAAAAGACGGTTCTTTCCCTGCTAAACAATGAGCTGGAAGTAGATTTTGAATTTCGCACCACAGTTGTTCCCGGTTTGCTGGATGAAGAGGATATGGTGGAGATCGCCGGGCAGATCGGGGGGTGTAAAAAATTTGTGCTGCAGCAGTTCCGTCCCCAAACGGGGCTGATGGATCCTGCCCTGGAGACAGTGAAGCCCTACTCCCCGGAAATAATGGAGCGCTTCGCTGCTGCCTGCAAAAGGCATGTCCAATCAGTGATCCTCCGGGGACTGTGAGATCCACGAACCGGGAGGTGGGAGCATTTTTTCAGCATCATCGAGGCGAGAAAAAAAACCCCTGCTTTTCTGGGCTCTTCCTATAAGCTCGATACTTGTGTATTGTTATATTTTACCATGTGACGCAGTTACAAGCTTTCATCGACTTTAAGACATCTTGGTTTGCTAAATTTATCGATATTTTCGGAAGAGCCCTTTTCTGTAATTGGCTGTCCAGCGGACGGCATCAAAGTTGACGAAAGCGGCGCCAGGCTGATAGAATGAGGTAGATATCCAATACATATTTAAATGTATTTTCCATCAAAAACAAAGTGGAGTGTTGAGAAAAAATGAAAATTCTGGTCCCTTTTTTGAAGGCGCTGGGGGAAGAGGTGCGCCTGCGCATTATTAAAATGCTGCTGGAGCGCGAAATGTGTGTGTGTGAAATCATGGACGGCTTGAAGCTCTCCCAGCCGGCTGTCTCGCATCACATGAAAATACTCAAACAGGCCGGGCTGGTACGCGACCGGCGGCAGGGGAAATGGGTTTATTATTCCCTGGACAAGGAAATCTTTTCTTCGCTGGAAGAGCTTCTGGGGACAGAGCTGTTCGAACCCGTCCGTCAAGGCAGCTGCGAACAGGCTGCGCCAACCTTGAGCCAGTGCAAGTAAGGTTCCTTCTTTCACCCCCACTGTAGCGCAAGGGGACATTGCCGGCCGCATTGCGCCCCACAGGGATGTGCCCCCCCGCTGCCAGGGGTACGGGGGGCAAAGCATGAAGCTCCGGAGCCCCGCCGATCTCCGGTCGCATCATCAGGGCAAGCAGGAGCGAAATATGCCGAAACACCATGCCTCCAACGCTTGCTCTTGCCCAGGAGGAGGAAGAATATTTCCGGCGGTTGCCTCATGGCTTTATGATTCTGCCTTTTTTTGGCCTGATTTTTTTGGAAAGAGCGGCCTCGATTATGAAGAAGAGCCCTGTTTGGGTGTAAGCAGGGCTCTTTTTTTCCAGTTTCTTAAACCTCCCTGGAATGCAGCGGGGCTTCCAGCTCTTCAAGAAAAGATCCCATTCGCGACAGCCCTTTCTCTATTTGGGGCATGGCCAGCGCGTAAGAAAGGCGCACATAGTTGGGAGCCCCAAACCCATCTCCCGGCACAACGGCCACCTTGAAATGCTCCAGCAAATGCTTGGCAAAACAGTGCCCGTCTTTTATGATTTCCCCCTTGAAGTTGCTGCCGAAGGTCTTTTCAATATTTACAAACATGTAGAACGCACCCTCCGGTCGGATGCACGAAAGAAGGGGCATATCGTCGATCCGGCTCACCATGAAGTCCCGGCGCTCTTCGAACGCCAGCCGCATCTCCTCCACACAATCCTGGGGCGCCCTCAAGGCTTCCAGCACCGCTTTTTGGGCTACAGCATTGGGGTTTGATGCTGCATGGCTTTGAATACTCCCCATGGCAGAGGCGATCTCTTTTTCCGAGGATGTGTAACCGATGCGCCAGCCCGTCATGGAATAAGTTTTTGACGCTCCGTTTACGGTTACGGTGAGCTTTTTGATTTCTTCCCCCAGCGAAGCGATGGAAATGTGACGATTATCCCCGTAAACCAGCTTTTCGTAAACTTCGTCCGAAATGATGTATATTTCATTTTCAACGGCCAGGGCAGCAATTTCTTCCAGTTCTTCCCGGTTATAGATCTTTCCGGTGGGGTTGCAGGGGCTATTGATGATAAGCGCCCGTGTTCTGGGTGTAAGGGCTTCCTTTAATTTATGCCCGTTTAACTTGTGATCGGTTTCTTTGCCGGTTTCCGCAACGACAGGGGTTCCGCTGTTCAGCTTAACCAGCTCGGGGTAACTGACCCAGTAAGGAGTCGGTATGATTACTTCATCGCCTTCGTTTAAAAGGACGGCAAAAACATTATCCAGGGAATGTTTTGCGCCGTTGCTTACCACGATTTGCTCCGGCGAATAGTTAAGCCCGTTGTCCCGTTCCAGTTTCTCGCAGATGGCTTCCCTGAGCTCCTGCATTCCGTTGGGGGGGGTATACTTGGTAAAACCACTGCGGATGGCGGCGACCGCCGCTTCCTTAATATGCTCCGGGGTGTCGAAATCCGGCTCTCCGGCCCCGAAGCCGATCACATCTACCCCCTGGTTCACTAATTCTTTTGCCCTGGCAGTGATGGCCAGGGTGGAAGAAGGGTTAATGCTTGCCGCTTTTCTTGAAATTGCAGCACTCAATGAAAACACCTCTTTGTTTTGTATATGGGAAGATGGAATAACCGTTTTACCCTTTTTGATGACAATAGTGTTCCATAAACTGGGCCAGGGTCTCGCAGCCTTCCCTGGGCATGGCGTTATATATGGAAGCTCGGATGCCCCCCACCGAGCGGTGTCCTTTTAGCCCAACCATCCCTTCCCGGGAGGCCCTCTCCACGAACTCTTTTCCCATTTGCTCATCGGGCAGCCGGAAGGTGATGTTCATCAGGGACCGGTGTTCTTTTTGGGCGTGGCCCTGGTAGAAATGGGGGTACTTGTCGATGGTGTTATAAATAAGTGAGGCTTTTTCCCTGTTTTTCTTTTCCATCTCTTCGAGGCCCCCCTTTTCACGGACCCACTTTAAAACAAGCTCCACCATGTATATATTGAAGCACGGCGGGGTGTTGTAGAGGGAGCCGGATTCTGCATGAATGCGGTAGTCAAGAATGGACGGCAGCCCATCGGGGATTTCCTGGAACATTTCCCTGTTAATGATCACCGCCGTTACGCCGGCCGGCCCCAGGTTCTTTTGGGCTCCGGCGTAAGCCAGGGCGAAGCGGCCCATATCCAGCTTGCAGGACAAGATATCGCTTGACATGTCCGCTACCAGGGGCACATCTCCAACATCGGGTAGGGCTTTGTACTGGGTGCCGTAGATGGTGTTGTTGGTGGTGATATGCACGTAAGCGGGGTTTGGGCTGATCTCCAGCTCGTTTTCATCCGGTATTCGGCAAAACCCTTCCCTGGCGGCGGAGGCGGCTGTATGCGTTGGCCCCACCTTTGCCGCTTCCTGCAGCGCTTTTTGTGAAAAACTGCCGGTGATAATATAATTGGCCTCTTTGCCGGCGGTCAGGAAATTAAAGGGAACCATGAAAAACTGCAGGCTTGCCCCTCCCTGGAGAAAAAGTACTTCATGGCTTTCGGGCAGCCCGAGCAGTTCCCGCAACAGCTCTTTGGCGGAAGTAATCGTCTCTTCAAACTGGGGGGAACGATGGCTGATTTCCATGATGGACATGCCAGTTCCCTCGAAATTGAGCATTTCGCTTTGAGCTTTTTCCAATACAGATTGCGGCAGTATGGCCGGTCCAGGATTAAAATTGTAGGCCCGATGTGGCACTGGCAATCTTCCCCTTCCTGTTTTTATGCAACTATTATAACTGATCTATAAATAAATTTAAAATAAGAAATTTTGAGGTGAAGCAAAATAATTTTGCCCATTTTATTTAATCGGTGCGAAAGGGAAAATATCCACCTCTATGCTGCCGGCAAACCCCGTGGGCAACATTGTGCAAAGTGCACAGGAGGAAGGATAATTGGAAAAGAAGGCGTAGTTATACAGTAACATAAAAAGGTGAAAAATGCGCGTGGTCGAAATATTTGGTGTAAAGCCCTGAAGATAAATCGCCGAACGTGAAGCCAGCCTTCCTCGCACTGCACGTTTTCGCTGCCGAACCATAATATTTTTCCATGTCAACCACCTCCACCCGGCCATTGCCCCCTCCCGTTTTTAAAAGCAGAGGAATGTTGTTCTTACTGCAGTCCCTCGCTGGGGGGTGATTCCACCTTCTCAACATCTTTTTGCCACGGAACCGGCTGGCCTTTATTGGTGTTGTCCCCCGGCCTGCGATAATTTCCATATACAGATGCGAGCGGTAAGGTGGCAGCGCTTACGTTTGTGTTTTACCGGCTTAAGCCGCAGCCGTGTTTTGCCGAGGCGGATCAAGGGTTCCATCCTGCAAGAGCATGGGAGGGGTTTTTGTGGTAAAGTGCTTGCACTGCGGGACTCCGACAGCAGCTGGGATACTGCTTTACTGCAAGGAGTGCATCTCCTCCGGAGAAGAAGAAATCGCGGAGCACCTGAAAAGAGTCCACTGCACTGTGCGGGAAGCCAGCGGGCTTCCGCAGGTGTCCGGCGAGGAAGGTCCCCAATGCCGGGTTTGTTATCGCTCCTGCCGGCCTGCTCCGGGGAGTCGGGGCTACTGCGGTTTGCGGGAAAACAGGGGCGGGAAACTGATCCACCTGGCCGGGACGCCTTCCAAAGGCCTCCTGCAATATTATTACGATCCGATTCCCACCAACTGCGTTGCCGAATGGGTTTGCCCGGAAAAGGGCGGTGTGCCGGGCCGGCGAAAAAACCTGGCCGTGTTTTACGGCGCCTGTACCTTGAACTGCCTTTTCTGCCAGAACTGGCAGTACCGTTCTTTAGCCGTTCGAATGCCGCGTTTTTACAGTGCCGATGAACTGGCCGCTGCCGCAGACGGCCAAACGGCCTGCATCTGTTTTTTTGGGGGAGACCCCGCCCCCCAGGTCCCGCACGCTTTATCTGCAGCTCGACGGGCGCTGCAGAAGAAACCGGACCTGCGCATTTGCTGGGAAACCTCAGGACTGATGTCTGCGCCATTCTTTGCGCGCGTCCTGGATCTTTCTTTGCAGAGCGGGGGGACGGTTAAATTTGACCTCAAGGCATGGGATAAAGGGATTTATTTTGCCCTAACGGGAGGAAATAACGAACAGGCGCTGAAGAATTTTACCTTGAGCGCCCGCGCCGGCAGGGAAAAGGGGGTTACCCTAACGGTGGCGAGCACCCTGCTGGTGCCCGGCTATGTGGACGCCGAAGAAGTCCGGGCCATCGCTTCGTTTATTGCCGGGGAGGACCCCGCCATTCCCTACACGCTTTTGGCTTTCCATCCCCAGTTTTACATGAAAGACCTTCCCCTGACTTCCAGGGAGACCGCCCTGGAATGCCTTGAGGCAGCTCAAGAGGAGGGTTTGAAACGGGTTCGCCTGGCAAATGAACACCTTTTGTTTTGACGAGCTGGTTGACACCGCCCTTTCTTATCGGGGATAAAATGGCCTTCCGCAGGGCGGATATTAACGGGTGCTGAAGAGTTTAAGCTCATGGACGGCATTATTTACCGCTGAGGCGGCATATTCGATTTCCTCCGGCGTATTTAAAAAAGAAAAACTGAAGCGCAGGGCGCCTTCGGCGGTTTTTTCATCCAATCCCAATCCCAATCCTTCAAGTACATGGCTGGTTTTCTTTTCCCTGGAACCGCAGGCCGAGCCTGTCGAGACGTAAACCCCTTGTTCTTCCAGGGCATGCAGGAGCACCTCCCCCTTCAGGCCGGGGAAGGAAATGTTCGCAATGTGTGGCGCCCCATTTCCGGGGGAGGGGCCGATAATTTTCATCCAGGGATGTTCCGCTGCGATTGCAGAAAGCAATTTTTCTTTCATTTTCTGCAGCGCCTCGACCATCTCTTTCCTGTTTTCCATGCTCAACCTGGCCGCCAGCGCCATGCCCGCGATGTCAGGGGTGTTCTCTGTGCCCGGGCGCAGCCCTTTTTCGTGACCCCCTCCTCCGAAGAGGGGTTCTGCCAAAACCCCTTCCCGCAGATAAAGCGCTCCCGTGCCCTTGGGCCCGTGAAACTTGTGGCCGCTCAGGGTGAGGGCATCGACCCCCCACTGCTCTGGAGAAAAATAAAGCTTGGTAAAAGACTGCACCGCATCCACGTGCACAAGGGTGTCGGGATTCTTTTTCTTAACATATCTGGTAATATCTGCTATTGGCTGTACGGATCCGATTTCGTTGTTGACATGCATGACACTCACCAGCACGGTGGATTGGTTTACTGCGCCGGCTACATCCAAGGGATTGATATGCCCTTCAGGGTCCGGCTCTACGAAGGTTACTTCAAAACCTTCGGTTAACAATTTGTGAAAAGGCTCCAGCACCGAGGAATGTTCGATCGTAGTTGTGATGAGGTGGTTTCCCTTTCTGCGGTTGCGGCGTGCCATGCCAAGGATCGCCAGGTTGTTGGATTCCGTGCCCCCCGAGGTAAAAAAGAGGTTCTCGCTTTTGACACCCAAAAGATCGGCCAGTAACCGGCGTGAGGCATTTAACACGCGTTCTCCCCCGGTACCCTTGCGGTGCAGGGAGGAGGGGTTGCCATAGTCCTCTTCCATGATTCGGCGAACTTCCTCGGCCACCTCAGGATAAACGCGCGTTGTGGCGCTGTTGTCAAGGTATACTTCTTTGGGGGTCATCCCGTTCACCTCTTTATTTAAAATGGGGATTCGCGGTTTCTATTCGTCAAGGCGGCAAAATAGGCGGGGTATATCACCCTCGCTTCTATTTTCTCCAGCGCTGCCTCGATCAATTCTTTTTCTCCCAACTTTTCTTCAGCCGCTTGCACGCGCTCCAAAGAAGGACGGGTTGAGGGGTGCTGTGGCACGAATAGCGTGCAGCAATCTTCGTGGGGACGAGTGGATATATCATAGGAGTTTATTTTTCGGGCGATGGCGGTGATTTCGTCCTTATCCAGTCCGATAAGCGGCCTTAAAACGGGGAGGCTGACAGCATTGTCGATCACCGCAATGTTATCCAGTGTTTGACTGGAAACCTGCCCCAGGCTTTCCCCGGTATAGAGGACCCGGGCTTTCATGCGATGGGCTGTTCTCTCGGCTATTTTCATCATGTAGCGCCGCATGATCGTAATGGCCATCTCTTCTGGGGACCGAAGTCGGATTTCTTTTTGAATATCCGTAAAGTGAACCAGGTGCAGCCGGACACGCCCCCCATACTCCGCAAGCAGTTGACAGAGGTCAACCACTTTGTTCAGGGCGGCTTCTCCGGTAAAAGGGGGGCTGTGGAAGTGGATCGCCTCCAATTCGATCCCCCGCTTGAGCGCCATCCAACCTGCAACCGGGCTGTCGATCCCGCCCGACAGCAGCAGCAGCCCCCTGCCGGAAACGCCTACGGGAAGGCCGCCCGGTCCGCGCAGCCTCGAGGTGTATATATAAGCACCCTCATCGCGCACTTCAATGGTCAGCAGCAGCTCGGGTTTGTGAACATCAACCGAAAGGTCAAGCCCGCTCTGCATGATAAAGGCTCCAACTTCCGTGTTGATTTGGGGAGAGGTATAAGGAAAACGCTTGTTGGGCCTTTTTGTTTCCACTTTAAAGCTCATCCCCGGCCGGCAGTGCTGCTTGATCAGTTCCAGTGACTTGCGGGAGATGTCCTCCAGGTCCAGGTCGGCCTCAAAGACGGTGCTGATGGAAACAATGCCGAAAATGCAGCACAGCCTTTTCTGCGCTGCGTGCAGGTTTTCACGAGCGATACGCACATAATAACGCCCTCTTCGGAAGTCCAATTTAAAGGGTTCCAGGCCCTTTAAAGCGGTGCGGATATTTTGCAGCAGTTTGCGTTCAAAAAAAGGGCGGTTTTTGCCTTTTAAAGCGATTTCGCCGTAGCGAATGAGGAGCAGAGAATCCATTGCCGCAGTGCTCACCCCACTTAATATGCAGTCCTGAAACGGTCCTTTTTGTAAAACTTTTGCCCCCGCCCTTGCAAGCCGGCCCAAACGGTGTCGGCAGGGAAGCCGCTGATTATGCTCAAGGCGGAGTGTTCCGGTGTGTGCTATTTCCTGGTGTTGGCCTGGCAGGGGGTTTCTTCCCCTACCCATCATTGCCGGGACGGATTTCATTGTTAAGAATAATGTGCAAAAAGAAAGAAAGGCGGAACGGCCTCCTGATGGCGAGGCGGCGGCGGAGGCGCGGGCACCCCTTATTTTGCCACATCCGCCCCACCAAAGCAACGGGGCAGGCGATAAAAAAAGCCGGCTGCTCAGGCCGGCCTTTTTATCGGATCCACACGGGCATGTCCCTTATACTGAGAGGACTTCTTTTACTTCGGGGATCTCTCTTTTCAGCTGCCTTTCAATACCCTGTTTCAGGGTAATGGTGGACATTGGACAACCGCCGCAAGCGCCGGTGAGTTTAACCTTAACGGTGCCATCGTCTTCGACGGCAATTAACATTACATCCCCTCCATCGGCCTGGAGCATGGGGCGGATTTTATCCAATGCTGTCTGTACTTTTTCCTTCATCTGATTAACCTCCTTAAATTATGCAGCCGCACTTGTTTTGTGCCCTTCGGCTTTCCGTTTCAGCTTTATTATATCATAGAAACATCAAAATAAAACCCCCCGGGCTATAATCGCTCTAGGGGGTATCCATTTAACCGGCCTAACGGCCAACCCTCCGCCACGGCCGTCGCCCATACGCCAACCACCGGCATGGCGCAGTTAGGGCACACAAATACGTCGCACCACCGCAACCACTC
>PWTK01000024.1 GCA_003563895.1 Syntrophomonadaceae bacterium
CACGAAATGAAAAGGGCTGTCCCAGTAACCCTGGGCACAGCCCGTATTTATTGGAGAGGGCGATACCACATAAATGGGGCACCTACGGGTGCCCTTTTTCTATTACAGAATTCAACATAAATGTTCAATATTGTATAAAAGGGGGGATGCCGGAAGGAAAAGGGCGAAGAACAGCAGAAGAGGGAACGGAAAGTAGGCGTTGTTTGTTTTCTTACTTAAAATCTGTTTAGGTAAGAAAGTCGAAAAGGAGGGAAAACGAATTGAGTTTTAAATCGAAAAGACTCTTTGCGATAATCGCCACACTCGCCATGCTCTTGAGCCTCGTGCCGGCCACGGCGGGGCGATAAATAACGAGGTTGAGAATAACGATAACGATTTTACACTTGTGGATTTTGACCATGGACCTGCTGAATCAGGTGTTCCTTTTGAAGTTACTACTATTGATATTGATGAAAATAATGAAGGCATAACTGGGGAATATGAGTTAGCTATCCGGGATGATCTTTTAAAAACGTATCCATTTGAAGGAACAGTAGAATTTGATGATGGATCGCTTGTTGAGAACGAGGAAATATGGTTAGTACTGCATGTAGTGGATGCTGCACATCCCGTAACAATTTACCTGGATGGTGAAAAGGTTGATGATGAAGTAGTCGACGTAGGTAAAGCAACCTACAACCGCCATGCATCGTGGTTGACCGTTAGGGACGAGGTCGTAGATGTGGGCGATGATGCTGAACTGAACATTTATTTCCGCGCAGATGACTGGCCGCTGCGCAATTCAGCCTTAGCTGGTGCAGTATATGTAAGTTCAGATCGGGATGTTGACAGTGCCACCTTTTATGCAAAAGGCTGGGTTGACGTTGACGCTGAAAGTTGGGTAGATATTCGAACAACAATAGAAAAAGGCGACTTAGAAGATCCTGGTATGGATATTTTAGCTGCCGGTTGGGATTTCTATTGCGAAGATGAAGGATGGGAACCATATGACGGAAATGTCTATACTCTTGGGAACCAGCGCATAGATTTTCACTTAACCTCTGAAGTTGCAGGAACGGCTGAAATTGAAGTTAGAACAGCAGGAGATAACCCCAGCCCCGGCGAACTCGTAGGCGAAGGAGAAGTAACCTTCACAAGGGTAGTAGATGTAGACTCCGTCGATCTGGATGCACCTACTGAAGTAAGAGCAGGAAGAACCTTTACCCTCGAAGCCTTGGTCCAATCCAGGGGAGTTGCCGTAGAAGACGAGGATGTAACCTTCTACGAGAGCGACGAGATGGAAAACGGCGAATGGGTGAACTGGGAAGAAATCGACACCATTGCCACTGACGAAGACGGCGAAGCCGAACTGGATGTAGTAAGAGAGGAAGCAGGCGATACAAGTAACCGATCCCGACGGCGATGAGTATACCTGGGAAGATAATGATGCTGACGATGAAGTAGGTGTAGTCTTTTGCGACGACGATGAAGAATATGTAGTAACAGTATATATGGGCGACATCGACCTCCTCGGCGAATACACTGTCGAAGCCTTCATCGCCGGCACCGCCATCAGCGCGACGACGGTCGTCACCGTCTTTGAAGAAATGGACGAAATCGTCGACCTCGAACTCGAGGCCGATGAAGACGTGCTCATGGTACCTGATACAACAGAATTAACGGTCACCCTCACCGATGAATACGGCATCGAAAAAGAAATTACAACAGGCGACTTCGAAGACGAAGACATCGTCTTCTCCAGCAGCGCACCCAGCGTAGCCACCGTTAGCAGAGAAGGAATCGTTTTGGCAAGAGATGAAGGCTCCACCACCATCACCGCGATCCACCTCGACAGCGGCCTGGAAGACAGCATCGAGATCTTCGTCTCCGGCGACCCCGTAACCATCGATGTGGAGTGGGACTATGAAGTGGGCGAGCTGGAAGGCGTCATCACCATGACCTACCTGGACGAAGACGGCTTCAAAGCCAGAGAAGCAGAAGATGAAGAAGGCTACCGCGTCATCACCCCGGCTGGGGTCACCGCTGTCGACGAGGAAGACTTTGAAGACGGCGTCGCCACCTTCGGCCTGCAGGCAGACGACTTCGGCACCTACACCGTCCGCGTAGTCACCGACGAAGGCATCTCCAAGAACTTCGAAGTTACCTTCACCGAAGAGCCCATCGTACCGCCGGTAGCCGAGCAAGTCGAGTTCTTCATCGGCGAAACCATCTACCTGGTTGACGGCGAAGCCCACTGGCTGGACGTCCCAGCCTTCATCGAAGACGGCCGCACCTTCATCCCCGTCCGGTTCCTGGCCGAAGCGCTCGGCGCAGAAGCCGACTGGGGTCCGAAGCCCGGCCCGGTGGAGTGGGTGAGCTTCGAAGACGAAGAGCGCATAGTGAGCATGAACATCGGCGAATTCGTCCTGACCATACTGTGTAAAGAAACCGGCGAAACAGAAGAAGTCGTCATGGACGTAGCGGCAATGATCAAAGACGGCCGCACCTTCCTGCCCTTCCGTGCCGTCGCCGAGGCCTTCGGGGCCGAGGTGGACTACGAGGAAGGCGAAGAAGGCTATGTCACCCGGGTCTGGTTCACGCAGGAGCGCTACCCGGAACCGATCCCCGACGCCGATCCCCGGATCGGGGAGAGCGTGGTCGAGGGCGAGATCCTCGCCATAGACAAGGAAAACCGCGAGGTGGAGATTGAGATCCACTGGGGCCCGGACACGCCGGACATTGAGCCGTTCATCACCATCGCCGAGGACGCCCTGCTCCGCCTGTACGTGGACGGCCACATGGAAGAGGCGCTGACCATGTGCGACCTGGAAGTGGGGATGATCACGAGCTATATTTTAACGGAAGACCTGGAAGCACGGGCCGTGATCGTGCATACCTACACGGAACCGGAGGAGCCCGGGCCGGTTTGTGCAGAAAACAGCAGCGTGACCTTTGAAGACCAGGAAGACGGCACTGCCATTGCCACGCTCTATGTCTATGATGAAGACGGGGTTGGGATCAGCGGATACGGCATGGAGGATATTGAAGTGCTTGCCGAGGACCTGTTCGAGGCAGAGTGGAACTCACTGGTTGTGCTGGATGAAGGGGAATATGTTACCATTACAGAGTTTGCCGATCACGGAGACGGCACTTATACGTACAGGGTTGCCAGGCCGGCAGGAGAACTGACCCTTTCCTTCAGAGTCGATGGCGTGGTGATCCAAACCGGGTTGCAAGCAGTCATTACACAAGCAGAAGAAGGTTAAGAAGTGCCTGTGTACAGACTGAAACAAAGCACTTACGTAGCAGGGATACCCTAACAAGCAGCCCCGTGGAAGTGAAGCTCATTGAGCTTCCCGCGGGGCTTTTTTATTCCGGGCCTGCAGCCATTCCAGGCCCTGCGAAGCCAGCTGCAA
>PWTK01000068.1 GCA_003563895.1 Syntrophomonadaceae bacterium
AAGCAAACGGTGCGGATCCCCGTGCTGCGCAAAGACTTCATCGTGGACGAATATCAGCTTTACGAGTCCCGGTGCCTGGGGGCGGACGCGTTGCTGCTCATCGTATCCCTGCTGGTGCCGGCAGAGCTGAAAAAATTTGCCGCCCTGGCCCGCGAGCTGGGGATGACGGCCGTGGTGGAAGCCGGTCGCGAAGAGGAGGTGCTGCGCGCCGTGCAGTGCGGGGCCGAGGTGATTGCTATCAACAACCGCGACCTGCACACCATGGAGGTCGACCTCAACCGGACCCTGCAATGGGGCGCGCTGGTGCCCCGGGACCGCATCCTGCTCTCCGCCAGCGGCATTTGCTGCCGGCAGCAGGTGCAGCTGCTGCAGGACAGGGTGGGCGCCGAAGCCGTGCTGGTGGGGGAGAGCCTCATGGAAAGCGGCGACCCCTACCGGAAGATAAAGGAGCTGTTGGGACAGGATGTCTACTGTGCGCGTTAAGATCTGCGGGATACAAACGGAGGAAGAGGCCCTGGCAGGCGCAGCAGAAGGGGCCGATGCGCTGGGCTTCGTCTTCGCCGAGAGCCCCCGCCGGGTGACCCCCGAGGAGGCGGCGGCCGCCATGGAAAGACTTCCTCCCTTTGTCAGCAGGACGGGGGTTTTCGTCGACGAAACGCTGGAGGAGGTGCGTCGGATCGCGCGGCTCTGCGGCCTGGATGTGCTGCAGCTGCACGGCGGGGAAAGCCCCGGTTACTGCCGGGCGCTGCGCCCCTGGAGGATCATCAAATCCTTTCCCGCAAACTCTGCCCTCATCCCGGAGGAGTGCGCCCGCTACCGCCCCGCCGCCGTCCTGCTGGATACCGCCTACCCCGAGCGCCGCGGCGGCGGCGGGCGAACCTTCGACTGGCGGCTGGCAGAACCCTTCGCCGGGCACGCCTCGTTTCCCCTCATCCTGGCCGGCGGCCTGGACCCGGGGAATGTTTTCCGGGCGCTGGAGGCGGTTCGACCCTACGGCGTGGACGTCAGCAGCGGCGTGGAGAAAAACGGGGCCAAGTGCCGGCAGAAGATACGGGAATTTATTGGAGAGGTCCGCCGCTGGGAAGAGCGGCAGAAAATGACGGGCGAACCGTAAGCAGCAAAACAGGCCGCGAAGTGCGAGGTGCAAACTGCTAACCGAAACTGCATGCTGCGCGCTGCCAGCCTCAAGCTGCCAGCAGCGAGCTTCAAACTATAAGCCGCCAGCTGCGAGTTGCGAGGCGTGAGCCTCGGGTGCCGCGAGGCGCGCGCCTCGGGGGCCGCCAGCCGCGGGGCATCAGCCGCAGGCGAAGGTAAAATATGTATATTTAGCCAACCAAATGGAAAGAAACAGGAGGTCGAAATGCCGTGAAAAACGCAACGAGCCAAACCGCCCTGCAGGGGCTCCCCGACGGCCGGGGCTACTTCGGGACATTCGGCGGGCGCTTCGTCCCCGAAATCCTTATGCCCGCCCTGCAGGAGCTCTCCCGGGCCTACGGGGAAATAAAAGAAGACCCGCATTTCCAGGAGGAGCTGCGCCGCTGCCTGCGGGACTACGTGGGGCGCCCCAGCCCCCTTTTCCGCGCCGCGCGCCTGGGGGAGCACCTGGGGCTCCCCCGGCTCTACCTGAAAAGGGAGGACCTGAACCACACCGGTGCCCACAAGATCAACAACGCCCTGGGGCAGGCGCTGCTGGCCCGGCGCATGGGGAAAACGCGGGTGGTGGCCGAAACGGGGGCCGGCATGCACGGCGTGGCCGCGGCTACCGCCTCGGCGCTTTTAGGGCTGGAGTGCCGCGTCTACATGGGCACGGAAGACGTCCGCCGCCAGGAGGCCAACGTGCGGCGCATGGAGGTGCTGGGGGCGGAGGTGATCCCGGTGCCGGCGGGGGAGGGGACCCTCAAGGAAGCGGTGAACGAAGCGCTGCGCTTCTGGATCACTGCCCTGGAGGACACCCATTACATTATCGGTTCCGTGGTGGGCCCGCACCCCTTCCCCGCGCTGGTGCGCGATTTCCAGCGCGTCATCGGGGACGAGCTCCGCGAGCAGGCCCTGCAGCAGGAAGGCCGCCTGCCGCACATCCTGCTGGCCTGCGTCGGCGGCGGCAGCAACGCCATGGGGTTCTTTTACCCCTTCCTGGAGGAGGAAGGGGTGCGGCTGATCGGGGTGGAGGCGGGCGGTAGGGGTCTGGACAGCCGCGAGCACGCCGCTACCCTGCAGAAAGGGCGCCCCGGGGTGCTGCACGGCGCGCTGAGCTACCTCCTGCAGGACGAACACGGCCAGGTATCCCCGGTCCACTCCATCTCCGCGGGGCTGGACTACCCCGGTGTGGGGCCGGAGCACAGCTTTCTCAAGGAAACCGGCCGGGCGAGCTACGTGGCCGTCACCGACCGGGAAGCCTTGGACGCATTTTATCTGCTGGGGCGAAAAGAGGGGATCATCCCCGCCCTGGAAAGCGCCCACGCCCTGGCCTACCTGCCCCGGCTGGCCGACGAGCTGCAAGCACGGGGAGAGGTAGAGCGCTTCATCGCCGTCAACCTCTCCGGCCGGGGCGACAAAGACATGGGGAGGGAATTATGATGGTGCAAAAAAACGCCCGTATTAACGGGGCAGTGACCGGGAACAGGTTGAACGCCGCCTTGGAGCGGTTGGCCCAAAAAAATGAAAAAGCCCTGGCCGTTTTTCTAATGGGGGGCGACCCCGACCCCGCGTCTTGCGAAGAACTCCTGCAGGCCGCCGTCGAGGGCGGCGCCGATATCGTCGAAATCGGCATCCCCTTCAGCGATCCCCTGGCCGACGGCCCCGTCATCCAGAACGCCGCCGGCAGGGCGCTGGCCGCCGGCGTGACCCCGTCGGCCGTGCTGGAGCTGGTGCGCGGGCTGCGCCGCAGAAGCGCCGTGCCCATCGCACTTCTCGTCTACTACAACACCGTGTTTCACTACGGCCACCACCGCTTTGCCGCCAGCGCCGCACAGTGCGGCGCCGATGCGCTGATCGTCCCCGACCTGCCCTTCGAGGAAAAAGACCCCCTGGAAGAGGCCTGCCGTGCCCACGGGCTGGTACTGATTCGCATCCTGGCGCCGGGCGGCTCCCGCGCGAGGATACAGCAGATCGCCGCCGACGCGGACGGTTTTCTCTACTGTGTCTCCCGCCCGGGAGTGACGGGGGTCAGGGAGGGGCTTTACGAAGGCCTGCAGGACTTTATCGGCGAAGTGCGGCGCAGCAGCACGACCCGACCCCTTTTGTTGGGCTTCGGCATCTCCACCCCGCAGCAGGCGCAGCAGGCGGCGTCCCTTGGTGACGGGGTCATCGTGGGCAGCGCGTTG
>PWTK01000087.1 GCA_003563895.1 Syntrophomonadaceae bacterium
AAGAAGTCCCGCAAAAAAAGAGTTTTAAAAGGTCACACTTACAAAAAGGCCTTGATCTGCTAAAAAGCTGTATTTGGGAGGCCACCCAACAAGAATTCCCTGAGTTAAGTTGATAGTCATGTTAATCATTTCACATGCCGCCCCAGCACGAGGGCAATAGGGGGACGCCTTGCTGCCTCTTTTTCCTCACTGAACGCAAGTGCCTCCCCGCAAGACATTTCCTGAACGTTGCAGCAGCTCCCAGAAAGTGATAAACTGGATGGGCATCGCCGCACTTCATTTTTTGCCCGGCATCGCAAAAACCGCTGGCGCCTTCAAAGAGGATTCTTTGAGGATTAAATGGAAATTGGGTGAAACTCCCCTGCAGCCTCCGCCGGCAGTGAACAAAGACAAAACCTGCCCCCATCCCTGAACATGCTCAGGGATGGGGCAGGATACAGGGATATCACGGGCCAGGAGGCCGGCCCTTTGGAACACCATCACCGTCTTCGGAGGGAAGGGACCTGCTGTCTGACGGCATTCGGCCCCTGCCCTTAAAGTTGGAGGTTCTGCATTTAATATCATCATCAGGGATCTCCACCGGTATCTGGAAAAAATAGTGTTTATTAAGGAGGGGAAAAGGTCCGCAGGCCGGATGGTTTCACGGAGGGGAAAAACCAAGCAGCCCGGGGAAACTTCCCGCACTTCCCGCAAAGAAAAGAGACATCCATGAAACTTCACTTCACCATCGGAAGGACGAAAATGTTCCTTTTCAAAAAGAAAATCAGACTATCGGGTCTTCCCAGGATGACAATGAAAGGAGCCCTGCAAAAAAAGAGGTTTTAAAAGGTCACACTTACAAAAAGGCCTTGATCTGCTAAAAAGCTGTATTTTGGGGGCCACTCAACAAGAATTCCCTGAGTTAAGTTGATAATCATGAAAGAAAATTCATGGCGGCGGAGTTGCATTTTCAAAGTAGACCCCTATGCCTCCGCACAACGGGGTCACCATCAGAAGGATGAAAATCGATTACTGTTTGGCGACGGACCTTTGAGCGACATGTTCTATTTTCAAAGTAGCTTTATTTCAAACATCACCCCCGCCGCTCTCCGGCACACAAGCTTTACCCGTGCCCGTCGACAGCGATCGCGACATGCAGGGAATTAACCCTTACCCTCACCGCCTGCACCGACCGAATCACCATGGAACAAAAAACGGCGATCATTCTTCTGGCACACGGCAGCCGCCGCAAAGAAGCAAACCAAGAGGTGGCCTTCCTGGCCGGGATAATGGAGAAAGATACTCTTGCAATGGAAACCGAGGTTGGGCATGCTTTTTTGCAGTTCGTCGCTCCTTCGCTGGAGGAATCTATAAGGAACTTTATCGAAAAAGGGTACAACCGCATCGCCATAGCCCCGCTTTTTCTGACCTCGGGGGTACACATTCAAGAAGATATCCCGGAAATACTTGAGAAAATAAAAACAACCCACCCAGACGTAAATCTCGTCCTCTGCCGCCCCCTGGGGTGCGACAGCCGCCTGCTTCCCATTATCAGGGAACGCGTGGAAGAAGGCTTGGGGGAAAGCGGTTAGTGCCGTGTCAAATAAATTTGTTCTTCTTTCGATTGAAATTAAAAGAAGATCTTTAACAGATGCTGAGCAAATATTTGATTAATTTACCAATAGCGAGATACAATTTGTTGACAGAGAACGAGGCAGGTAGCAAAAATATCGAAAAGTGGCGCGAAAAGTGAACCGCATTTATCACCGCACAATCCAAACGGTGGAACAAAAGGTCCGTGCAGGGAACGCGGGCGGGTTACCCTTCCCGAGCTTTCACAACCACTGTGCCCAGCACCTCCCCAACCTGGACACAGCCAGTGCCATAAAAGTTGAAATTCAAAATAACCCCTTCTAAACTTAGTAAACATCAGTGTTCACGCGATCGTGTGAAAAACTTTTGCCAGATTTACAAAGAACTTGAAAACTAAGGGTCTAAAGACCTCTCCGTGAAGGGTTTGTTCTTCCCAAGGTGCATGAAAGGCAGTTATTGGAAATCTGCGGGAAAAAGCCTGCCCGCCCGGGAGGAGAAGCAAAAAAAGGCCGCCGGATCGGCTCTTTTACCATCGGCAGCCTTTTCTTATGCAGTGCTGACGCACGACATCAAGGTGTATCTTCTTCGTCCGGCAGATCGATCATTTCTTCCTCCCGCAATTCCTCCTCCAGCTCATCAGGCAGTTCCTCCTGCACGGGTGGAGCTGTTTCGCTGATCTCGGCCAGCTCCTGCAGCGTCTCTTCCAGTTCGGCCAAGGCTTCGCCATAGCCGGGCCAGTCGCCTTCCTGCAGGCGCTCCTGGGCCTGGCGATAGAGCTCGTTGGCTCTCCGGGCAAGTTCGGGGATGGTGGAAGGGATAAAGACCTCGGGCATCTCATCCGGGTCGAGCTCTTCCAGCTCCTCCCTGAGCTCTTCAGGGATCCGTTCCCTGGGGCCGAAAATGGACTCCAGCGCGGTGTCCAGGGCGGGTTCCATGACCACCGTATCGCCAAACCCCACAATCACGCGGGCCAACTCCGGCAGCTCGCTGTCCTCCGCCTGAAGGAATACCGGCTCCACGTAAAGCACCGAGTCCTCAACGGGCAGCACCAGCAGATTGCCGCGGATCACCCTGGAACCCCTCTGGTCCCAAAGGGCGAGCTGCTGGGAGATGAGCGGATTTTGATCGATTCGCGTTTCTATCTGCATGGGCCCGTAGATGTGACGGCCGCTGGGGAAATAATAGATGAGCAGCTCACCGTAATTCTCCCCGTCGCTGCGCCCGGCCATCCAGGCGATCATGTTGTCGCGGCGGGCGGGGGTGAAGGGCTGAACGAGCATGAATTCCGGTTCTTCCTCCCCCGGCAGCTGCAATATATTGTAATAGGGTTCCATGGGCTGTGAGACACCCGCGTACTTTTCATTGGGGATCTCCCACAGGTCTTCCCGGTTGTAAAAAACGACCGGGTCCGTCATGTGGTAGGTGGCATACACCCAGGCCTGCTTGCTCAAAAGGGTCTCCGGGTAACGGATATGCTCCACCAGTTTTTCCGGCATCTCTTCAAAGGGCTCAAAGAGATCGGGGAAAATGCGGGAATAGGTCTTCACCAGGGGATCTTCGGGATCCACCACGTAATAGCTCACGTCCCCGTGGTAGGCATCCACCACCACCTTCACGGAATTGCGCATGTAATTGACCCCACCAAAAGGCTCGCTGTAGGGGAACCGGTCAGTGACGGTATAGGCATCGATGATCCAGAACAGTCGCCCCCCGGCCACCACCAGGTACGGGTCGTCATCGTACTGCAGGAAGGGAGCCGCCTTGGAAACCCGCTCCCTGACGGGCCTGTGGTACATGATGCGGCTGTCCGCGGTTATTTCATTGCTGATGACAATGCGGTAATCGGAAAAATAGAGGGCGTAGAGCAGTCGGCGGGGCAGGCCCTGCAGGGGGACCCCGCCTTCCCCTTCGTAGTGAACATAGACGTTGGTTTCGCCTTCGGGGTAGCTGAATTCCGGCGTTTTGGTGTTGGCGATCACATAATCGCTGCTGATCTCGCCGTAATAGAGCTCGGGTCTTTCCACTTCCAGGCCTTCCGGCGCCCTGGGAGGGATGTCCTTGATGTTAAATACCGGCAGTCCCTGGGGACTGACCGTAGCCACCGGGCTCATGGCCAGCCCGTAGCCGTGGGTGTACTGCAGCCTCAGGTTAACCCAGGTCTGGGCGTCCTCCGAGAGCCTGGCCTGGTTCAACTCCCGGGCAGAGAGCATAACCTGCCCGTAACCGTCTTCCAGGTGGTAGCGGTCGGTATCCACGTCCTGGAATTCATAATAAGGGCGTATCCCCTGGAGCTGGTTGTATGTCTGCAGCAGTGGGCGGTAATCCCACAGGCGCACATTATCCAGCGTTCCCTGCGCGAGTTCCAGGTCATCCCAGGAAAGATCGGGTTGGTAGGGATACTGCTCGCTGCGCGCCTCATCCAGGGCGAAGGCCTTCCTCGTAAATGCAATGTTGTGCTCCAGGTAGGGACGTTCGAAGGCAAATTCGTTCGGCTCCACCCTGAAGTGCTGGATGAAGGCGGGGTAAATGCTGCCCAACACGATAGATGCGGCGATTAATCCTCCCACCCCCCAGAGAATATAATGTGAGCGGCGCTTGAAAATGTTGTATATAAAAAGCGCCGCAATGCCCAGCGCCAGTCCCAGCAGCGCCCAGAGAGCAGGCAGGTTGGCATTCATGTCCGTATAGCCGGGGCCAAACGTCATTCCCCGCAGCGAATACATCAGTTCGTACATTTGTAGGCGGTAATCCCAAGCTTTCAACAAAAAGGACAGGCAGAGCAGCAGCGAGAGGTGGCCCAAACCCTGTTGGGACAAAAGAACGAAACGCCGGCCCACCTGCACGGGCGGATTAATAAAAAAGTATGTCACGCCCACCACCAGGGCCGTAACCACCACCGTTAACTGTAAAAAGGAATAGACCGACCCCAGGAAAGGCAGCTGAAAAACATAAAACGACACATCCCGGCCAAAAATGGGGTCGGCGGCCTGAAAGTCCACCCCCTGGAAATACTGGCGCGCCTCCAGCCAGAGCCCTCCTGTATAAGAAGTAAAAAGCAGGGTCATGAATATTCCTGTCAGCAGCAAAAACAGGGTTACCCCCCGGGGTGTGACCAGAGAACTCCAAACAGTGCCGGCAAACTTTTCTCTCATCTCCAAACGCTGAAGGGCCTGCAGCAGCGTCCCGCGCATATAGTACAGGTTGAAGAAGAAAAAAACAAAAAACAATACACCGGCCGCCAACCGAACCCCCCAACGGGTTCCCAACACGGTCAGAAATACGCTCCCAAACCCGAGTCCTTCAAACCAAAGCCAATCTGCATAGATGCCGACTCCCAACGCAACCAAAACAATAACAACCAAAAGCAGGACAATGACTGCAGTCCTTTTTTTCATGAAAAATACCCGGCCAGTGAAAAACCGGGTTACTCCCCCTTCCTGGCCGCCGGGGAAGCAATTACTTCCCGCTTCCTCATTGCGGGACAATATGCAGAGCCTTCCCGGCATAATTATAACTATTTTGTATTGCAAGTTACGGCGAGCTCGATACCTTCCAGAACGCTCAGTAAACGGTAATGAGATCTTTAATGTTTTCCAGCGTCTTATCGCCGATGCCGCTCACTTTCACCAGATCTTCCACCTGACGGAAAGGGCCGTTTTGTTCCCGGTAGTGAACGATGCCCTGGGCTTTGACGGAGCCGATGCCGGGCAGGCTTTCCAGTTGTGAGCGTTCAGCGGTGTTAATATTGATTTTCGCGTTTTGTAAGCTCGTATTGACCTCCACCCCACTGCCCGCACTCGAGCCCGACGGATCACCTTCTTCCACTTTAAAGGGGATCCGCGCCTGCTGGCCGTCATAGAGAGGCTGCGCCAGGTTCACGAGCTCCAAGTCGGCTTCCGGCAGTGCACCGCCGGCCTCTTCCAGGGCCTGGATAACCCTGGCGCCCTCCGGGAGGGTATACACGCCGGGTCTTTTCACCGCTCCGGAAACGTGGATCACCACTTCCCCCGCTTCTTCATTTTTTAACAAAAGGTCGTCGTCGTCCTCTTCCGTTGGGAATGAACCATGGGCTTCAATGCCGTCTTCCCCGTTTTTTATCACGTCTACCGATCCTGGCTCCTCCAGGGTAAAGCGGAGAACAACGCCGAGGATCAATAAAAAGCAAAGGATCAATGCCAGTTTTTGTTCTCGAGGTGTCAACGCAAACAACGCTTTCCACCCTTCACATTTTTTAGCGACTGAAAGTTCAGATTCGACATAAGTTGCCTTTTCCCTGCCAAGTTGTTTCACCTTTTTTCTGCCGCAAAAACTGTTATAATATAAATAAGAAGGGGCTTTTTGTATCCCCTGAACGGCCGCAGTCTGCCGGCCTGCAGGCCCAGAGGTCTCCTTCTCTGCAATTCAGTGAAAACTTTTCAGGCGATGGTGTAAGCAGTTCTGTTTCCTGCGTTCAAAAGAAGTCCTCTTGCAATTCAAATATCCGGCACTGGGTTGACCAGGTTGAGTGGAGGTATTGGAAATGGTGGATTCTTTTGGTTTTCGGCGCTGGGCCCTCGCTTTTGCCCTGCTGTGGGTTTTCCTCGTTTTGTATCCCCGCCCCACGGCCTTGGGCGAGAGCGTTTTCCGCCTCTTCCAGTTTCCGGGGAACCCTCCTGCGGTGGAAAGCAGCGCTTTTCCCCTGCCCGAAGCCCTGGATCCCCCATCGGTGGAGCAGCACATCCTGCTGAGTGTTCCCTACCAGTACGACTGGCAGGTTTACAACCTGCCGTGGTACTTCCCGTCAGCAGAAGAAGCCCTTCAACAACGGGGCGGGGATTGTAAAACGCGTTTGGTCATCCTGGCCGCCGTCTTTGAACAACTCGCCATACCCTACGAAGTCTATATATCGCCCACCCATATCTGGATAAATTATGAAGGGAAAGAAGACACCCGCATCGAAAATATTGAAGCAGCCATGTTTATAAGCGATGGCGATGAAATCCACATGAAGATGCCCACGGTAGATTGGAGAGACGGTTTTAACGCTTTCTGGGAAGCTTTCTGGGTATACATGCCCCTGGATCGCAAGGTATATTTGCTTTCGGGGTTGGGGTTTTCCTTTCTGTTATCCCTAACGCCCGGAAGAACCCGCCGCTTCCCCAGCCACTAAACAAAGGAGGATTCGCTTGTGAAAACGGGAGTTTTTTTCCATCCTCTCTTTACACGAGAGGGGTGGCCCATCCTGGGGGAGAAATTCCGCCACTTTCCGGGCGCGATGGAGCATCTTCTGGCCGAACCCCACGTGGAACTTCTAGAACCTCCGAAGGTTTCGGAAGAACTGCTCTTGAAAGTGCACACGGAAGCATTTCTCCGGGATGTCCGCGGCCGTTGGTATTATGAGGGGGCAAGGCTTTCGGTGGGGGGCTGCGTGGAAGCGTGTGAAAGGGTTATGGAAGGCGAGCTGCAAAATGCCTTCGTATTCGATGTCGCTGCCGGGCACCATGCCGGTCCTTCATATGCCTGGGGCGGTACGTATCTTTCCTGCACGGGTCCCGCCGTTGCCAATCTGCGGGAAAAATACCGGAAACCGAAAACGGCAATCATCGATACTGATTCGCACCACGGTGACGGCACCAGGGCAATTTTTTTTGGGGATCCGCACACGCTCCACCTCTGTTTTTGCCATCACAATGTGGAGGAAAATGAAGGGAACAAGCTTTGTATCGACGTGGGGTGGAGGTGCACCGATGAGGAATACCTGGAAATCATGTGTTCCCGCCTTTACCCCAAAATAGAAGAGTTTCAGCCTGACCTCATCATACATCTTTTGGGCCACGATACCTGCCAGGGGGATTACGGCGACCGAGGCCTTACCCCGGATTTTTTCCCCAGGGCGGTGGAGGAATTAAAGGCGCTGGCCGAGAAATGGTGTAACGGCAGGCTCGTTGTGGTCAGCATGGGCGGCGCCCGGCCGGACCTGACCAAAATGATTATCCCTTCCTGCATCGAAGTGCTGGCTCAAAGGAAAGAAAAAGAAAGCTTGGGGTAGCAGTCGAACAGCTCGCTGTAATGCCTCCCCAGCAGGTCAAAGCCTCCCCGGTCAAAAGAAATGGAAGGCAGCAAAACCTGCCCGGGCAGCCCTTCCTCGCAGATCACCCTGTCCAGCTCATATGTGAAATCGGAGAGGACCAACAGCCCGGCCGAGCAGATGGAACCGCCGAAAAAAAGGTTTTGTGTTGATCGGATGATCACAGAAGTGGGCAACAGCCCTTTATCCCGGGCCGATACCCAAAGGGGATGGGCGACAGACGACGTGAGCATAAGCTGAAAACCCCCGCCGCCAGAGGTTTGCATTTTGCCGCCGGCTTTTTTAATCAGGTGTGGATCCAGGTCATGGTAAAAAACAGCGCCCGGCGGGGCGTCTTTTTCTTTGAACAGGGTGAACTCTATGGTTTCAGCGGGGGCCCCTGATGAAGTTCCTTTCTTTTTACCCGGCCGCTCGACGTGCAAAACCGGCGCAGCCTTCTTTTTCATTGTTTGAAAGGCTTCCACCGCTGTCGCAACAGCCGCTCCGTCAATGGAAACGATGACATCCCCGTACTGCAGCCCCGCTTTATGAGCCGGGGAATTGCGGATAACCCCTTCTACGCAAGCCGAGAGGTCTTTTTTAGGTGACGGCTCAGGGATTACAGGGTGTTCCAGCCGCTCCTGCATCTCCTCCAAAAAGGCGCAAAGCTCTTCCCACAATGAGGGGGCAAAACGCATTTCCGGCCCGGCCATGCGGGTATAACCCGGCAGAAACACCCTTGTGGTCAAAGCCCCGGCTTCTTCAAGAAAACAAAGCGTGTCCTCCATGTCTTTCCACCCGAGCAAGTGCGGCAGCGCCACTACGCTGCCGTGAAAGGGAATGCCCCGCTCACGGCAGAAATATAAGCCGTTCAGGACATTCGCCGGATTATTATCGCGCATCACTTTTTTTCGGCCATCGGGCGAGCAGCTGTTGAGGGAGACCACCATTTCCAGCCCGCCCGCCTCCCTCAAGCCGGCCAGCTCGGCAATATTGTTTTGATTCAAGAGGGCCCCGTTCGTGGTCAACTGTACCGGGGTGTGAGGAAAATGCCGCTTCAATTTCTGCAAAACCCCGAGAAAATAAGGATGGGTAAAGGGCTCCCCCTCACAAAGCCTGGTGGTTGATTCCCCAATAACTATTTTGCGGCCGGGGTTGAGATACGAAATGAGCTGATCCAGCAAAGCGGGAGGGATAGGCGAAAAACGGTAAGATGCTACGCCAGGCGGATTTTGGGAGTGGCTGCAAAAAAGGCAGTCCAGGTTGCAGCCCGAGGTCAAAGGAAGTATGTTGTCCGCAGAGATTGCTTCCAGCATAAGCGCCCACACTTTCTGCCCCAGCTTGTTCGGTTTGTTGTAGAAGCATATTTCACCGTTCATATTTCTGAAACCTCACCGCCTTGAGGGCAAAAAGAAGCAAAAAGTGACGGTTCTTTGCCCGCCGTGAGCCAGGCGAAAAGAAGCGCCAAACTTAGTGCTCCCTAAAACAAACATGGTTCCGAATGTAATCTGTTAGAAGTAACGAGTTTCAGGAAAAAGGTAAGGCTTTTCGTGTAAAAGAATACGTCACCGCAATTATGTTTTAGAGCACTTAGCCGGAAAACCCCCACCCTCTGTCTCAACTTAACCATATATAGCGCTATTTGCCCGGAAAGCACGAATCGTTGTCTTATGCCCCGTCATGCTTTGCCTGAGAAACCGCCCTCTCTTTACTTTGCAGCCCCTTGAACCGGTAATAATTTGCAGGCACGCAGGGGCCGTCACCTTTTCCCTGGCAGTTATTTCCTGCTTTTTCTCAGCGGGCCACGATGTTGACCAGCTTTTGGGGAACGGTAATAGTTTTCACGATCTTTTTGCCTTCCAAATACGGCCGAACCCGGTCGTGGATGCGTGCGGCTTCCACCAGCTCATTTTCGGATGAATCAGAGGGCACTGTGATACGCCCGCGCACCTTGCCGTTCACCTGCACCACTACTTCCACTTCTTCCACCTGCAGCGCTTGCGGATCATGCACAGGCCAAGCCTGCAGGTGAACGCTTCCCTCAAATCCACAGCAGTGCCAGAGTTCTTCGGCAATATGGGGGGCAAAGGGCGCCAGCAAGAGCAGTACTTTTTCCATGACCTGCTGCAGCAGGGGAACGTATCCTGCGCGGCGCTCTTTTTCCGCCTTGTTCAGGTACGCCGAGAGGGCGTTCACCAGCTCCATGACCGCGCTGATGGCGGTATTGAAATTGTAGCGCTCCTCGATGTCTGCCGTCACTCTCTTGATCGTCAGGTGCATGACCCGGCAGAGCTCATTCTCTTCCTTGCCAAAGGCCGGCTGCTCTTTGTTTTCATCCGGTTCCTCGAAGAGATCCATGTTTTGCTGAAATAGGCGCCAGAGCCTTCGCAGAAACCTGTGGCAGCCCTCAACCGCCCTGTCGCTCCAGTCCAGGTCTTTTTCCGGGGGAGAAGCGAACAGAATAAACATGCGCCCCGTATCGGCCCCGTAACGCTGGACAATCTCATCCGGGGTCACCACGTTGCCCTTGGATTTGGACATTTTGGCTCCATCTTTGTACACCATGCCCTGTGCCAGGAGTCGTTTGAAGGGTTCTTGTATTTTTACCAGTCCCTGGTCGTACATAAACTTGGTAAAAAAGCGCGAATAAAGCAGGTGCAGCACGGCATGCTCAATGCCGCCGATATATTGATCAACAGGCAGCCAGTAGTCTGCCTCCTCGCTGCTGAAAGGCATGTGTTCCTGGTGCGGATCCGTATAGCGCATGTAATACCAGGAAGAACAGATAAACGTGTACATGGTATCTGTTTCGCGCTGGGCTTCGCCTCCGCAGGCGGGACAGGTGGTTTGGTAAAAGGACGGGTTTTCCGCCAGGGGCGACTGCTTTGCCTGGGCCAGGTCAACGTTTTCCGGCAGCAGAACGGGAAGTTCTTCTTCGGGAACCGGCACCGCTCCGCATCTCTCGCAGTAAACAATGGGGATGGGGGTCCCCCAGTAGCGCTGGCGGGAAATCAGCCAGTCGCGCAGCCGGTAGCTGACCTGGTAAGCGCCCTTTCCACTCTCTTCCAGCCAATCGGTGATGGCTTTTTTTGCCTCTTCGCTGGAGAGGCCGTTAAATTGTCCGGAATTTACCATCACCCCGTGACCTTCGTACGCTTCTTCCAGGGGAGAAGCGGTCAGGTCTACATCCTCCCGGTTCACCACCACGCGTATGGGAAGATTGTAACCGGTGGCAAAGAGGAAGTCCCGCTGGTCGTGGGCCGGCACCCCCATGACCGCTCCAGTGCCGTAAGTCATCAGCACATAGTTCCCGATCAGGATGGGCACTTTTTCGTCGTTCACCGGGTTAACGGCATGCGCCCCGGTAAAAAGCCCGATCTTTTCTGTCTCGGCAGAGGTGCGGGTGATCTCGTTTTCCCGGCGCATTTCCTGCACAAAATCCCGGATCTCTTTTTCCTGCGGTTTCCCGGCAATCAGCTTCTCCACCAGCGGGTGTTCCGGCGCCAGCACCATATAGGTGACACCGAAAAGCGTGTCGGGCCTGGTGGTGAACACCTCCATGTCGTCGCCGGTTTCTTCAACCGTGAAGACAATGCTGGAGCCGTAGCTGCGCCCGATCCAGTTTTCCTGCATGGTCTTCACCCGCTCCGGCCACTTTTCAAGTTTTTCCAGGTCGTCCAAAAGCCGGTCGGCATAGGCCGTGATCTTCAAAAACCACTGTTCCAGTTCCCTGGGCTGGACGGTTTTCCCGCAGCGCCAGCACTCCCCGTCTATGACCTGTTCGTTGGCCAGCACCGTGGCGCACGATTCACACCAGTTCACGGGAGATTTTTTCTTGTAAGCCAGGGCGTTCCGGTAAAACAGCAAAAAGAACCACTGGTTCCAGCGGTAATAGTCGGGATCACAGGTGGCAAGCTCCCTCTCCCAATCGTAACTCAAACCCAGCGCCTTCTGCTGTTCTTTCATGATCCCAATATTGGAAGCAGTCCATTCAGCCGGGCTGATGCCGTGTTCTATGGCCGCATTTTCCGCCGGCAGGCCAAAAGCATCCCAGCCCATGGGGTGGATCACATTGTACCCTCTCATCCTCAGGAAACGGGCCAGAACGTCCCCGATGGAGTACACCCGCATGTGCCCCATATGAAGGCGGCCCGAAGGATAGGGAAACATCTCCAGCACATAGTACTTTTCCCTTTGCGGATCCTGCTCTGCCCGGTGAAAGCTGTTCTTTTCCCAGAATTCCTGCCACTTGGGCTCCAGTTCTTTTGGACTGTACTCCTTCATCTCGCCAACCCCCTGCATGTGGTGAATAAACCTATGGCAATAAATGAACCACAGCTTCTGATTTCAATTTCATATAATACCATAAACATATACTATCATAAAGAATAACCAAAAAACAGTCTTGAACTGCAGGTCGGCTGTCGCACTGTGTTCGGGTGTAAAACGCCCTGCCAGTCCTGATCTCCAAATTCATGCACGACATGTTGGATGACCCCCAAAAAACTGCTCCAGGAAACGTGCATTCCCGACTGCAACGCAAAAACAGCCAGAACAACTTAGATTGACAAGTTAAACGTTGTATAGTGAACTCTTTTTAATTAATTATTACAAATATCGACTAATTATAAATATTGAGAACAAGACCATATATGAACATAATTATCAACTTAACTCAGGGAATTCTTGTTGAGTGACCCCCAAAATACAGCTTTTTAGCAGATCAAGGCCTTTTTGTAAGTGTGACCTTTTAAAACCTCTTTTTTGCAGGGCTTCTTTCATTTTCACCCTGAGCAAACCCGATAGTCTGATATATGAAAGCTTTGTTTGAAAATCCATCAAACGAATTGATTAACAGGGATATACGCCCCTCACACCAAGTATATTTAAAAGGCGTTAGTCCAAAATGCCTTTTAAATATAAATCCAATTGAGGAAAAGGAGCGAAATGTATGAGTGAAGAAAGCAAATGCCCGGTAACGGGAAGACCTAAAACCCTAACTGCTATTGGAGGCCCTTCCATTAGGGATTGGTGGCCCAACCAGTTGAACCTCAAGATTCTTCATCAGAATTCAGAACTGGTTAATCCCATGGGTAAAGATTTCAACTATGCTAAAGAATTTAAAAAGCTCGATTTAGAAGCCGTGAAAAAAGACTTATACGACTTGATGGCCGACTCGCAGGATTGGTGGCCTGCCGATTACGGTCACTACGGGGGTCTCTTCATCCGGATGGCCTGGCACAGCGCAGGCACGTACCGCAAAGGGGACGGTCGTGGTGGCGGAGGGACAGGGGCCCAACGCCCGGCACCCCTAAACAGCTGGCCGGACAATGCCAACCTGGACAAGGCACGCCGTTTATTATGGCCCATCAAGCAAAAATATGGCAGCAAAATTTCCTGGGCAGACCTCATGATCCTCGCCGGTAATTGCGCTTACGAGTCAATGGGATTCAAGACCTTCGGTTTTGGTGGCGGGCGCGAGGATGTTTGGGAACCGGAAGAGGACACTTACTGGGGGCCCGAGAGCGAATGGCTTGGCGACAAGCGCTATTCCGGTGATCGGGAGCTGGAAAATCCTCTCGCCGCCGTGCAGATGGGGCTGATATATGTAAACCCGGAAGGTCCCAACGGTGAGCCCAATGCCCTCGCTTCAGCCCGTGATATCAGGGAAGTCTTTGATCGTATGGCCATGGACGACGAAGAAACTGTGGCACTTATTGCCGGAGGCCACACGGCAGGCAAATGTCACGGCGCCGCCCCGGATTCTTATTTGGGTCCAGAACCTGAGGCTGCCAGCATCGAGGAACGAGGTCTTGGCTGGAAAAACAGTTACGGTAAAGGCAAGGGCCGTGATACCATCACCAGCGGCATTGAAGGAGCCTGGACTCCGACCCCGACAACGTGGGACATGAGCTATTTTGACACACTGTTTAAATATGATTGGAATCTCGTTAAGAGCCCTGCCGGCGCCTATCAATGGGTTCCTTCGGATCCAGAAGCAGCAAATACGGTGCCCGATGCCGAAGATCCCTCCATAAGGCATGCGCCTATGATGACCACAGCGGACCTCGCGCTGAAGATGGACCCCACCTATAAGAAAATTGCAAAGCGGTTCCAGGAAAACCCGGAAGAGTTCGAAGAAGCCTTTGCCCGCGCCTGGTTCAAGCTGACCCACCGCGACATGGGCCCACGCTCGCGCTACCTCGGGCCGGAGGTCCCGGAGGAAGAGCTGATCTGGCAGGACCCGGTGCCCGCAGTCGATTATGAATTGATTGACGAAAACGAGATCGCAGACCTCAAGGGCAAAATCATGGCTTCCGGCCTGTCCATTTCCCAGCTGGTATCCACAGCCTGGGCTTCGGCGTCGACCTTCCGGGGCTCCGATAAGCGCGGCGGGGCAAACGGGGCGCGCATCCGCCTTGAACCGCAAAAGGATTGGCAAGTCAACCAGCCTGCTCAACTAAGCACCGTGCTGGAAGCTCTCGAAAAAATCCAGGAAGAGTTCAATCGTGCACAATCAGGGCAAAAAAGGGGTTCCCTCGCCGACTTGATCGTCCTGGGGGGATGCGCTGCGATAGAGCAAGCCGCCAAGAACGCCGGTCACAGTATATCGGTTCCTTTCTCACCGGGACGCACGGATGCATTGCAGGAACAGACCGACGTGTACGCATTCACCGTGTTGGAACCCGCTGCAGATGGGTTCCGCAATTACCTGAAAAAGAAATATTCAGTGCCGGCTGAGCAACTGTTGCTCGATCGCGCGCAGCTGTTGACCTTAACCGCTCCCGAAATGACGGTTTTGATCGGCGGCCTGCGCGTTTTGAACGCCAATTACGGGCAGTCTCAGCACGGCGTCTTCACCGAAAACCCGGAAACGCTTACCAACGACTTTTTCGTGAACCTGCTTGATATGAACACGAGCTGGAAGGCAGTAGATGAAGACCACGAGGAGTTCGAGGGCCGTGATGAGGCAACGGGCGAACTTAAGTGGACCGGCACACGTGTTGACCTCATCTTCGGATCAAACTCCCAGCTCCGGGCCATCGCGGAAGTCTATGCATGTGACGACTCCCAAAACAAGTTTTTACAGGACTTCGTGTCTGCCTGGAATAAGGTGATGAACGCAGATCGTTTTGACCTTGCCTGAATCCCGGCATAACGACTTTTAGAGCTTTTGATTTAAATGCAAAGAACGAAATGGCTGACTTGTGCTTACTTTCTGTTCGAACGCCGTCATTTATCTGCACCAAAATGCTGGCGCAAATGCCCCAAACCAAAAATGCACACCCCAGATAAATTTTGCACCCGGGGTGTGCATACTTTTTGGCAGAAAGGTGTGCAAAGAGGTAAATTCGGGCTTTTTCTGCTGCCCAGTTTACCCCAAAAAGCACGAAAAGCCCTTGCTGTAAGGGCTTTCGCATTGTATCAAAATTGTTGTTTGCATTTGGTGGAGCTGGCGGGAGTCGAACCCGCGGCCTCTTCCATGCCAAGGAAGCGCGCTCCCACTGCGCCACAGCCCCTCGCTGATCTTGTTTCACAGGCAAATTACCCGTTTGCCTGATCCATTATAACCGTTCCTTTTATCCCTGTCAACCAATGCATACTGCATTTTGCAAAGGATTTTCCGTCACAATAGGCCGATCCCGAGGCCAAAATCGATGGAGGATTTCGGGCAGTGCCAGCGAATTCTATTAGTGTATATAAAACTATGACCATAACCTGGACACGAGCGGGCCGCCATAACGCGCATTAAAGGGTTGCTTCCCAAGATACATACAACCCATTATCAAGCAGTCCTTCCCAATACAGTTCATCCATGCAGGGCATAACAGCTTATAATGATGATAAAGTTCAGCCTTACTCCATTTTGCAAAGGAGGTGCCGCGGTTGTCCCTTAACTTGGTTTTCCACCCCGAGCGGTGCCTGGGATGTAAAATCTGTGCCCTCACCTGTTCCTGGCAGAATGAAGGGGTTTACCAGCCGGACAGGGCTGCCATTCTCATTGAGGTCGATGAAAAAACCCGGCGCTGCCGGATGCAGCTGGACAGAAATAAGTGCAGTGCCTGTAAGCTTTGCATTAAGGAGTGCCCGGGCAAGGCGCTGGAAGAAGCGCCGGAAGAAAAAGTAGAGCTGTAGGGCAGCCCACCTTTCCTTATTTCTGCAAACGCTCAGTCCCAAATATATTTTTTATGTTGAGAACTCTATCGATGAGGGTCACTCCATTACTTTCTTAATAATGTTCAAAGAGCAGGCGTTGGGAATAATGTGAGCATCCCCATCGGGTAAAATCAGTTTACGCAAGGAGTGTTAAAATGACCACCCTGTTAAAAATTAACCTGAACAGCGGTGAAACGGCCATTGAAAAAGATGAATCCCTGAGGCGGGAATACCTGGGTGGGTTGGGCGTCAACACCCGCCTCCTTTACGATCTGCTGGCGCAAGGCACCGACCCACTGGCCCCTGAAAACGTACTCATTTTCGGCGCCGGCTCCCTGACAGGGGTACTGCTCCCCACGGCCTGCAGAACAGAAGTCAGCGCGAAATCACCCTTGAGCGGGCTGTTTGGGACATCCAATGCAGGAGGGGAATGGGGGCCGCGGCTGCGTTATGCAGGCTTTGACCACCTGGTGATTACCGGGCGTTCCCCCGAGCCTGCATACATCGTTATCGATAATGAAAACATCGCGGTAAAAAGTGCCGCTGAAATCTGGGGGAAAGATGTGTGGGAGGCAACCGACTGGCTTAAAGAAACGCACGGACACGACTTTTGTGCGGCAGTAATCGGACCGGCGGGAGAAAACATGGTCCGCTTCGCCTCCATTCAGAACGACTATTTCGCCTCCTGGGGCCGGACAGGCATGGGCGCCGTAATGGGCAGCAAAAACCTCAAGGCGGTCATTGTGCGCGGCAGCGGAAGTGTCCCGGTCCATGATCCCAAGGGGTTAAACCGCATTCGCCGCGAAGCCTTCCAGAGGGTCCAGGAGGATCCCACCTTCGGGATCATCAGGCGCTACGGCAGCATGGTCGGATCCGACCCCTTCAACCAGATAGGGTCACTTCCAGGGCACAATTTCAACCGGGGATCCTTTGACAATTGGGAGCAAGCCCGCGGCCGCAAAGCCTTTGAAAGCGGTTATAAAGTAAAAGACGTGGCCTGTTTTTCCTGCCCCATCGCCTGCTGCCACTGGTCCAGGGTCGAAGAAGAAGGGCCCTATGAGGGATACGAAACAAGGGGCCTGGAAATAACCTTTGTTCTGGAATTCGGCGCCAAATTGGGGCTGGAAAGCGTTCCGGAAATCTTCCAGTGCGTCGAACTCTGCAACCGCCAGGGGATGGATGTGATTTCGGCCGCCGGGGCTGCAGCATACCTGGCAGAATCATTCCAGAAGAGAGCGGTGAAAGAAAAAGAAATCGGGTTTCCCGTAAGCTTTGGAGATTTTACCTCCCTTTACCGCCTGATGGAAATGATCGCCGCCCGGGAAGGCATCGGCGATATTTTGGCCCACGGCGTGAAACGTGCCGGGGAAATGCTGCCCGGCACAGAGCGTTTTGCCATGCACGTAAAAGGGGTGGAGATGCCGACCAAAGACCCGCGCGCAAAAATGGATGTTTGGGCGCTGGGCTACCTGACAAATACGCGGGGAGGCGACAGCCTCCGGACCCGCTCTCCTGTCGAAGCGATTAAAGGCGGGTTGGTTGACCACCAGACGGAAGCGCTGGAAGTGGATCAAGAATACATCGCCCGGCTGGATATGCCTGAAGATCTCAAAAAGAAAATCTTCGGCGATCCGCCTTCAGGCATCAACATCCCGGCCATGGCCGTCTACTCGGAAAACCTGATCACCATCATCAATTCCACGGGATTATGCATTCGCCCGCAGGTGCTGCGCTCCCTGGGACCGGATTTCTATGCCCGCGCCTTAAACGCGCTGTACGGTTATGAATTCGACGAATTATCCATTTACCGCACTGCAGAGAATATATACTCCCTCCAGCACCGCTTCAACCGCCGGGAAGGGGAGTCTTTCTCTTCTTACCAATTTCCCACCCGCTTTTACAAAGAAACACTGACAGCCGATGGCTGCACTCACCTACCCTTAAGGCCTGCACAGGTGCTGGAGAATATCCGTGACTACATGAACCTGCGCCGGTGGGAGCAAAGCTGGGACGGTGAACACCTGAAGGGCTGAAAGCCTACGTCTGCTCACAGCCAAGCTCATTTCTGACTTTGTAAAACATTATGATGGGTAGCGGAAAGCAGTTATTGGGATATAATTCGTGAAAATGATAAGACCACATTACATGGTAAATTGTATCAAGACACAATAAATAACCGAAAAAATATCAGCCCTATCTCTTGACAGGAGGGCTGATATTTTTTATAATGTCATTGTACTATATGTGTTAATAACATATATATTTCTTAAGCCAATAATGACGGGTTTGGAGTGAAATTCCATGTGTAACGGTTCAATGTCTGAATCCCTCAGGCATGCTCAGGAATGCTGCAAGGGAGGTCGCCTGGAACGCTTTACGGAACCCTGTCTTCTGCTTCTGCTCTTTGAGTTGGGGCCGGCCCACGGCTACCAACTTATCCAGGAGTTGGGTGATTTTGGCTTTGAACCGGACTCACAGGACCCCGGCCTTATTTATCGCCACCTGCGCCGCCTGGAAAAAGAAAACATGGTTCGTTCTCGCTGGGAAACAGAAGGATCGGGCCCGGCACGGCGCCTTTATGAGCTGACCAAAGAAGGCCTGGAGCTGCTGGAAAGCTGGAGCATGGTCATAGAACACAACATGAACATTTTAAGTGTTTTCCTGGAAAGATTCAGGAAGCAGCGAGCGGCCCTTGAATGGGAAGGGATAACGGATACCTCCCCCAACCTGGACGAGCCAGAACCATAAAAAACATCCGCAGCAGGTACTTATTATATCCAGCTTTGTTCTTGAAGGGACGAAACATCACATATGATCATACATTATGCATAACAAGAAACCCTCATTTCCGAAGCAATTAAATAAATCAACCGGCCACTACCGGGCAAAGGAGGTGTTTATCCTTGTGCTGTCATCACACCCCGACAGGCTGCTGCTGCACCGGCCATGGTCACGCGATGGGCGTAAGGCGTTTTCTTTCCAAGGAAGAAAAAATTGACCAGCTAAGAAAGTACGCTGAAGACCTTGAAAAAGAACTGTCGGAAACTAAAAAAAGAATTAAATCCCTGCAGGAAGATGACAAAAACCACCACTGCTGTTGCTGCTAATCTTTTCCTGCCAACAAAACAAACAGAAAGAACAAATTTCCCGGCTGTCAAACAGCCGGATTTTTTTATCCCCCAAGCCCGCCCCTGTATTACATGATCAAGAATCCCCGGTGGCTGCAAAGCGCTTTTTTTTGTCCCAGAGGAGCATGCCTTGAAAATATTCTCTCTCATAGGGAAATCTGCCTTCAACCAGGCGGCTCGCGACATAGAAGCGCACCTTATCCCTCACTTTTGCATCCACATCCACGGCCATTTGCAGGTATTGCAAAAGCTCTTCTTCCGCCTTTTCAGGCTCCAGCCGTTCAAACCGGTGATGCCTGAAAAAGCGAAGGCTGGGACGGTATCCCCAGGCATAAAGAAGGTTCAAGGGATAGATGACATCCATGCCCCCGGCCTGCCAGGACTCGCCCACTACCTCCAGCATAATCTCATCCCTTGCCCGATCTTTCCTCCCGGCAAAAGTGCTTAAATAACCATAACGCTTCGAAGACTCTATGAGTTTCCCCAGGTCCTCAGCGCTGCTCACCCCAGGGCTCATGGAGGCAAAAGCCAGGTCAAATTTCTCGCTCCATCCCTTTGGCGCAAGATCTATGTCCTGCCAGCGCTCTTGAAACACTTCAACATTATTTACCCCCTCGGCCGCAGCATTTTCCTGCAGAATTTTCAGCATTTTTTCCGAAGGATCCAGGGCATATACACGCCCCACTCTTTTGGCCAGAGGCAGAGTGATCGTGCCGGGACCGCAGCCCACATCAATCACAGTGAGCTGGGAAGTCAATACACCTTCGCTTTCCAAAAAATTCAACACCGCTTGCGTCCTTTTACCGCCCTCCACCCCACCGGCTTTTCTTGCAAAATGGTCTGCCCGCCGATCCCATGGAGAGCCCTCGTCGCTTTTAACCCCTTTTCTTTGCCGGCGGCTTTCCTTTGCCCTGTTCCATGCCTCTTCCCAAAAGGAGGCATCCAGGATCTTTTCCAGTTCCATAAACGATCAAGCCTCGCCTTCTCCGCCAATTTTAACAGTTTTGCTTGAGGTATTAAAGGTTTTTGAAATTATGCGTAGAAATTAAATATAGGTACAGGTAAAATTTTTAAAAACCTCCAAAGGAGTGGTAAAGATGGCCCTTATTGAAAGCGGCGACTATTATCGTTTTATCGAAGAGCTCAATGCCAACGTATACGTTAACGGCAAAAAGGTGGAAAAGCTGCTGACCCATCCCGTCACCAAAACAGTCGTCGATGCCACAGCGAAAATATATGAACTGGCCCAGGATCCCCGCTATGAAGATGTCATGACGGCCACCTCTCACCTGAGCGGGGAGAAGGTGAACCGCAACCTGCACATCAGCCGCAGCACCGAAGACCTGGAAAAAAGAGCTGAAATGGCCCTCCTCACCTCGCAAAAGCTGGGCACCTGCAACTACCGCTGCGTCGGTGCCGATGCCCTGAACTCCCTGGCCAGTGTGGTCTTCGAGATCGACCGCGACAAAGGGACTTCCTACCAGGATCGATTCAACCGCTTCCTGGAAGAGGCCCAAAAAAATGACTGGGCCATAAGCGGTGCGGTTACCGATGCCAAAGGAGACAGGCAGAAAAGAATTTCGGAAGAAGACCCCGATATGTATGTGCATATCGCCGATGAAAGGGAAGACGGTATTGTCGTCAGGGGAGCCAAGCTGCACCAAAGCGGCGCCATAGCGGCACACTATACCCTGGTGATCCCCGGGGGAGCGCTGCGCCCCGGCGAAGAAAAATTCGCCGCAGCCTTTGTCGTGCCCAACAGCGCTCCCGGTTTAACGTACATCACCCAGTACAATCCCTATTCGGCCGAGAGGGAAGTTTGCGAAGATCCCAAGGAACTGGGCAACCCCCGCTACGGCCAACGAGAGACGTGCATGATGATTTTCGAAGATGTATTCATTCCTTGGGAGCACGTATTTATGTGTGGAGAAGCAGAGTATGCAGCAAAATGCATCACCCGCTTCGCCAAGATACACCGCATGAACTGCGGCGGGGCCTGCAAGGTGGGATATGCCGATATTATTATCGGCGCCAGCATGCTGGCATCCGAGTACACCGGAACCACCAAGGCTTCCCACATCCGGGAAATGCTGACGGAAATGGTGCGGCTTTCGGAAACGGCCCATGCCGCCACCATTGCCGCTTCCGTTAAAGGCAGGGAAGAACCGGAAGGTTCCGGGATCTATATGCCCGACGACCTGTTCGGAAACGTGGCCAAGATCACCACGGCAGATAATTTCTGGAAAATTATGTCCTTGGCCGGGGACATTGCCGGAGGGCTGGTTGTGACCGCCCCCTCCATGAAAGATTTAAAAAACCCTGAGACCGGGCCTTATGTAGAAAAGTACCTGCGTGCAGCAGCGCCTGCCGACAAACGCCTGCGGATCACGAAAGTCCTGCAGAACTGGACGGCCGGCTTGCATGGACCGGGCACCTGGCACGGAGCCGGTTCTCCGCAGGCCCAGAAAATCTCCCTTTACCGGGTGACCGACTGGGAAGAAAAGAAAAATATTGCCCGGGAAATAGCGGAACTGGAAGAGTGAAAGGAAAACCGGCATCCCGGTTAATGAGCTGCCAGCCGGCGACCGATTCGGCTCCAGGGCCCATCCGGGGCATTGGAATCCTGCAGGGGTTCACCCTTTTGACACGCTGAAACAAAAGGCGGCTCAAGGCGCGGCATTTAAGGAACTCCATCACTTCCGCTCAAGGGGGCACCGGGCTTCTTTAAAAAGCTGCACCCCCTTCTATCCAGAGGCAGTGCAAAAGCAGGGCAGCCCGGGGGCAGCAAAAGCCCCCACCGGCTAACCATCGAGCAGTCGGCTGTCCAATCATTGGGTAGTCGGCCTCTCACACGGCTCTCCATACCGTTCAGTATGCGATGGTTTAATGGTTTTGCAGAAGAACCTCGTATCTTTTGAAGCAAGCGAAATAAAAGAACTCTTCCCTTCGAAGGAAGAGTTCTTTTTAAAAACCATGCAACCGCGAATGCCCTTTCCTGGATACAGCCTCTGTTCTCTCTTGCCTGGAAATGTCACATTAATTCAGCGCGTCTTCTACAGCCTCCATAATCCCCAAGGACGTGTCGGTCGCATCGGTTACCACATCCACATCGGTGCTCTGTGCGGCGATGATATCCTGCGGAATCTGCTCAAAAGCCGGCTCGGCGATGCCGTCTGTTTCCTCATGCTCGAGGATCTGGATGTCTGTTATTTCGTCGTTGACCACGGTGACCTGCACCCGGATGGGCACATCCTCGTTATAGCCCATTCCCTCTCCCTCTAAAACCTGCTCGTCGTTCACGGGCTCTTCGTCCGGAGCGTGCGGATCAACCGCATCATCCGGAGCACAGCCAAACAGCGCAAACGCCAGAATGAGAGCCGCTCCCAGTGCCAACCACTTTTTAAAATCCAAAAAACAACCCCTCCTTTTTTAGTTTTGGTTTTGTCCTTTCCTTACCTAAGTATACTATAACTTATTCAAAAATCCTTGTAAATATTAAAAAAAGATAAAACAACCCCGAAACCGGGGCTTATGCAGAAAAGCACCTGCGAACAGCAGCATCTCGTATTCTTTGGGAGGCTGGAGAGGGGCAGCCGATCTTTCACACGGCTATCCATACCGTTCAGTATGCGGAGGCTCAACTTTTTTAGCAGCGGGACCTTGTATTTTTAGGGCAAGCAAGAGAAAAGAACTCCTCCCTTTGAAGGGAAGAGTTCTTTTTTAAGCCAGGCAACATTTTTACTATACAGCCGCTGTTCTCTATTGCCTGCACGTATCACATTAATTCAGCGCGTCTTCTACAGCCTCCATAATCCCCAAGGACGTTTTGGTCGCATCGGTTACCACATCCACATCGGTGCTCTGGGCGGCGATGATAGCCTCCGGTATTTGCTCATAAGCCGGCTCGTAAAAGCCCTCCGTTTCCTCATGCTCGAGGATCTGGATGTCTGTTATTTCGTCGTTGACCACGGTAACCTGCACCCGGATGGGCACATCCTCGTTATAGCCCATTCCCTCCCCCTCTAAAACCTGCTCGTCGTTCACGGGCTCGGGGGCTTCCTCCTCCGGTATCGGTGCCGGCTCGCACCCGGCAAAAGAGACAACCACCAGCATGAAAGCCGCTCCCAGTGCCAACCACTTTTTAAAATCCAAAATTAACCCCTCCTTTTTAAAAATATATCCTTGCACTGCTTCATATACTACAACTTATTAAAAAATCCTTGTAAATTTAATGTAAAGTATAAAATAAGTGCGCCGCCTCCTTGAAGCGGCGCACCGAATTCCACGCGGATCAAGTTCTACCTGCTATCTATAAACCGACTCTATTCTTCCCCTTCTTCAATGGCTTCTTCCGGACACTCGTCTATGCAGCTGCCGCAATCAGTGCACTCCTCTTCGTCGACTACTGCAATGTCATCCACCGTTATTGCTTCCGTGGGGCAGACATCTTCGCAACAACCACATCCGTTACACTTGTCGGCAATAATTTTGACTGGCAAATTATTCCCCTCCCAGATCAGGTATTGTGGATAATGCTCAAACCATTATTTATTAAAGCACATTTCCCCCTGCTCGTCAACAACTTTTAAAAAACTCTTTCTGCTGCGGCATGCAGAAGCTTTACACGTCGGTTCGTTTCAACAACCCCCACCGAACCCGCTTGTTCCCCTTTAAGAAAAGCTCGCTTTCTGTTAAACTATGTTCACGGGAAGGGGAAGATGCCGGTGCACGAGAGGAATAAGTTCTTTTTTTTGCTGCCCCTGGGCAGCACCTTTTTGCTAATCATGAGTTTTCCCGAATTTAACCTCGGCTTTCTCGGCTGGGCGGCGCTTCTTCCGCTTTTCATCTACTGCGCCGGGGAAACAACTGATTTTAAAAAAGCTTTTGGGGCCGGTTTCCTGGCAGGATTGCCTTTTTTCCTTTACCTTTATGCATACCTGGCGCTTTCTATCAACTTCGTGCTTCCTTTTGTTTACGGTTTGCTGGTCGTCCTCATTTCCTCCGTTTACTCGGCCGCGTTTTACGGGCTTTTTGCCCTCTTTTTTCACCTGCTCTGGCAAAAGGCCCCCCTCTACGTCTTCGTGCCGGGGATCCCTTCCGGATGGGTGCTTTCCGAATACCTTCGATCCCTGGGACTCCTGGGCCATACCGGGGGCTACCTGGGATACAGCCAAACCCATTATCCCGTTCTGCTCCAGATCACGGGGACCTACGGCTATTGGGGGCTGGCGTTCTCCATGGTGCTCTTTCAGGTGCTGCTTTTCCTCCTCATCTATCCTTTTATTCAAGCGAAACGCGACGGTAAAGTCATGGAAAAGCGCCGCAGGGCTCTCACTTTCACCTCTCTGCTTCTTCTGCTCTTCATCGGAGCCGGGCTGGTGGTGCCCTTGTTTTTTGAAACAGCGCGCAAGGAGAATCCCTTGCGCATTGCGCTCGTACAGGGCAACATTCCCCAGGAAAGGGTTCTGGATCCATCGTATGCGGAAAACAACTTCAGGCAGTACCTGCGCTTAACCGAGAAGGCGGCAGCACATTACGGAGAACTAGACCTGGTGGTGTGGCCGGAAACCGTCTTCTCCACCAGTGTAGCCCGCCAATTTCCCGACGCCCGCTATGAGCTGTACAGGCTTTCCCAAATGACCGGGGCGCCGATACTGTTCGGGGCCATGTACCGAGACGAAGAAAGCGCAGCCGAACACAACTCTATACTGCTGCAAAAACCGGGAGAACCCCTCGATATGGAAGAACGCTACGACAAAATCAGGCTTGTCCCCCTGGCCGAATATTTTCCCTTTCCTTCGTTGTTTGACTCATTCAATATGGATTTGGCACCGGGCCGCTATACACCTGGAACTGAAGCTCATGTCTTCCAGCTGCCCGATTTCAGAGTGGGGGGCATTATCTGCTTTGAATCGTATTTTTCCCAACCCGCGTTGGACACCGTTCGCCAAGGTGCAGAACATCTTTTTGTTTTGAGCAATGACGCCTGGTTTTTGGACAGTATCGGCCTCGATCAACATGCGCAGGTGGCGGCCATACGGGCGGCAGAGTTGGGAATGGGAGTGACCCAGGTGGCCAATACCGGCTATACCCTCTCCTATGATCACACTGGAAAGCCTGTCGTCGTCCTCCCGCCACTCCAGGAGGGAACAGCTCTTCTGGAAACCAATTTTCAAACACACCGCACCCTTTATGCTGTTTGGGGTGACTATTTCCTCTACGTCTGCCTGTTCCTGCTGGGAGTTTCTTTTTGCACGGTTGGGAGAAAGCCAGGGTAATCCCTGCCGCCCTTTGCCGCGTCAGGTACTGCCTTCCACAATAAAGCCGCCCTGATGCAGGCTGCTCAACACATAAAAACGAAAACCGGCAACCTTGGCTGAAAAGGGGGTGAGATAATGTTTCCTTTATCCCTCAAAGAAAAGGACCTGGACTTCGTGGTGGCTGCTGCCGCTCCCGATTTTAAGGACAAGAGCAAGCTGAAGCGATTTATTGCCGAAGATGAATCCTTCAGAAAGGGCCTGGTAGGGAACGAAAGGGTCTACCAGAAGGTGATGAGCGAAAATGCCTTTGTGCTGGGAATTTCCCCGCAGCTTTTTTTCGAAATTCTCCTCCGGCGCGCGCAGCAGGACCTGGAAAAAGCCACCCACACCACCGAACAAATTGGAACCCGGCAGGTCCCCGTGTTCGATGCAGTGCAGGTGGCCGGATTCCTGGAAAATGAACCCGTCCTGCTTTACCTGGCCGGTATGCTGACCTCGTTTTTGAAAATTGAGAGCTTTGTTTTGCTCATACAGGTAAAAAAGGGCACCTGGAAAAAGTTGCACTATAACAACATGGACATCGATGCTTTGGAACTGTTCTGCGAAGCTCTTGAAGAGGAAGAACGATTCGCTCTTTACGGGCGCATAGCGGATGTCTGCCTGTTTGTCCCCGGGATTTTCCCCGAATTTGTCTTCCGCAGCAGTTATTTTCCCTTCTCCGCTGCAAAAAGACCTGCGCTGTCCCGATCCTTATACCGCAGGTCCCTCGAAGACTTCGAAGGGGAAGGGAGAAAGTATTACCGCCTGGCCATGGAACACGAGGATGCCCCAAAAAGAGGGTTGGCTGAAACGTTTAAAAAGCTTGACCGGGATTATGCCCTTGCCAGGAAAGCGCTCAACTTCCTTTCCCAGAACTACCTTTACTTCAAAAAGCGCAGCATGTTCAAGCTGGACGGCTGAACAGGCCAGCCCCGGCCGTACTGCAGATGTAAAATCCCCGCCGGCCTGGCTCAATCGGTGGAGGTTTGGTTTTCCTCCAGCAGGGCGGTCAGCCGGGGTACAGTCTCGGCTGCATCTCCCCAGAGCGTGACAACGTGGGGCTGCCGGTAGAGCAGGTTTTCCACCCCGGAATAGCCGGGGCTGTCGTCGAGGTTGCAGACAATTACATGTTTCGCCTGCTCCGCGTTTATAATGGGCATCCCGGAGATGGGGGTGCCCTCCTCCTGGTTGGCCGAAGGGTTGACCACGTCGCATGCACCGACGATAATGGCCAGGTCGGCGGAAGCGAAAAGAGGGTTGACGGCATCCATGTCCAGCAGCTTTTCGTAGTCGATGCCCACTTCGGCCAGGAGCACATTCATGTGTCCGGGCATGCGGCCGGCCACGGGGTGAATGGCAATCTTGACTTCTTTCCCGTGCTGCTCCAGGGCATCAATCAGCTGGCGGACGGCCTGCTGTGCCTGGGCTACGGCCATACCGTAGCCAGGAACGATGATAACCCGGGCAGCCTCTTGCAGGAGGGCGGGTAAATCGGCTTCGGAAATGCGTCTCTCCTCAACGGTTTCGGCAGGGGTTTCTGCTGGAGGTTCCGCAGTTTCTTCTGCAGCGTCCCCCACAGCAGCCGGTTCCCCGGGCCTTTCACCCTCGATCAATTTCCCCTTTTCTCCTTCGGCTTCCTCCGCCGCTTCTTCCCCAATGGGATGTCCAGGACTTTCAATATCCTCCACTTCATCCTTGGGAAAGGCTCTTTCTTCTTCCTGCTGCCCGGTGGAAACCGCCGTGCGAGCCCGAGGGATGAACCCGGTCAAAACGGCCACCAGGCTGCGGTTCATGGCCCGGCACATGATGCGGGTCAAAATCAACCCTGCCACGCCCACCAGGGCACCGGTTCCTGTCAGAATGAGATTTTCCACGACCAGGCCCGTCACAGAAGCGGCTACCCCCGAAAAGGAGTTCAGCAGGGAAATTACGATGGGCATATCGGCCCCGCCGATGCGCAGCGCCATAAAAACTCCGGACAGCAAGCCCAGCAGGGCGATCAGGGGAACATAGCTGCTCGAATAAAGGCCGAGAAAAGCCATGTTGAGCGCAATGAAAAAGGCGCAGGCCAGGATCAGGAGGCGCAAAATATAGCCGTGGTCCTTCACCTGGATGGGCTGCTGGAAGACCAGGCCCTGCAGCTTGGCGACGGCGATAAAGCTTCCACCCAGGGTCAGGCTGCCCACGGCCACGGCCAGCCCCGACGTTGCCCAGAAGAGCATCCCCGCCCCCTCGCCCGTGTAGGTCAGGACAACAGCCCAGGCCACCAGGGCCGAGGAGGCTCCCCCCAGGCCGTTTAAGAGTGCAACGGTCTGGGGCATGTGAATCATCCTGACGGTTTGCCCCAGGGCGATCCCGCCGGCCGCGCCAAGGCCTGCGAATATAAGGACATAAAAAAGGCGGCCGTCCCCGCCGTCCGCGGCAAGAAATGCCCAGATCACGGCCACCATCATGGAAAGGGCCCCCAACCGGTTGCCCCACAAGGCGGTTCTTGGAGACTGCATGAGGTGGATTCCCAACAAAAAACCTGCGAGAACAAGGGCGGAAAAAAGAATGGTTAATTCCACGGTGCTTCTTCCACCTCACTTTCACGCTCTTTCCCATGGAACATGCGCAGCATGCGCTCGGTTACCCAGAAACCCCCGAACACGTTCACCGAGGCCAAAACCAGCGCAGCCGCCGCCCAACCCCCGGATCCCTCGGGAACAGTAGCAAAAACAGCTACAGCGCCGATGACGTTAATCCCGGAAAGGGCGTTCATGCCGGACATGAGCGGCGTATGCAAAAGCGGCGGTACTGCCGAGATGACCCGGTAGCCCAGCAGGGCAGAGGCAACCAGGATAATTAACAAGGCAGGCAGCATAAAATCAACCCCCAGCAAATATTGAAAACCATTTCTCCCTTAAATTATACCCCCATTGAACTTTCAGGGTCGGGAGGATGCCGCGGAGCATGATACGGCAGCCCGGAATCATCGGGGTTTCGCGGATCGCCTGGTCGGAAGTGCCGGTTATAACCGTCTTTTCCTATACAGCACAGGTCTCCCCTAAAAAAAAACGGTTATTTACAGGAATTGCTGAATTCTAAAACCATCTGCAAAAACAAATCTTTAATAGCGCAAACGTTCAGTTCTATTATTATACCAGATTTCGCCAACCGTTTAAACCGAAGTGGCAAGCAGACAGAGCTGACGCATGAAAAATGCTTACAACCCTTATATTTCAGAACTTTGTTAGCACTACAGCGCGAAAAATTGTTTCGCTGCAATCCCTGTAAGCCTTGAAATGCCTGTATTATATAAGTCATGCGTCAGTCCTGGCAAGCAGATATGTAGGGCCCGTCAAAGCCCTCGATCGATATTCCCGCTTAAAATACCGGGAGGCAAAAAGGTTAGCGGCCTCGGCCCACTGGAAATCAGGGCTTTAGCCGCTTCAATCATTTTTTTATATTATCGCCCTCGATTTGGTAACGTGCAGTCCAGAGTTGTTCAGGGAGGGCTTTTGGGGCTGCCTTTCTGCTATCGCACAGAACAATTTTTGGACCGGCCAAAAAAGCCTGGACAATGTGCCTTTAGTCCTTCTCGCCCCAGCAGAAAACCGGGGGTTACGAAATGATCCGCTTCACCAGTACCATGGGGGTACCGGCATCCGCGGAACCGCTCACCAAATCTGCCAGGCTGGCCAGCACGTCCTCCAGGCGCCGCGGAGTGGTGCCTTCAGACTCGATGCTGTTGATCTCCCGCTCCCTCTTCGAAGCTTTTTCCACCATCGACCGAATCTCTTCTTCCGGCTTGCCTTCTTCATGATGGAGGTCTATCAGGTATTTGTACTTCACCCCGGTGCGCATGACGCTGTTTATACCCGGAGTTACCCCGAAAGCGGGCTTGGGATCGGCCAGCTCATAGATCCCGCTGCTGGGATCCTTATAAGCGCCGTCCCCGTAAATGACCACCTCTACCTCTTTGCCAAATTTGGTTTTTATCTGTTCCTGCAAGTCACATGCATACCGATCCCCCTCCCGGGGGGCCAGTTTCAGCCGATTTCCAGAAGACATGTTGCTTCCCAGCAGTCCCCACTCGCAGCATGCCTCCCGGCCGCCCCTGGATGTGCAGCAGAGTTCCTGCAAAGTGATACACCTGACGTGGGGTTCAATAATCGCCTTTGTCTTTTCCCGGGTATGGATGTCCGCTGCAATAACAGCATCGGGACGGTATTCTAAAATTTTTCGTGGGTCATTGCAGAGAATAATTCGGGGTCGTGCACCGGTAGATTCGATGGTTTCCTTGTAAAGCCGGATATAATCAACCCCGGTCAAGGGATGAGCATGTCCCCGGTTCAAGTCCTCAGCAGCAAAGCACGTTCCTTTTTTCTTTTCCATCTCCTGGGCCAGCTCGGGCGAAATAATCTGGTTCCCTACTTCGTCTGCCGGGTAAGAGAGCTGCAGCACCACCTCTCCCTGAGGCACTGCCTGTGCCAGGCCTTTCAAAACCAGGGCAAAGCGGTTGCGGCTGGCGATGGGAAATACCACGCCCAAACGGTGATGAGGTTTTAAAGAGAGCACCTCCTGAACTTCCTCAGCTACTTCATCCGTTGTCACGTAATTTTTCTGCGAGCGTGCGACAACCGACTCCGTAATGCAGATCACATCACCATCGGATAAAAGCTCGTCGCGGTCTACTTTCTCCAGGGCATCCAGCATCATACCGGTAAAATCACATCCAGGAACGATGACCCCCATTTTGATACCAAAAGCACATGGCCCCACGTAATCGGGCAGCTTCAAAGTAGCAACCTCCCAGCAACCTGTAAATATCTAAAATGACTCCACTGTAACACTTTTATATTCGCTAAAAGTTCACCATCTCCTCCCCGGGAGGTTTTTTCATTGAAAACAGCTTCCAGGATGTGCAAAGGGAACCTTGAAGAACTCTGCTTTTTCCTATATACTATTATTTAACCGGGAGGTTCGAACATGTTACATGACTGTGTAATGGCTTTTGTTTACAGCTGGGACGAAAGAGCTGAACCCCTTTACCTGCTTTTAAAAAGAAATGCCGAGCTGGGAGGGTACTGGCAGCCGGTAACGGGCTTTATTGAAACAGGGGATTTCTCGTTGACGGAAGCAGCCCTTCGGGAAGTAGAAGAAGAAACCGGCCTAAAAGATTTTCAAAGGGTGGTGGTTCTGAAACACGCGTTTACCTTTGAAATGAACGAGAAAAATTGCTCGGTAGGAGTGGTTCTTTTGGAAACGCATTCCGAAAACAGCAAGGTCCACTTGAGCTTCGAACATACCCAATACCGCTGGGAATGTTACCCCCAAGCCCGGAAACTCCTTTACTGGGAGAACAATAAAGAAACACTGGATCGAATCCACCAATTGATTCGACATCCATGCAATAACCTGCAATATTAAAAATGATTACTGCTCCGCACTTTGACAAAAACACTTTTCCCTTCAGGCGCACAGCAAAAAAGCCCGCCGTTTGTCCAACAAAGCGGCGGGCTTTTGTATGGTTCTGCACCATCTTATCCGCAGGTTGTGTAGCCGCAGTAGTCACAGTAACTGCACTGGGCATCGGGTATCATGCAGCCGATGTTACAGCTGGTACACATACGGATGTTCTTGGGCCCGCCGGCGGGATTTAGGCGGTAACGGACTTTTCCCGTGGCCGCCTTGGCCAGTTCCTGCCCGATGAAATCGGTGCAGGACAGAACGGTGGTGTCGGGGTGCATGATGCAGGAGGGACATTTTTCTTCCCGCAATTTCTCCACAATTTCATTGATGTCCACCCCGGCCCTGATGGAAATGGAGATGATCTTGGCCAGCGCGTTGGAAAGGGGCGGGCAGCCCTCCTCGCCGACAGAAGTGAAGACCTCGCATATTTGTTCTTCCCCCTCGGGGGTAATCTCCTTGTTCACGGTGACATAAAGCCTGCCGCAGAAGCCGATCTGCTTGCGGGTGGTCTGGCCGTAGGTGGTCTCCGGCCTGTCCCGGGGCACCACGACACCCTTTTCGGGGGCTGCCGGCGCGGCCCCTTTCTCCTTTTCCTTGATGGCCGTGATAACCTGGTCGTCGCGGGAGCTGTCCCGGTAATAGGTGATACCTTTCACCCCGCTGCGCCAGGCCTCGAGAAAAGCGGTTCGGCAGTCCTCCGCCGTGGCCTCGTTGGGCGCGTTAATGGTCTTGGAGACCGCGCTGTCCACCCATTTCTGCAGCACGGCCTGCATCCGGATATGGTCTAACGGGCTGATGTCGTGGGCGCAGAGAAACACCCGGCGCAGCTCTTCCGGCACTTCCTCTATGTCCTGGATGCCGTGGGGTCCGCTTTCGGCGATCCTGTCCTTCAGGGACTCGGGGACCGCCCCCCCGGAGAGATCCTGCCACATCTCTTCAAAAACGTCGTCCACCTGGATAAACCGGCTGTCCATGATGTGGCGGGCAAACCCCACACCGAAGAGGGGTTCGGCGCTGGGAGAGGTATAGGCAAATATGGAAAGGGAACCGGTCGGCGCGATGGTCGTGGTGTTGGCATTGCGCTGGGGCAGGCCCAGCTCGTCCCAGGCCGAGCCGGAGAAGTTGGGGAAGGGGCCCGTTTCTTCCGCCAGCTGCCAGGAAGCGATCTTGGACTGGAGGGCGATCTCGCGCATCACCTCTTCCGCTGCCGCAAAGCCGTCCTCGGAATTGTAAGGGATTTTCTGGCGTATCAGGTAGTGCGCCAGCCCCATAATGCCCAGGCCGACCTTCCGGTTTCCCTTCATTATTTTTTGAATGGGGGCGACGGGGGCCTTGTTGCGGTCGATGACGCGGTCCAAAAACAGCGTCGCCGCATGGGCGGAAAACCGGATCTTTTCCCAGTCGGGGCTCCAGCCTTCCTCTTCCTTTACGAGCATGCGGGCGAGGTTCAGGCTGCCCAGGTTACAGCTTTCGTAGGGCAGAAGCGGCTGTTCCCCGCAGGGGTTGGTGGCCTCGATGGCGCCCAGGTGGGGCGTGGTGTTGTCGGCGTTCAGGGCGTCATAAAAAAGAAGGCCCGGCTCCCCGTTCAGGTGGGCGTTTTGGACAATCCGGTCCAGCACCTCGCCGGCGCTGAGCCGCTTGCCAATGGGTTGGCCGCTGCGCGGGTCGCGCAGTTCATATTCTTCATCCTTTTCAGCCGCCTCCATGAACTTGTCGTCCACCCGCACCGAAATGTTGAAATTGCTGAACTCTCCGCCTATGCGCTTGCTGTCGATGAATTCCAAAATGTCGGGGTGATCGTAATTCAAGGTGGCCAGGCTGGCGCCGCGCCGCCGCCCTCCCTGACGTATTTCATCGCTCACCTTGTTGTAAATGGAAAGAAAAGAAATCGGGCCGGAGGCCTGGCCGCCGGTGCTGCGCACGATGGCCCCCTTGTGCCGCATCCTGCCGATGAAGTAGCCCACACCGCCCCCGCTTTTCTGGATGAGGGCGGCGTGCTTCAGGGTTTCAAAAATGCTCTCCATGGAATCCTCTATGGGCAGCACAAAACACGCCTGCAGCTGCTGGACCGGTGTGCCAGCGTTCATCAGGGTGGGGCTGTTGGGGAAGAAAAGCCCCGCCTCCATGATGCGCTGAAAAAGGAAGGCCAGGTCCTCATTTACACTGCCGTCATCGCCCAGGGCGATATCCCTGGCCACGCGCTGCAGCATCCCATCCCAATCCTCGCACACCGTTCCCTCTTGGTCGCGCCGCAGGTAACGGACTTCGGCCACTTTTAATGCGTTCTCCGAGGGTTCCAGCCTTTCCAGGGAGGCGGCAAAGTTGAGCAGGTCCTCCAGGGAATACTTCCTGTGGGTATGGTCTTTGACCATTTCCGCGAGATCTTTGAACTTGTGCCGGACTTTGAAGCCTCGATCAGCCATCGGCCTGTCCATAAAAAATCCTCCTGTCAAAAAACATGAAAAAGAACTTTAATCCGGGAACTCTTCCCTTTCGCCAAGGAGATCTGCAAAGGCTTCCAGGTCGGAGCGCCGGATTTTCCAAAGGCCTCCGGCCCGGTGAGCCTCCAGTTCGCCCTTGCGGATAAACCTGTAGACGCTGCTGAGCGAGACGCGCAGGTATTTTGAGGCATCTTCCGGGGTGAACAGTTCTTCGTCCATCGTCGTGTTCGCTCCTTTCTTCACCATTTTATTGTCGGTTCTCATAGGCGCCGAAAATCTTTCTGTTCTTTACACCCAAGCCATCCTTACCCCCGGCGGCCTTCCAGCAACACAGGCCCATTCTCCCAGCTTTACTTCCGCCCTGGCCGGTCGTCTCTGCCATAACCTTCAGGACACCAAAAACCTGTGACACTTGAAAACCGCTGCCATCTACATCTGCAATCATTATAACAAAAAGCCCCGCAAGGTGCCAGACTCATAGATATTTGTAGCGGGTCTCGAAAATCTACCACGATTGAATAGAAACGCTGCAGCAACCCACAACAAAAATTTTTGCCGGAAGGGGGAAGGATTTCTGCTCAGAAAAAAGAAAGTATTTTGAAAAAGTGTTCACTCAGGTCGGGTTGTCGGCGAAATGAGAGGATCTCATTGGTTGTCTACAGCGATCAACCTGTGCACGCAAAGGAGGTAGATAAATCGCTCGTTTGCAGGCAACCTCGGAACGCTGGTGAAACGTGGCAATGAGCCCTGTCATGGGGGAAAATCCCGCAGTTCCGTGCACAAAGCGCGGTTTTGAAAACATTCTCTTAAAGACAGGGTTCGCGCCGCAAAAAATACTTTTAAGGGAGGAAACTGGTATGGGCTATGAAACTGTGTTGCTGGAAAAAAAGGGGCACGTTGGGATTCTTGTTTTAAACCGTCCCGAGCAGTTGAATACGTTCAACACTCCCCTGGCCCAGGACCTGAATAACGCCCTCGAAGAACTTGAAATGGACGAAGAAGTCCGGGTAGTGGTTATCAAGGGAGAGGGAAAAGCGTTCAGCGCCGGGATCGACGTTAACGAGTTGAAGGGGAAATCCTCCTTTGAATATTCAAAGTGGATCGAACTCATGGGAAAAATGTGCACGACCATAGCGAAAATGGGCAAGCCCGTAATCGCTTCAGTCCAGGACCTGGCGATCGCCAACGGCATCGGCCTGGTGGCTGCCGCTGACCTGGCCGTAGCCGCCGAAGGTGCGCGTTTTGGGGCAACCGCCGTCAATGTGGGGCTTTTCTGCATGGGCCCTGCCGTGCCGCTTGCCCACCACATGGGCAAGAAAAAAACCCTGGAGCTGGTTTTAACCGGAGACGTGATCGACGCCGCCGAAGCGGAAAAGCTTGGCCTGGTAAACAAGGTGGTCCCCAAGGACAAGCTGGAAGAGGAAACCATGCAGCTGGCGGAAAAAATTGCTTCCAAAAGCCCGCTGGCCGTGCAGCTCGGCAAAAAATCCTTTTACGAAATGTTCGATCTGCCTTACGAAAAAGCGCTCGAAGCAACCAATTCCCATTTTGCCTTGCTCTGCACCACCGAAGACGCTCACGAAGGGGTGGATGCGTTTAAAAACAAGCGGACTCCCCAGTGGAAAAAGCGGTAGTCAAAAAGCAGGCCGCGGCGAACAGGGCGGCACGCCTTTTTCTCGCTGGAATACTTCTTAATCATAAGGGGGGATGGCAAAAAAAACAAACCGATGGGATGATTAATCATCCCCAGTGCTATTTGCTATCAAGTCAGCACTGGAAGGGAATCCTTTTATTCCAAAAGGCTCTTTTTAAAGGCATTGTTGATAGCTTTAAAGACCCTTTATTGCTTACCTCATTTCGTTTTCCATTTTCTTGTTCGAAGACACAGCACCTAAACTCCAAACAATATCAACACTTAAATTGAAAAGAGCGTTCCAAAATAACAAAGTGTTTTTGTCAAAGAGCTGAGCAGTTACTCATCCCCTATATCACAAACAAGCCTATGATCATAAATACCAAAACGATAATGAATAGTAATATAATCCCAAAATCGAAGTTGTGAATATTAAAAAATTGATACAACCCTTCCCCCTTATGGTCATAATCTACCTTAATAAAGATATAAAAAAATCTCCTGAAGGATCTCCAGAGCAAACTCATCAAAAACAAAAAGGCACTCATCCAGGCCCCGTAAAGTGCCTCTCTCGATAAAAAGGCAAAGGTTTTGAGGCTTTTGGCAAAATTGACCAATATTACACGGTCAAAGGCGTTCATGCCATTAAAAATGCGAAACACCGGCTTGATGCTTCCAACAAATAAGCTTTCCGCCATAACATCAAGTATCCTCCCGAACCCGGAATAAACCCGCAGCAACAAACCAAGCAGCGGTTGAACAACGTTTGGCGTGAGCCGTTCATCCCAGCTGGCCGCTCTTTTGCTGAGCCGGCTTAGAGGGGTAAGGCTTTTCACGAGCACGCCTTCCACGCCCGTTTCCAGCAAACCGGCGGTGAAGGTGTACGCACCGTTCAAGGCCTTCAGGGAAGGCTCGATAAAACCGGGGCTGAGCTGCTCGTCCCACCGGGCCGCTTTTTGGCTAACCCGGTAAAGGGGGGCAACAGGATTGACGATAACCCCATCGACCACGGTTTCCAGCTGCCTGCCGGCAAAAGTGAAGACACCCATCAGGCCCTTTATGGCCGG
>PWTK01000106.1 GCA_003563895.1 Syntrophomonadaceae bacterium
GAGGAGGGATTGATATGCGTGAGGCTGTGATCGTCGCCGGAACCCGCACACCCATCGGGCGTGCCAATAGAGGAACTTTAAGGGAAACCAGGCCGGACGACCTGGCCGCCCTGGTGATCAATGAGGTGATTAACAGGGCCAACGGCTTGAAGGCCGAAGACGTGGAAGATGTCATCCTCGGCTGCGCTTTCCCCGAGGGAGAACAGGGCATGAACGTGAGCCGCATTGCCTGCCAGAGGGCCGGCCTGCCGCCTTCCGTGCCCGGCTACACGGTAAACCGCTTCTGCGCCTCCGGGCTGCAGAGCATTGCCCTGGCGGCTTCGCAGGTCCAGACCGGGGCGGCCGACATCATTATTGCCGGCGGGGTGGAGAGCATGAGCATGGTTCCCATGGGGGGAAACAAGCTGGCACCCAACCCCTACCTGGCGGACAATTATCCCGAGGCTTATATTTCCATGGGCCTCACGGCTGAAAAAGTGTCCGAGCGTTACAATATCAACCGCGAAGACCAGGACAAATTCGCCGCATCCAGCCACCAGAAGGCGGCCAGGGCGATCGAAGAGGGCAAGTTCAAGGAAGAGATTGTCCCCGTGACCGTCAAGAAGAAGGGCGTGGATAACAGGGGCCGCTTTTTCGAAGAGGAAGTGCTCTTTGATACCGATGAAGGGGTCCGCCCCGATTCAACCGCGGAGGGACTGGCCAAGCTGCGCCCTGTTTTCAAGCAGGGCGGCACCGTGACAGCCGGAAATTCCTCCCAGATGAATGACGGCGCAGCGGCAGTCGTCGTCATGTCCAAAGAAAAGGCCGAGGAAATGGGACTGGAGCCCCTGGCTTATTTCCGCAGCTTCGCCTCGGGCGGAGTAGACCCGGATGTGATGGGCATCGGCCCGGTGGTGGCCATACCCAAGGCTCTGCAGCTGGCTTCCCTGGAACTGAAAGACATCGAGGTTATCGAGCTGAACGAAGCCTTTGCCGCCCAGTCGCTGGCCGTGATCCGCGAGCTGGGTATGGACGAGAGCAAGTTGAACTTCAACGGTGGCGCCATTGCCCTGGGGCACCCCCTGGGGTGCACCGGCGCCAAGCTTACCGTGACGCTGCTCCACGAGATGAAACGCCAGGGGGCGCGCTACGGCATGGTCTCCATGTGTATCGGCGGCGGGATGGGTGCTGCCGGGGGCCTGGAGCGGCGCTAAAGAGCTGTGGGATGCCGAATAACCCATCAAACAACCATTGATAAAGGAGTGACCCGCGCATGTCCGAACATGAAATGGTAAAAGGCGGATCTTACCTTATTACCAAAACCGATCCCCAGGACGTATTCACCCCTGAGGACTTTGATGAAACCCATCTCATGATCCACCAGATGAGCAAGGATTTCAACGATAACATGATCCTGGAGAAAGTGGAAGAAATTGAAGCCATGGAAGAAGGAGTAACCACCTCGCTGCTCAAAAAAGCCGGAGAGCTCGGGCTGTTGAGCGTCGACATCCCCGAGAAGTATGGCGGAGACGAGGCGGACAAAATCTCAACCCTGATCGTTACCGAAAACATCTCCGGCTGCGGCTCTTTTTCTACGGCTTTCGGTGCCCATACGGGTATCGGCACGCTGCCCATCGTCTTTTTCGGCACCGAAGAGCAGAAGCAGAAGTACCTGCCAGGGCTCGCCACAGGGGAAAAAATTGCCGCCTATGCTTTAACCGAGCCTGAAGCCGGCTCCGACGCCCTGAACAGCAAAACCAGGGCTGAACTGAGCGAAGACGGTAAATACTATATCCTCAACGGCAGCAAGATGTGGATCTCCAACGCCAGCTGGGCCGATGTCATTGTTACGTACGCCAAGATCGACGGCGAAAAATTCACCGCGTTCATCGTTGATGGAGATGCCCCGGGGCTTTCCATCGATCCAGAAGAGACGAAGATGGGCCTGAAGGGCTCTTCCACCTGCAGCCTTATTTTCGACGACTGCAAGGTGCCGGTGGAAAACATGCTCTGGCAGGAAGGAAAAGGCCACCAGGTGGCGTTTAACATCCTCAACATCGGCCGCTTCAAGCTCGGTGCCGGCTGTGTGGGCGCAGCCAAGAACGTGCTGGCCCTTTCGGCCGATTACGCCCTGCAGCGTGAGCAGTTCGGGCGCCCCATTGCCAAGTTCGGCCTCATCAAGAACAAGATCGCCGACATGGCCATCCAGACCTACGTCACCGAGAGCATGATTTACCGCACCGGCGGCCTCATCGAGGACCTGCTGAGTTCCATGGACCTGGAAGGCGAGGATGCCGGCAAGAAAATCGCCGACGGCATCCAGGAGTACGCCATCGAGTGCTCCGTGAACAAGGTCTTCGGTTCCGAGGCGTTTGACTTCGTCGTGGACGAAGGGGTACAGATTTACGGCGGCTACGGCTACAGCCAGGAATATGCCGTGGAGCGGGCCTACCGCGACAGCCGCGTCAACCGTATCTTTGAAGGAACCAACGAGATCAACCGCCTCATCATCCCGGCCACCCTGATGCGCAAAGCCATGAAGGGCGAGATCGAGCTGATCCAGGCCGCACAGAAGCTCCAGGAAGAGCTGATGATGCCCATGATGGCGGATATCCCCGATGAGCCGCTGGCCAAGGAAGAGAACCTGGTAGAGAACATGAAGAAGCTGTTCCTCATGGTTGCAGGCACTGCCGTGCAGAAATACGGTGAAGCCATCCAGAAAGAACAGGAGATCCTGGCCGTCATCGCCGACATGGCCATTCAGGTCTTTGCTGCGGAGAGCGCCCTGCTGCGCGCCAGGAAAATTATTGCCAACAAAGGCGAAGAGACAGCTGCCCTGGCCATCAAAATGACGGAATGCTTTGTGGACGAAGCCATGCCCAAGTTTGACAAGTGGGGCAAAGATGCCATTGCGGCCATGGAAGAGGGAGACACCCAGCGCACCCTTCTGTCTGCACAGCGGAAACTCTCCCGCTTTGAACCCATCAACATTTACCAGCGCAAGAGGGAGATCGCCGACGAAATGCTGGCTTCCAAAAAGTACTTTGTGTTGAAGTAACCGTTTTTCAATGCCCCGGCCGCCGGGGTCCGGCATAGACTTGCCGGGCTCCGGCGGCTTAAGCGACTCAGAGGAGGGACGGAAAAGATCGTGGATTACCGTGACAGCGATACCTTTACCGCCGCGATACAGACGATATTCCCCAAGCTCATGCACTACCTGGGGACGGAAGAAACGCGCGAGCTGACGGGGCTGGAGGTCACCCCCGGGCAGGTTAACGCCCTGCTCGTCCTCTACTTTAACGAGAGCATGACCATGGGCGAGCTCAGCCAGGAACTTTTCCTGGCCGAAAGCGCAGTGACAAGGATGATCAACCGGCTGGTCGACTTGAACCTGGTGCACCGCGATCGAGATGAAAAAGACCGGCGGGTGGTGCGGGTTACACTCACCTCCTATGGGAAACAGCTGGCCAGACTGGTTTTTAACCGCCGCACGCTGCGTTTTAACAACCTGGCGGAGCGGATGAGTTCCGAAGAGAGGGAGATGCTGGTCCTGTCCCTGCAGGCCGTATTGCGGGTTTTTGAGGAACTGGAGCAGCGCTACCAGGAAAAATTGGCCCAGCAGAAGCAAATGGACAAAAAGAAGAACAAAAACCCGGAAGAAGATAATATCTCCGCCCGACACAGATAGGCACGCGTTGGAAAAGGCGTATTTATAGAGACCCTTCACGGGCATAACCACAAAAGGCCTGGATCGCTTAATTCTGCGAGGACGCAGGCGCTGTTTTTCCGGGTAAGAGAGAGCCGCCTTAAGCGCACTGCCGTGAAGCCCCGCATCCCCCAGGCCGGCCGTGGCCCAGGCAGCCCCCAAAAGCCAGTCATTTCTTTACACAAGGGCAGCCCCCTTTTGCAGGGGGCTGCTCCTTTTTATTTCCCCCTGTGGATGAGTTCCGGGAAATATGATAGAATGTGGTTTAAACGAAAGGCTGACTACAACGTTATGCCTCAAAAAATTTTCAAGGGGGGATCGGGTTGACCCTTGTCGCGGCAGGTATTGTGCCTCACCCCCCCATCATCATCCCGGAGATCGGGAAGGGTGAGCTGGAAAAGGTGCAAAATACGGTCGGGGCCCTGCGCCGATTTGCACGCGAGACAGCAGAGGCTGCACCGGAAACCACCCTCATTATCACGCCCCACGGGCCGGTGGGTCGGGAGGCGCCGGTGATCCTTTCCGCCGAGGAGCTGCAGGGCGATTTCAGCCGCTTTTTTGCTCCGGGCGTAAGGCTTACAGCCAAAAATGACCTTCCGCTGCTGAAAGCCATCGAGGGGGAGAGCGAGGGGCAAGGAATCGGGGTAACCTTCCAGGGTGAAGGGGGAGGCCGGCTGGATCATGGGGTGACCGTCCCCCTCTACTATCTGCAGGAAGCGGGCCTGGGAAGCAGCGTGGTTCCCATCGCTTTTTCCCTTCAGCCCAACCGCGAACTGTTCCGTTTTGGGCGGATCATCAGCAGGGCCGCGGAATCGCTGGGCCGCAGGATAGCCGTGGTGGCCAGTGGGGACCTCTCTCATCGTTTGACGCGGGGCGCCCCGGCGGGCTATCACCCCCGGGGGAAAGAGTTCGACGAAAAGCTGGTTGAATATATCCGCCAGTATCAAGTGGAAGAAATCCTTTCCATGGATGACGAACTCGTTGCCGATGCCGGGGAATGCGGGCTGCGTTCCATCGCAGTTCTGCTGGGAGCCCTTGAAGGCAAAGAGGTGGAGGCGGAGGTTCTTTCCTACGAAGGACCTTTCGGGGTGGGTTACATGGTGGCCCGCTTCGCCCTCCGCCAGTGACCTGGGCGGCGATCTGCCCGGTGCGCTATCAGGCAAATTATGGCCTTGTTTTGCTTGAAGTGGGGATTCAATACTATACTCAACGCAGCGGTTATGCCTTAACGGGTATTGTCCACCGAAACCGAGGCTTGGTTTGTTGACAGGTCGCCGGATCTGCCCCGTCATCCCGCGGGGCTGGGGATTTTTGAGAGTAAGGAGGTCTGTTGTTGACCAGGGAGAATAACCGCCAGCAGGGAAGCGTCTATGTGGAGATCGCCCGCAGGGCGCTGGAGAGCAAGGTGAAAGGAGAAAGCCCTTCCAAGCCTCCAGGTGAGATTCCGCCTGAACTCCAAAAGCCCGGGGCGGCATTTGTGTCCTTTAAAAAAGGGGGAGAGCTGCGTGGGTGCATCGGCACGGTAGCTCCCACTCAAAAAAATTTGGCGGAGGAAATCGCGGCCAACGCCGTCAGTGCCGGGCTGAGAGATCCCCGTTTTCCCCCGGTTTCACCGTCAGAACTGGACCAGCTAACGTATAGCGTGGATGTGCTTTCCGAGCCGGAAAAGGTGGAAGACCCGGCACAGCTGGATCCCAGGGAGTACGGGGTGATCGTGCGCAGCGGTCGGAAAACCGGCCTGCTCCTCCCGGCGCTGGAAGGCGTGAACACGGTGGAAGAACAGCTGCGCATCGCCAGGCAAAAAGCAGGTATTTTGCCCGAAGAACCGGTGGAGATTTACCGCTTCCAGGTGGTTCGCTATCACTAAGCATCTGTTTTGCAAAGGAGTCATGAAGCATGCAAGAAGCACATTTCTATACCGTGGACGAAAAGGGCGTGCTCTGTCAGCTGTGTCCTCACGAGTGCAGGCTCAAAGAGGGGCAGCACGGTGTCTGTGGGGTGCGCAAGGTGGAGGGGGGCAAGCTGGTATCGCTCAACTATGGCCTCTGTGCAGCCTTTGCCATAGACCCCATCGAAAAAAAGCCCCTTTACCACTTTTATCCCGGCTGGGAGATCGCCTCGCTGGGTACTGTGGGCTGCAACCTGCGCTGCTCTTTCTGCCAGAACTGGTCGCTGGCTCACGGGGAAAGAACGGCCGGGATGGAGTCCATCACTCCCCAGGAACTGCGCGGCATATTGGACGGCAGGCCTTTGCGCCAGCAGCTGGGCGCGGCCTATACCTACAACGAGCCCGCCGTATGGTACGAGTTCGTACGCGAGTGCGCAGAAGAACTGGCTGCCGGCGGGTATAAGAATGTCCTGGTAACCAACGGGCTCATTAACCCCGCTCCCCTGGCTGAGCTCCTCCCCTTTGTCCACGCCATGAATGTCGACGTGAAGGCTTTCAGCGACGATTTTTACCGCCGCTACTGCGGGGGGAAGGGTTACCGGGACACCCTGCGCACCGTAGAAAGAGCCCTGCAGGACTGCCACGTGGAGGTGACGTACCTCATTATCACCACCCTTAACGACAGCCCGGAGGAGATAGGCGAATTTGTGGACTGGGCGGCTTCCCTGGACGAGAAGATGCCCGTGCACTTCAGCCGCTACTTTCCCAGCCACCGCCTGAACCTTCCCCCGACACCTGTCGAAACCATGAAGCGGGCCTGGGATCAAGCCCGGGAAAAGCTGTCTTACGTTTACCTGGGCAACGTCATGGATTCCGAGCGCAGCAGCACCTACTGCCCCTCTTGCAAAAATCTCCTCCTCAGCCGACACGGCTTCGGCACGAAAAATGCCGGGCTTTCGGGTAATAAGTGCAAAAAATGCGGGCATCCCCTGGCCCTCGGCGGGTATGTTTATGGAGAAGAGCCGGCTTTTTGATCGGTGAGCAACCCGCCGCGGGGGAAAGGAAAAAGCATGATTTCCTTGAAGCTTTTTCAACTGCCGCCGGACAGTTTTCATGCCCGGCCGTTTTGCCCGCATGCCGCCCCTTCCTGCAGCATGCGGCGCCGCCTGGCAGGGTCGACTTATGATGAGAACCGAGCGGCGAGCGGTGCAGATGTGCCGGGAAACGGTTCCCCGTGCAACATTTTATAAAAAAATGGGCCTTTAAAAAGGTATTTGCCTTTGAAAGAAGAATTAAGTTAACAAAATTGCAGAAATGGAGTGTTTGATCCAAAAGAATGTGGGAACAATTGGTCACATTCATTGCTCATTTCAGGCCCGGCTGGCGGGACATTATTGATATCGCTGTTGTCGCCTATATCTTTTACCGCGTTATCCTCCTTATCCAGGGCACCCGGGCCGAGCAGCTGGTCAAGGGGCTGGTCGTTCTCCTGGTGGCCATGGTGGCGAGTGACCAGCTGGGGTTAAGAACGATAAACACGCTTCTCCAGGGTTTAATGACCATGGGGCTAATTGCCATACCCATTGTCTTCCAGCCCGAACTTCGGAGGGCCCTGGAACAGTTGGGGCGTGGAACGGCATTTCAGCGCTCTTTTTTTGATGCCGAGGACGAGGAATTCAGGAAATTTTTAGAAGAAATGTTAAAAGCCATCCCGGTGCTGGTTAAGAAACGCATCGGGGCACTGATCATTTTGGAAAGAGAAACGGGTTTGAAAGATTTTGTGGAGACGGGGATCCACATTGAGGGCACAGCAACCGCCGAGCTGTTGATCAATATTTTCATGCCCCGCAGCCCCCTGCATGACGGCGCCGTAATCATCCGGGGCAACAAGGTGGCTGCGGCGGGCTGCTTTCTGCCCCTCACCGAAAATCCGAACCTGAGCAAAGAACTGGGGACAAGGCATCGGGCCGCCCTGGGGATTACTGAGATCACCGATGCCGTGGCCATTATCATATCGGAGGAAACCGGGGTGATTTCCCTCGCCCACGAGGGAAAGCTGACGCGATACCTGGACGAAAAACCCCTTCGGAGCACCCTCATCAATCTGTATTTGCGCCCCCGAAAGGAGAAGAAAGAAGCCGCCAGCTTCTGGCCCTGGAGGTTTTCCAAAAACAATGAGGACAAGGACTAAATTTACCAAAAGCCCCGCCTTTTTAAAGATTCTTTCCCTTTTCCTTGCCCTCATTTTGTGGTTTTTTATTGCCGGAGAAGGGGAGGACGTCTGGGGGACCCAGGTCCGCTACACCTACAGCGAGATTCCTTTACACGCGCGCGGGCTGGGCGAAGATCTGGCAGTGGCAGAAGCGGAGGAAAGCGTCGACATCACCTTGCAGGGCTTTCCCCAGGCCTTTGATGGATTGACACCCGCCGACCTGGAGGCTTACATCGAGCTAAACGGCCTGGAAGAGGGAAGGCATGAAGTGCGCATCCGTGCCGATGCGCCCGCCGGGTTGAGCATCGTGCGCATCTCCCCTTCCACGACAGAGGTCGTGCTGGAAGAGATGGTCAGCAAACAGATATCGGTAGAGAGCTTGCAGCGGGGCACACCGGCCGAAGGGATGATGCTGCACCAGGTAGACTTTGACCCCGAAGAGGTGTTTGTCCGCGGCCCCCGCCGCAATGTGCAGGAAGTGGAAAAGGTTGTTTTCCCCCTGGACCTGGAGGGCGCGGAAGAAGACCTCTTTTTCACGGCCACCCTCTATGCCCTGGATGCCGATGGCAACCAGGTGGAAGGTGTTGATATCATCCCCTCTTCCGTTGAGATTATGGCGGAAATCGGATTTTCGGAGGAACGAGTTTCCATCGTTCCCCAATTTACCAACAACGGCGATTCCGTAAAGTCCATCACCCTTGAATATACGGAAGTCCTTATCCGGGCGCCTCAGGAGGTTTTGGCAGGGATTGACTCAATTAACACCGAAACAATCGATCTGTCCGGCCGGCCTACACAGTTTACCGAAGAAGTACCTCTAGTATTCCCCGATGGGGTAACCTCTGCAGACAGGGAAGCGGTGTATGTTCAGATTTTACTGTATGAGGAGGAAGAGGAATCGTAAAGGAAATCTTGAACCGACGTGAAGGTGAGCATATGGATAAACTTTTCGGCACTGACGGCATCCGGGGTAAGGCCAACGAAGAACTTTCCCCCCACCTGGCACTTAAAATGGGCCGCATTGTGGCCCATCTTTTAAAACAGGAGACCAACTCCGATCGCCCATTTATACTTTTGGGGCGCGACACGCGCATTTCTGGAAACATGCTGGAAGGCGCCTTGATCGCCGGTATAAACTCCGCCGGTGTCGACGTGCGCTTGCTGGGGGTGACTTCCACCCCCGCGGTAGCCTACCTGACGGGTCAGAGCGATGCGGCCGGCGGCGTCATGGTATCCGCTTCGCACAACCCGGTGGAAGACAACGGGATCAAATTTTTTAACGCTGCGGGCTACAAGCTTCCTTCCGTTTTGGAAGAGAAAGCGGAGCAGCTCTATCGCGATAACGTTTCCTTCGAAGCCCCCGGAGGCAAAAATGTGGGACGTGCCTGCCGCGCCGAGAGGCTCAACCAGCGCTACATGGAGCACCTGAAAAAAGCTGCCCCGCGGCTTGACGGTACAAGGATTGTGCTGGACTGCGCCCACGGCTCCCTTTACCGCATCGCGCCGGCCCTTTACCGGGAGCTGGGGGCCCAGGTAAGCTCGATGTTCTGCACGCCCACGGGCCTGAATATCAACGTGAATTGCGGTTCGACCAACCCGGAAACCCTCCAGAAAGCCGTGCCGGAGCATAAGGCACACGCCGGGCTGGCTTTCGACGGTGACGGCGACCGCTTGATCGCCGTGGACGAGAAAGGTTCCCTGCTGGACGGCGATGCCATCATGGCCGTTTGCGGATCCCATCTCAAGGAATGCGGACGGCTGCACGGCGATACCATTGTGGCGACCGTCATGAGCAACGGCGGGCTCGACCTGGTGGGGGAAGAAAAAGGGTTCCGCGTCCGGCGCACCAAGGTGGGCGACCGCTACGTGCAGGAAGAGATGCTGCGCGGCGGCTATGTCCTCGGGGGGGAACAGTCCGGCCACATCATCTTTTCAGAGATCCTTCCCACGGGGGACGGGCTTCTGACGTCCCTGCAGCTCCTAAATGTCATGGCAGAAAAAGGGCTTCCCCTTTCCCGGCTCGCCTCCATCATCCGGCGCCTGCCGCAAAAACTGGTCAACTGCCGCGTGCGCGATAGAAGGTGGGAGCAGTACCCCCGCATCCGGGAATGCCTGCAGCAGGCCGAAAACAAGCTCGGCCGCAGAGGCCGGGTGCTCTTGCGCGCTTCCGGCACCGAACCCCTGGTTCGCATCATGGTGGAAGGAGAAGACAGCCACCTCCTGGAGCAGGTTTCCGATGAACTGCTGACGGCGGTCAAGGCGGAGCTGGGCGCCCCGCAAGAGCAAAAAGCGTAAAATACAGGCGGCGCTGTTCAGCCGCCTTAAATTAAGGAAAAACTGGAGGTTTGTTTATGTGCGGTATTGTTGGTTACATAGGCAGCCAGGATGCTTATTCCATCCTCATAGAAGGCTTGAAAAAGCTCGAATACCGGGGTTACGATTCTGCCGGTGTGGCCCTTGTGAACGGCAGCCGCCTGGAAGTGATCAAGGCCAAGGGAGAGCTCGAACAACTGGAGAATAAAGTCGGCGCAAAGTTTCCCAACGGCAGCACCGGCATCGGGCACACCCGCTGGGCGACTCACGGCGCTCCCTCCGATGTCAACGCCCATCCCCACTGCTGCTGTTCGGGCGACTTTGCCGTGGTGCACAACGGCATCATCGAAAATTACCGGTTTATACGCGAGTGGATGGAGGAAGCAGGCCACAAGTTCCAGTCCGAGACCGACACCGAAGTGCTGGCCCACCTGATTAAACACTTTTATAACGGCGACCTGCTGGGCAGCGTGCAGCAGGCCCTGGCCCAGGTAGAGGGGTCTTTTGCCCTGGTGGCTGTGGCCCGCGGCAAAAATGATCAAATGGTTTGTGCCCGCAAAGACAGCCCCCTCATCATTGGCCTGGGCAAGAACGAAAACTTTGTCGCTTCAGATGTCCCGGCCATCCTGCAGTATACGCGCCGCATCTACATCCTGGAAGACGGTGAGGCTGCCCGGGTGACAAAGGACGTGGTGGAGGTCTTTTCCCCCGAGGGGAAAGGAGTCAGCAAGGAGGTGTTCCACATCGACTGGGATGCGGTGCAGGCCGAAAAGGGCGGCCACCCCCATTTCATGATCAAAGAGATCATGGAGCAGCCCCATGCCCTGCGCGAGACAATGCGGGGACGCCTCCTGGAAGAGGGCCGCAAGATCGATCTCTCCGAGCTGAACCTCACCGACGAAGAGATCGCCTCGACCCGCCGCGTTTTTATCGTGGCCTGCGGCACATCCTACCACGCCGGGCTGGTGGGCAAGTACGCCATGGAAAGGGCGCTGCGGCTCCCCGTGGAGGTCGACCTGGCCTCGGAATTCCGCTACCGGGACCCGCTCCTGGACGAAAGCAGCCTGGTGATCGTCATCAGCCAGTCGGGAGAAACGGCCGACACCCTGGCTGCCCTGCGCCTGGTCCGGGGGAAAGGGGTGCGGGTTCTGGCCATTACCAACGTTGTGGGAAGCTCTGTGGCGCGCGAAGCCGATAAAGTGCTTTACACCTGGGCCGGCCCGGAGATCGCTGTGGCCTCCACCAAGGCCTATATCACCCAGCTGCTGGCGCTTTACTTGATTACCTTGCACATGGGCCGGGTGCGCGGCGCCATGGACGCATCGGCCCTGGAAGAGGGCGGCCGTGCCATCTTCCGGCTGCCCGAAAAAGTCGAAAACGTCCTGGGGCGCGAAAGGGAGCTAAAAAGGTTTTCTGCCTACCTCTCCCGCTGGGAAAACGCCTTTTTCATCGGGCGCAACATGGACTTTGCCGTGGCCCTGGAGGGTGCTCTCAAGCTGAAAGAGATCTCTTACATCCACGCTGAGGCCTATGCTTCCGGCGAGCTCAAACACGGCACGCTGGCCCTCATCGTAGAGGGGATCCCGGTCGTTGCGCTGGTCACCCAAAAGGCTCTCCAGGATAAATCCCTCAGCAACATTAAAGAAGTCAAGGCCCGCGGCGGCTATGTCTTCTGCTTGGCCCAGGAAGGCATGCAGGGCCTGGAAGAGGAACTGGATGAAGTGTTTTACCTCCCGGCCACCCTGGATTTTCTGCTCCCTGTCATCAGCGTTGTGCCCCTGCAGCTCATTTCCTACCAGGCAGCGGTGGAGCGCGGCTGCCCCGTCGACAAGCCGCGCAACCTGGCCAAAAGCGTGACGGTGGAGTAGAGCGGGAGTTGGTGATTATTCGTTGTGTGGAGAAATAATGAAGTTTAAGGAGGCAAATGCAGATGTGTATGATTGCTGTTTACAAGGGTAGTGTGAAAGAGGAAAACAAAATAGTTGACCAAGTAAGCCGCTACACCCTGGACCTGGCTTCCGGAAAGCTTACGGTTTATCCAATGCTCCAGGAACCGCAGGAGTTAACAATCACCAAGGGTGTCAGCTGGGATGAGAGCAATGACTCCATGATCATTGAATAATGGTTGTAGGAGCAGCCGCTTTTAAAATTTTTCCGGCAGGGAAGATATGTCGAGCTGTGACCAAAACAACCAA